>JBIQKQ010000047.1:0-22526 GCA_044506365.1 Hyphomicrobiales bacterium
CTGAAGAACGACAACATCGTCTATATCGGCGATCTCGTTCAGAAGACCGAAGCCGAGATGCTCCGCACGCCGAATTTCGGCCGCAAGTCGCTCAACGAGATCAAGGAAGTGCTGGCGCAGATGGGCCTGCATCTGGGCATGGAAGTGCCGGGATGGCCGCCGGAGAATATCGACGACCTCGCCAAGCGCTTCGAGGATCACTACTGAGTTTAAGTATTGTCATGGCCGGGCGCTTGTCCGGCCATCACATCACGGGCGAACGCAGGAAGCCCACCTGAGCACAACGTCGGGCGGATCGTCGCGACGCGGAGAAGAGAAGGACAATTTCAATGCGTCACGGTAACGCGCATCGCAAGCTGAACCGCACCGCCGAGCATCGCAAGGCGATGTTCGCCAATATGTGTGCCGCTCTGATCAAGCACGAGCAGATTATCACCACGCTGCCGAAGGCCAAGGACCTGCGGCCGATCGTCGAAAAGCTGATCACCCTCGGCAAGCGCGGCGACCTGCATGCCCGCCGCCAGGCGGTATCGCAGCTGCGCGACCTTGCGATGGTCAAGAAGCTGTTCGACGTGATGGGCCCGCGCTACAAGGATCGCAACGGCGGCTATACCCGGATCATCAAGGCGGGCTTCCGCTACGGCGATTCCGCGCCGATCGCGGTCATCGAGTTCGTCGATCGCGATATGGATGCGAAGGGGCAGGATTCGGGGCCCGTGCAGGCCAAGGGCGAATCCGAACAGACGGCCGCGTAATTCGCAGTCTCTTTGCTGAATTTGAAAAGGGCGGCGCGAGCCGCCCTTTTTTCTTGCCGGCGGCGGGCCGGATCGGATGCTGTGATATGACTCGGCCGGCCATCGCATCGAGGCGCATCCGTTCGTCGCAGGCGGTGCGGCACTGGCTTTTGCGCTGTCGCGGCTCGTCGCCGCGCAAGTCGCCAACGGCGGTTCCGGCCGCCGGCCGCACCCCGCGTTAGGGTGCGCGCCGACAGTCGCTTGAGCGTACAATTCGGCTATTGCTTCTTCTTCTGCCGGCCTGTGCGCAATGCGTTGTAGAGGTCGGCGGGCGCGAAATCGTCGGTCAGCATCACGCCCTGCGATGTGTCGAGCGTCTCCAGCGGCTTTGCGATGAGCTGGGGCAGCGGGAAGCGGAACGCGTATTTCTCCTGCAGCGCCGCGGCACGCTTCACGACGCTCTCACGCTCGCGGGCGTTGAGCGTGCCGATCGCGATCACTTCGCCTTCTCCGGTCGGATAGAGATGCACCGAGGGAAACTCCGCCCGCATCGTGAGGATCGTCGAGACATAGAGCTTGGTGCCGTCATGGATGTTGACGGCGACCGCGCCGTCCGGCGTCAGGTTGCGCTTCACCAGACGGAAAAACTCCTTGGTGAGGAGGTGGAACGGGATGTAGCCGCCGTGGAATGCGTCGCACAGGATCAGATCGTAGGGTTGCCTGTTGCGGTTGAGGAAGACACGGCCGTCGACGTCGATATAACGCACCCGCTCGCTTTCGCGGATGCCGAAATATTTCTTCGCCGCGGCGATGACGCCCGGATCGATCTCCACCGTGTCGATGGCCACATCCGGGATATGCCGGGCGAGATAGGTCGAGATCGTGCCCCCGCCGAGCCCGATCATCAGGATGCGATTCAGTTCGGCGGGATAGGTGACCGCCATGGTCATCTGGCGCGCGACCGCAAGCGGCAGATCGTCGGCATCCTTCAGGTTGATGGTGGACTGGGTGTAGTCCCAGCCCTTGAGCTGAAACGACATATGCAGTTGCGACTTTTCCTTGAAAACGAAGATGTCGTTATAGGTGGTCTCGACATGGTCGATCTGGCCGTCCTTGCGGGCGAGCAGTTGCTGGCGCACCGTCATGTCGACGAGGTTCTCGGCGGCAGCGAGGCCCGGCGCGACCGCAACCGGGCCTGACGCCAGCGCGCCCGTCAGCAGCGCCGCCGGCAAAGCGCGCATCAGCCGCTGCGCGGCCATCAGCACGAGCCCGGCCGCGATGCCGGCAAGTCCTGCGGTGACGGTGATCGCGCGCGATCCCATCATCGGGATCAGGAAGAAGGTGGTGCCGAGCGTGCCGACGATGCTGCCGAAGGTATTGATCCCGTAAACAGTGCCGGAGACCCGCCCGGAATGTTTGGGATCGCGCAGCAGCAGCCGGATTCCGAACGGCGAATACATGCCAAGGAACGTCACCGGAAAGAACAGGATTGCGACCGACGCCACCAGGCTGCCGGCCCGGACATCGTCGATGCCGGCCAGCAGCGATTCCAGCATGCGCTCGGCAAAGACGGGCACGAACAAGATGTAGATCGAGCCGACGATCACGGTCAGGCCGAGCACGGTCAGGGAAGGGGCGCGGTCGGCCAGCCAGCCGCCGAGGAAATAGCCGATGCAGAGCGCCGCCAGCACGGTCGAGATCAGCGAGGCCCAGGTATAGATGCCGCTGCCGAAATACGGATTGAGGTAGCGGGACCCGAGCATCTCGAAACTCATCACGATCGTGCCGACCACGAAGGCCGCCACATAGACAACGAGGGCGACGGTGGCCGCACCCTTGCTCGAATGATCGCTCACGCCTGTCTCCCGGTCCGTTTGCGCGTGCGCAGCCGGATCGTCCGCCATTCCGCGATCCGGCCCAACGTCTTGGTCTGACTGGATTATCGAGGGCGGCCGATGAATGGCATGTGTACGGCGGCGGCCTTCATTTGGCGGCGGGTTCGGCCTATATCTGGCCGCAGATTCCAGAAGGATTTTCGCATGACCGGACGCCGTCTCCCGCGCCTTGCCCTCGGCACGCTTGCGCTGGCCATGCTCGTTCTCCCGCCGGCAACGCCATGGGCGCAGGACCGGGCGGTCCCGAGATCCTCGGCCGAGGTGAAGCTGTCGTTCGCGCCGGTGGTGAAGCGGGCGACGCCGTCGGTGGTGAATGTCTACGCGGCGCGGGCGGTCGAAGTCCGCAATCCCCTGTTCGACGATCCGCTGTTCCGGCGCTTCTTCGGGGCGCCCGGCAACATTCCGCGCGAGCAGATGCAGCGCTCGCTCGGGTCCGGCGTGATCGTCGATCCGAGCGGCCTCATCATCACCAACAATCACGTGGTCGAGGGTGCGACCGAGGTAAAGGTGTCGCTCGCCGATAAGCGCGAATACGAGGCCGAGATTGTCCTCAAGGATGCGCGGACCGATCTCGCCGTGCTGAAGATCAAGGAGGCCGGACAGGACCGCTTTTCCGCGATCGAGTTCGGCAATTCGGATGAATTGCAGGTCGGCGATCTGGTGCTGGCGATCGGCAATCCGTTTGGGGTCGGACAGACGGTGACGCACGGCATCGTGTCGGCGCTCGCGCGCACGCAGGTCGGCATCACCGACTATCAATTCTTCATCCAGACCGATGCGGCGATCAATCCGGGCAATTCCGGCGGCGCGCTGGTCGATCTGTCCGGCAGGCTCGTCGGCATCAACACCGCGATCTTCTCGCGCTCCGGCGGCTCACAGGGCATCGGCTTTGCGATTCCGGCCGAGATGGTGAAGGTGGTGGTCTCATCCGCGCGTGGCGGGGGCAGCGCCGTCAAGCGCCCATGGCTCGGCGCCAAGCTGCAGAATGTCACCCCCGAGATCGCGGAGAGCCTCGGGCTGAAGCGCAATTCCGGCGCACTGGTCGCAAGCGTGAGCGCAAATTCGCCGGCGGCGCGGGCCGGGATCAAAATCGGTGACGTGATCGTATCGATCGACGAGCAGGCCGTGGACGATCAGAACGGCTTCGAATATCGGTTCGGAACACGGCCACTGGGCGCACAGGCGCGGCTCGGCGTGATCCGCGACGGGCGCGAGACCACTGCGGTGGTCGCACTGCAAAGCGCCCCCGACGGTCCGCGGGAGGAACTGGTCATTCGTTCGCGCTCGCCGCTGTCCGGCGCAAAAGTCGGCAATCTGTCGCCCGCGCTTGCCGAGGAATTGCGGCTCGATCCTTCAGCCGAAGGCGTGGTCGTGCTCGAATTGGGAAAGGGCTCGATCGCGCAGCGGCTCGGCTTCCAGCGCGGCGATGTGGTGCTCGCGATCAATGACAAGCGCGTTGCGAGCAGCAAGGAACTGGAGCGCGCGGTGCGCAATCCAAACCGGTTCTGGGAGATCACCATCCTGCGCGGCGGCCGTCAGGTGACGGCGCAATTCCCGGGATGATGCCGCGCACCACTCTTTCCCTTGCCTCTCCCCGTAACAGCGGGGAGAGGGAGAAGCGCGCGCTATGACGCCCCGTGCAAAATCAGGCGGGCCGAACCTGTTCACCGCCGCCGGTCTCGATAAGGCGGCGCCGCGGCCGCTGGCCGACAAGCTGCGTCCGCAGAAGCTTGCCGAGGTCGTCGGACAGGACCACCTGCTGGGTCCGGACGGCATCCTGACGCGGATGCTGTCGGCCCGTTCGCTTGGCTCGCTGATCTTCTGGGGGCCGCCGGGCACCGGCAAGACCACGGTGGCGCGGTTGCTGGCGCAGGAAACCGACCTGCATTTCGAGCAGATTTCCGCGATCTTCACCGGGGTCGCCGACCTCAAGAAGGCGTTCGAACAGGCCCGCGCGCGGCGCGAGGCGGGGCAGGGCACGCTCTTGTTCGTCGACGAAATCCATCGCTTCAACCGCGCGCAGCAGGACTCGTTTCTGCCGGTGATGGAGGACGGCACCATTGTGCTGGTCGGCGCCACCACCGAAAATCCGTCCTTTGAACTGAACGCGCCGCTTCTGTCGCGCGCCCGCGTGCTGGTGTTCCGCTCGCTGGATGAAGAGGCGATCGGCAAGCTGCTTGCGCGCGCCGAAGAGATCGAGGGCAAGCCTTTGCCGCTCGACGACAAGGCTCGCGCTTCGCTGATCCGGATGGCGGATGGCGACGGTCGAGCCTCGCTTACGCTTGCCGAAGAAGTCTGGCGTGCGGCGCGGCCGGACGAAATTTTTGACGAAGCCGCCTTGCAGGAGATCGTGCAGCGGCGCGCGCCGATCTACGACAAGAGCCAGGACGGCCATTACAATCTGATCTCCGCCCTGCACAAATCGGTGCGCGGCTCCGACCCGGACGCTGCGCTCTATTATCTCGCGCGCATGTTCGATGCCGGCGAGGATCCGCTCTATATCGCCCGGCGCGTGGTCAGGATGGCGGTGGAGGATATCGGTCTCGCCGACCCGCAGGCGCTGGTGATCTGCAATGCCGCAAAAGATGCCTATGACTTTCTTGGCTCGCCGGAAGGCGAACTGGCGATCGCGCAGGCGGTGATCTATGTCGCCACCGCGCCGAAGTCGAATGCAGCCTACAAGGCTTATGGCGCGGCGATGCGAACGGCGAAACAGCACGGCTCGCTGCTGCCGCCCAAGCACATCCTCAATGCGCCAACGCGCCTGATGAAGGACGAGGGCTATGGCCGCGGCTATGCCTATGACCACGACAGCGCGGACGCCTTTTCCGGGCAGAATTATTTTCCCGACGCGCTGCCGCGTCAGACCTTCTACGATCCGCCCGATCGCGGCTTCGAACGCGAGATCAGGAAGCGGCTGGATTACTGGGCAAAGCTGAGAAAAGATAAGACCTCGGAGTGAGATGTCGTGCGGGCGATCGGCGGGGCGGCGCTCTGCGGACTGATGCTCTTTCTGGCCAGCCCCGCTGCGCTCGCCACCGATCCGCTGTTCATGGGGCGCTGGTCGATCGATCCTGCCGGCTGCAGCGGCTTCGGACAGACGGCGCAGACCGCGCCGCTGGTGGTCACGGATCGATCCGTGGTCTGGTACCGATCCACCTGCGCGATCAAGAAATCCTACCGGATCGGCAATGGCCTTTATTTGCAGGCGCAGTGCTCGGCAGAGAATGCGGCAGCGCGCGTGATGCCGATCGGTCTGCAACTCAACGGCGGAAAGCTGCGCGTCACCTGGGACCGGTCGGTCGCCGGTGACATGCAGCGCTGCCGGTGACCGGTTCGTTCGCCATGCTGGAGCTCAATGTGAGGTGGTTCACAGTCGGGCCTAAGGCAGCGGGATAAATTTGGGGCTGCCCGGTTTTGCGTGTTCTCCGGGCAGAGCGCCTGTCATGGGCGTTTCTCTCCACTTGGCCCGGCGCGGAGAGCCGGGCCATTTTTCCGCTATGAGGCGATCCGACGCTCGCCTAGCGTCGCATCAATCAATGCCGCGACGCGGCTCATTTTAGCCACTGCCGTGCTGCTGCCTTGGCGTGACGCCGCGGGATTTCCGCAGCGGCGGATAAGCGAAAGCTTGCGCGTCTATTTCAGCGCCGCGATGAAATCCAGGATCGGCCCGGTCAACGCCGCGTCATCCGTGCCGATCGCATAGCCAAGCGAGAGATGGCTGTGTTGCGGCAGCATCAGCGCTCTCGGCCGGCCGCCCGGCGCGTCCGCCATCGCGGCGACGAGCTTCTCGTATTGCGGGACGAAAGGCGGCGGATCGAGTTCGGCATAGACAACCATCGAGGGGACGGTGAGCTTGCCAAGCCCTCCGATCGGTGAGCGCTCGGCATAGAGCGAGGTGTCGGTGCCGAAATAGGACTGATAGCCCTCGTTGGTCGGGAAGTCGGAGAAGTCGTAGATACCCGACGTCAGGATCAGCCCCGCGATCCCGATCCCCTTCGGCCCGTGGAATTGAGGCATGGCGGCATAGGTGCCGGCATGGGTGGCGCCGGCGGAATGTCCGAACAGCACGATCTTCGACGGATCGCCGCCATAGGTCGCGATGTTGTCGGCAACCCATCGGAGCGCCGCCCCGACATCCTCCGGGCCCGCCGGCCAGGGATGCTGCGGCGCCAGCCGGTAGGTCATGTTGACGCCGACGAGGCCGTTGCGCGCCGCCCAGAGCGGCACATTGTCGTAGAACGGTGATCCCGGCGTCGCCTTGTTGCCGCCGGTGAATCCGCCGCCATGCACGAACAAAAGGACGGGCCGCCCTTCAGGCGCGCCGTCCGCGGTGAACACATCGAGAAGGTTGCGATCCGCCGGTCCGTACCGGATATCGCGGGTCACGGTGACATCCGCATACGGCTCCCTGTCATGCAGGGGCGCGTAGATCGCGGCCGTCTTCACGGGATCGATGACGCGGCCGATGGCGGCGATCTTTGCGGCGATGTCGGGGAGCATTGGCGGGACCTGGGATGGCGTTACGATGCATTGCACAACGTAACTGCCACGCCGCGTTCCTTGCTGCAATGCATGGCCCGGCCGCCGACGCTTGAACGCCTTGGCTCGCGGCTGCGACCAAATCTGACGATCACAAGTCTGAAGATCACAAGTCTGAAGATCACAGGTCTGACGATCACGAAACTGCGACGGACGACGGCGGTGACGTTCTCCGGATTTTTGCTAGGATTCATGAGGGCTCACACCCGTCCCCGGGAGAGACACATGGGCGTGAGATTGTGCCTCTCTGCAGCGTGTTACGTGCGCGCCATTGCGGTGGCGCTGGTCGGCGCGTTCATGGTGCCCCACCAGCCGGCATCGGCGCAGAGCCGTACGGCAACATTTCAGCCCGAGCGCCCGCTCATTCTCGTGCCGGGGCTCCTTGGTTCGCGGCTCTGCCGCACCGATCCGAAGGACCCGAAAAAGACCGAAGTGGTGTGGGGCACGCTCGGGGCGCTGCGGCAATTTCCAACCATCCGCCTGTCGCACGAACCGGGCGCGAGCGACCCGATCAGGCCTTGCGGCATCGTGCGCGAGATCGTCTATCTCGGCCTGTATTCGCAGGATGTCTACACGCCGATCATCCGCCATCTGGAAAAGACCGGCTATCGCGAGAACCGCAACCTGTTCCTGTTCGCCTATGACTGGCGCCGCTCGATCTTCGACAATGCGAAGGCGCTCGAGGCCTTCGTTCGCGAGAAGGTCCCGGGCGGCAAGGTCGACATTCTCGCGCATTCCATGGGCGCGCTGGTTGCGCGTGCCTATATCGTGGACGGCGATGGCGCCGCACGCGTCGCGCGTCTGTTCAGCGCCGGTGCGCCGTTCCAGGGTTCGGTCAAGGTGTTCCAGACCGTCGAGAAGGGCTGGGGGCCGCTCAATCTGGCAATGGGCGGGCTCGACGGATTTCGCCGCACCATGCTGTCATGGCCCTCGGTGTTCGAGCTGATGCCCCGTTATCGGGAGTGCTGCGACAATGGCGGCGGCGCGACATTCGATCCAGCCAATGCGGATGCCTGGAAAGATCTTCACTGGGATGGCGTCGATACCGCCGTCATGCCCGACCTGCACAAGACCTTCGTTCGTATCCGCAAGCTCGATGCGCTGGTCGCAACCGCCATGCCGAAAGGCGTCGAGGACGTGCTGCTGGTCGGCATCGATCAGCGCACGCCGGAACGCGCGGGGTTCAGGAATGGCGGCGGCGCTTCGATCCTGAAGCTGCAGCACACCTGGGCCGGAGACGGCACCGTCATTCGCGAAAGCGCGGTGATCGATCGCGCGCCGCTGCATCCGACCAGTTTCGCCGACCACCAGCGCATTCTTCACGATCCGCAGATTCAGGCCTTTCTGCGCGTCGCGCTGACCGAAGGCGTCGACCGCGCGATCGCCACGGTTCCGGTGCGAGAGCGCGGGCGCATGCTCGGGGTCGACGGCACCACAACCGAACTGATCGGCGTCAGTGTCGATCCGGACGAGCCTGTCTGTCGCGCTGGCGACATCTGCAAGGTCCATGTCCATCTGCGGCTCGGCGACCGGACGAGGATCGACGCCTCGGCGATCAGGCTGACCCGCCGGATGCCGGACGGGCGCGAGGCGATGATCCGGCTGACCCCCGACCCCTCGGCCTCGGACCCCACCAATCCGTTCGAGCAATCTTTCGTGGGGCATTTCGAGGCCGGCACGAAGCCGGGCACTGGCCGGCTGAGAGCGGTGGTGCAATTGGCGGGCGCTGCGCCGCGCGTGATCGAGGAGCCGGTGCCGGTCATCGCCCGCTAGGCCTCCGGCGGGTTCGCGCTCGCGATCCGGAATGTGCTATGGCGCGGCCATGACATCACGCGCCAAAGGTCCATCATCGCGGCGACAAGGAAAGTCCGAGCGTCATCGCAGGGACAAGGCTGCCGCGCGCCCGTTCGGGGCCAAGCACGACATTCGGCCAAAAGCGTCCGGACCGCAGCGAAAATCCCGGACGGTCGCAGCGGCGCCGAAACCTCCTGCGCGCAAGCCGGCGGTCCCTGATATGGCGCGGGAAAAGCCGGCCGCCCCGCTCAGCAGCGCGGTGCAGACCGTCAGGGTCACGCCTGACGAAAACGCCATGCGGGTCGACCGCTTTCTCGAAGCGCGGTTTCCGGGTCTCTCGTTCAGCCACATCCAGCGGATCATCCGCAAAGGAGAGGTGCGGGTGAACGGCAAGCGGGTCGAACCGAAGGACCGGCTGGAAGGCGGCCAGTCGGTGCGCATTCCGCCGCTGCGCCTCGATCCGGACAAGCCGCGAAGCGGGGGCGGTCAGGACGACCCCAGGAATGCCGAGACCCGCGCCTTCCTGAAGTCCATCACGTTGTACGAGGACGATGACGTGATGGTGCTCAACAAGCCGATGGGGCTTGCGGTGCAGGGTGGCTCCGGCACCACCCGCCACATCGACGGCATGCTCGGCGTGATTTCGACCAAAGACGGCCAGCGTCCGCGTCTGGTGCATCGGCTCGACAAGGACACCGCGGGTTGCCTGCTGGTGGCGAAATCGCGCTTCGCCGCGGCCGCGCTTGCCAAGACATTCCGCTCGCGCTCGGCCCGCAAGATCTACTGGGCCCTGGTGCCGGGCGTTCCGAAACCCAGGCAGGGCCGGATCTCGACCTATCTTGCCAAGGAGGAGCGGCAGGACGATTCCGTGATGCGCGTGGCCAAGCACGGCGAGGAGGGCGCAAGCCACGCCATCACCTATTACGCCGTAGTGGAGACGGCGGCGCATCGGCTCGCCTGGCTGTCGCTGAAGCCCGTGACCGGCCGCACGCACCAGCTCCGCGTGCAGCTTGGCCATATCGGTCATCCGATTGTCGGGGACCCGAAATATTTCGACATCGAGAACTGGCAACTGCCGGGCGGCATGCAGAACCGCCTGCATCTGCTGGCGCGGCGGATTGTCGTCCCGCATCCCCGCGGCGGCACGATCGACGCGACCGCGCCGCTGCCGCCGCACATGCAGCAGAGCTGGAGCCTGATCGGGCTCGACCCTACCCGCTACGACCCGATCGAGGACGCGCCGGAGAGCTGATTTGCGGCCGGAACGGACCTGAATCCGCAACGGTGCGTTCCTATATCAACGCGAGAGGCGCTTAAAGAGCCTCACAGAGCGGGTGAGCGAGATGCGGAATTGCTTCAGCATTGCTGCATTGGCCTTGATTTTGTTTGGATTTCCGGTCTCGCCGACCCATGCGCAGAACCGTGACGGCTTTCCGTTTTCGATCGTCACGCCCGATGGGTCCGAGCGGCGCGCCACAAAGCGCACGCGCAAGGCCCCGCCCCCCGCTCAGGCGAAACCCGCGGCCCGCGAAGCGACCAAGGCTGCCCCCCGGCGTGGCCGTCGCGGCTCGTCGACCCTCTCGGCCATTCCGACCCACCAGTCGCCGCTGACGCCTCTTGGCAAGGTGCGGCCGATGCCGACCGCGCCCAGCATGGCGTACCCGGCGTCACCCGCCGCACCCGTCCCGGGCGTCGCCGGCACCGGCGGTGTGCCGGCTATCGCGCCTGCGCGCCCGTCCGGCCAGACGTTCCAGGACCGCGCCCAAAGCTGCATCATGTCGGGCACCGGGCAGGGCGTCGGGGCGGGCCAGATCGGAAGCTTTACCCGAAGCTGCGTCAATCGCTGAACGCGCGCTTGTCCGCGACCAGCGATCTCGTGAGTTGACATGCAACTGAATGGTTGCATATTGTGCGCATGAAGAGCCTCGACCTCGTGTTCAGGGCACTGGCCGACGAAAGCCGCAGAGACCTGCTCGATCGCCTGCGTGCGCGCAACGGGCAAACGCTCGGCGAATTGTGCGAGCGCCAGACCATGACGCGTCAGGCGGTGAGCAAGCATCTTGCGATCCTGGAGGAGGCCAATCTCGTGGTCACGGTGAAGCGCGGCCGCGAGAAGTTCCACTACCTCAATCCGGTGCCGATCCATGCGATCGCCGAGCGCTGGATCGGGAAATACGAGGGCCATCGTCTGCAGGCTCTCAGCGATCTGAAAGCCAGTGTGGAGGACCGCGATGAGTAAGCCTTGTTTCGTTTACGTCACCTACATCGCGGCGGAACCGGAGAAGGTCTGGCAAGCCCTGACCAGTAAGGACATCTCCGCGCGATACTGGTTCGGCTACAACGTCAATTCCGACTGGAAGCCCGACGCGCCCTTTGCCCTGAAAAATTCCGAGGGCAAGACCACGGACGAGGGCGTGATCCTTGAATGCGATCCGCCGCGTCGTCTGTCCTATTCGTGGCATCCGCAATACGAGGAGTTCAGGAACGAGCGGCCGTCGCGCGTGACCTTCGTGATTGAGCCTCTTCCAGGTCAGGTGCGTCTCACCGTTACGCACGAGGATTTCGACGAGGGCAGCAAGGTTTTCGAGAGCATTTCCGATGGCTGGCCGATGGTGCTGTCGAGCCTCAAGAGCTGGCTCGAAACCGGCGCGGCGTTGCCGCCATCCTGGACGAAGACGCACAAGCAGGTCATTGCAGCGGCCGAGGCCCGCGCATGACCGATCTCGCGCAATTCAAACCGGTTACGGTCTACGTCACCTATATCGCATCGACGCCGGAGAAGGTCTGGCAGGCGCTGACCGACCCGGCCTTCAGCCAGCAATATTTTTTCGGCTTTGCCGTTGCGGTCGAGCCGAAAACCGGCGGGCGCTTCGCGCTGCTCTATCCGGATGGTCGGACCCATGTCCGCGGCAAGGTGGTGGACTGGTCACCGCCGCACCGGTTCGCTTGCACATGGATCGTCGAAGGCATGCCGGGTTTTGCCGAGCTACCCGAATGCATCGTGACCTACGACATCGATCGGGCCGGCGATGCCGTGCGACTGACGATGACGGAGTCGCATTCCTGGGACATCCCCGAGACCATCCTTGCTGGAGGACGCGCGGGCTGGCCCGCGATCCTGTCCAATCTCAAGAGCGTGCTCGAAACCGGGCAGCCGATGGCGATCGCGATGGAGCCCCCGCCGGGCTTCATGGAGGCGGTGCAGAAGGCGATTGCGGAAAAGCCGTGGTCACGCGGGCGGGGCGGGTGAATCCTCCGCGCTCGCTTCATTCAACGCTGCCAAATCCTCGTCGCTCAGCCGGATCTGCGGCGCCTTCAGGAGCTCTGCGAGCTGCGTCAGGTTCGTGGCGCTGACGATCGGGGCGGTGATGCTCGGCCGCGCCAGCAGCCAGGCCAGCGCGATCTGCGCCGGCGTCGCGTCATGCCGGGCCGCAACCGCGTCCAATGCATCGAGAATGCGCAGGCCCCGCGGATTGAGATATCTCGCGACCCCGCCGCCGCGTGCGGCGCTTTTCGAAAGATCCTGTCTGGATCGGTATTTGCCAGTCAGAAAGCCGCTGGCGAGCGCGTAATAATTGATGACTCCAAGCTGCTCCTCGATGCAGAGGGCCTCGTAATCGCGCTCATAGCCTGCACGATCATAGAGATTGTAGTTCGGTTGCAGGCACTCATAGCGTGGAATTCCGAGCCTGCGGCTCGTTTCGAGCGACTCCCGTAGGCGCGCGGGGCTCACGTTGGATGCGCCGATCACCCGCACTTTACCCTGCGAAATGAGTTTCGCATAAGCCTGCAAGGTCTCCTCGACCGGCGTGTCGAGATCGTCGAAATGGGTCTGGTATAAATCGATATGGTCAGTCTGCAGACGGCGCAGCGAATCCTCCGCTGCGCGCAGCACATAGTCGCCCTTGAGTGTCGTGCCCGACCCCATGTCGGAGCCGACCTTGGTGAAGATCAGCACATCGTCGCGCCGTCCGCGCGCCTTGAGCCAGCGGCCGATGATGCTTTCCGATTCACCGCCCTGATGGCCCGGCACCCAGCGCGAATAGGCGTCGGCGGTATCGATGGCGTTGAAGCCGGCATCGACAAAGGCATCGAGCAACGCGAACGAAGTCTTCTCGTCCGCGCTCCAGCCAAACACATTTCCGCCGAGTACGATGGGGGCGATGGACAGAGTCGAGCGGCCGAGCTTGCGGCGTGTCATGCGGTCCTCCTGAAAAGTAGCGGACCATGCGGCGAGAAGGCTGATCGTGCAACAGCGGACCGACGAGCGGCCGGCCAGGCATAGGTGTCACGCCGCCAGAACGTTCAGCGCAGGCCGGCGTTGATCTTCTCCAGCGCCGCCGAGCCCGGACACAGCTCCTTTTCACCCAGCGCGTTCAGCGGCTTCGCCACCGTCTTCAGCGAGGCATGCAGGTCCTGCGGCTGGTCGGCGATGTAAAGCACGCCGGTCACGATCTGGCCCTTCGCCGCATGGCGCTGCAGGAATGTCATCGCTGCGGTGCGGTCATGGATGTCGTAGTCGGCGCCGATTTTGCGCAGCGCAAGCGTCGAGCCGTCATGCTGCTCGACGATTTGCACCGTGCCTTCGGCATAGTCGACCGCAATCGGAGCGCGCGAGGAAATGACGTCAAGCCGGTTCACCGCCTCGTTGTGCTCGCGCACATAGTCGAAGCTCTTGGTTGAGCCGGCATGGTTGTTGAACGCCACGCATGGCGAGATGACGTCGAGGAAGGCAGCGCCCTGATGCTCGATCGCCGCCTTGATGATCGGCACGAGCTGCTTCTTGTCGCCCGAGAAGGAGCGGGCGACGAAGGTGGCGCCGAGTTGCAGGGCCATGGCGGCGAGATCGATTGAATTGTCGGTGTTGATGACGCCGCGCTTGGACTTCGAGCCGCGGTCGGCAGTGGCGGAGAACTGGCCCTTGGTCAGGCCGTACACGCCGTTATTCTCGACGATATAGACCATGTTGACGCCGCGCCGCATCACATGGGCGAACTGGCCAAGACCGATCGAGGCGGAATCGCCGTCGCCCGATACGCCAAGATAGATCAGCTCGCGATTGGCGAGATTGGCGCCGGTCAGCACAGAGGGCATGCGGCCGTGCACGGAATTGAAGCCGTGCGAGTTGCCGAGGAAATAGGTCGGGGTCTTGGACGAGCAGCCGATGCCGGAAATCTTCGCCACCTTGTGCGGCTCGATCGACAGCTCGAAACAGGCCTCGATGATCGCCGCGGTGATCGAGTCGTGGCCGCAGCCCGCGCAAAGCGTCGAGATCGTGCCCTCGTAGTCGCGGTGCGTATAGCCGAGATCGTTCCTCGGCAGCGCCGGATGGTGGAATTTCGGTTTGGCGATGTAGGTCATCGGTTCTTCCTTTCCCTCTCCGCTTGGGGGAGAGGGTGGCGAGCAGCGAAGCTGCGAGCCGGGTGAGGGCGCACCTGCCGCTTTTGTATGGTCCCCCTCACCCGACCACGCTGCGCGTGGTCGACCTCTCCCCCCAAGGGAGAGGTGAAGCGGAGCAAGGGTCGAACTGCGAGACTCATGACGCCACCCGCATCGGCTTCATCTTCATCTGGTCGAGATGATCGCCGATCGCGGCGGCGATGAAGCGCGCGGTGATCGGCGTGCCGTCGTAATGCAGGATCGGCACAAGCCGCACCGGGTCGATGCCGCATTCATTGACGATCAGCGAACGAAGCTGGGCATCGCGGTTCTGCTCGACCACATAGACGAAGTCGTGGTCGGCGACGAACGAATTGACGCTGGAATGAAACGGGAAGCCGCGCACACGCATGCGGTCGAGCTGATGACCGCGCGATTCCAGGAGGGCGGCGGCCTCGTCCATCGCCGGCGAGGTCGAGCCGAAATAGATGACACCGTATTTGGTGGGCTTTCCAGCATTCGCGGTCAGCGGCCGGGGCACGAGGTCCTTCGCGGTGTCGAACTTGCGCAGCAGCCGCTGCATGTTGTCGACATAGGGGCCGCCATCCTCGGTGTATCTGGCATACCTGTCGCGCGAGGTGCCACGGGTGAAGAACGAGCCCCGGGTCGGGTGCGTGCCCGGATAGGTCCGGAACGGGATGCCGTCGCCATGCACGTCAAGATAGCGGCCGAAATCTGCGCCGGCTTCAAGCTCGGCATGGGTCATCACCTTGCCGCGGTCATACGTTCGCGCATCGTCCCAGGTCAGCGGCGCGCAAAGCCGGTGGTTCATCCCGATGTCGAGATCGAGCATGACGAAGATCGGGGTCTGCAGCCGGTCGGCGAGGTCGAAGGCGGCGGCGCCGAACTGGAACGCCTCGTGCGGGTCCTCGGGGAACAGCATGACGTGCTTGGTGTCGCCGTGCGAGGCATAGGCGCAGGAGATCAGGTCGCATTGCTGCGTGCGGGTCGGCATGCCGGTCGAGGGGCCCGCCCGCTGCACATTGAAGATGACGGAGGGAATTTCCGCGAAATAGGCGAGGCCGATGAATTCCTGCATCAGCGAGATGCCCGGCCCGGAGGTCGCGGTGAAGGCGCGCGCGCCGTTCCAGGCCGCGCCGATCACCATGCCGATCGAGGCCAGTTCGTCCTCGGCTTGGATGATGGCGTATTTGGCTTCCCCGGTTTCCCTGTCGACGCGCAGCTTCGCGCAATGCCGGGTGAAGGCGTCGGCGAGCGAGGATGACGGCGTGATCGGATACCAAGCGCAGACGGTGGCGCCGCCATAGAGCGCGCCAAGCGCGGCCGCCGAATTGCCCTCGATGAAGATGCGGTCACCGACCTTGTCGGCCTTGCGCACCCGCAGCCCGATCGGGCATTTGAGGTTCTGCAAGGCCCAGTCGCGGCCGAGATGCAGCGCATGCACGTTCGGGCCGATCAGCTTGTCCTTGCCCTTGTATTGCTCGCCGATCAGCGTCTCGATCACCTGGACGTCCATGTCGAGCAAGGCCGACAGGGCGCCGAGATAGATGATATTCTTGAACAGCTGGCGCTGGCGCGGGTCGGTATATTCACTGTTGCAAATCGCGGTCAGCGGGACGCCGATGACGTTGATGTCCTCGCGGAATTTGGATTGCGGCAGGGGCTTGGTCGAGTCGTAGAGGAGATAGCCTCCCGGCTCGATCATCGCGACATCCTTGTCGAAGGTCTGCGGATTCATTGCGACCATGAAATCGACGCCGCCGCGCGCCCCGAGATGGCCGTCCTCGGTGACCCGGACCTCGTACCAGGTCGGCAGGCCCTGGATGTTGGACGGAAAGATATTGCGTGGCGAGACCGGCACCCCCATCCGCATCACCGCGCGCGCGAACATCTCGTTCGCGCTTGCTGAGCCTGAGCCGTTCACATTGGCAAAGCGGATGACAAAGTCATTCACGCTGCTGAGCGCTGCGCCTGGCATCCTCGATCACCCGCGTGAGTCATTTCGATCAGGTATTTCTGCATGTCCCAGGCGCCGGTCGGACAGCGTTCGGCGCACAGCCCGCAATGCAGGCAGACGTCCTCGTCCTTCACCATCACCCGGCCGGTCTTCAGACCGTCCTGCACATAGAGGTCCTGTGTCAGGTTGAGGGAGGGCGCCTCCAGCCGCTGCCGCAGATCGGCTTCGTCGCCATTCTGTGTGAAGGTGATGCAGTCCATCGGACAGATATCGACGCATGCATCGCACTCGATGCAAAGCTGCGCCGCAAACACCGTCTGCACGTCGCAATTCAGACAGCGATGCGCCTCGCCGAGCGCGAGCTTGACGTCGAATCCGAGTTCGACCTCCGCCTTGATGTCGCGGAGCGCAATCTGCTTCTCGCGCAGCGGCACCCGGTAACGCTGGTCGAGCGTGATGTCGTTGTCATACGACCATTCGTGGATGCCCATTTTCTGGCTGACCACCTCGACCTGTGGCAGTGGCCGCTCCTTGATGTCCTCGCCCGACAGCATCCGGTGGATGGAGAGCGCCGCGTCATGGCCGTGCGCGACCGCCCAGATGATGTTCTTCGGACCGAACGCGGCGTCGCCGCCGAAAAACACCTTCGGATGCGTTGAGACGAAGGTCTTTTCGTCCACCACCGGCATGTCCCATGTGTTGAACTCGATGCCGATGTCGCGCTCGATCCAGGGATAGGCATTCTCCTGGCCGACCGCGACGAGGACGTCGTCGCAGGGGAAGTGCTGGTCGGGCTCGCCGGACGGCACGAGACTGCGCCTGCCCTTGGCGTCGTATTCCGCCTTCACCTTCTCGAAGGTGATGCCGGTCAGCTTGCCATTCTCGTGGGTGAAGAATTTCGGCACGAGAAAATTATGGATCGGGATGTCCTCGTGCATGGCGTCTTCCTTCTCCCAGGGAGACGCCTTCATCTCGTCGAAGCCCGAACGCACCACGACCTGCACGTTTTCGCCGCCAAGCCGGCGTGCCGAGCGGCAGCAATCCATCGCGGTGTTGCCGCCGCCAAGCACGATGACGCGCTTGCCGATCCTGTCGACATGCCCGAATGCGATGGAGGACAGCCAGTCGATGCCGATATGGATGTTCTTGGCCGCTTCCTTGCGGCCGGGAATGTCGAGATCGCGGCCGCGCGGCGCGCCGGAGCCGACGAAGATCGCGTCGTAATTCTCGTTCAGCAGCGCCTTCAGGCTGTCGATGCGCTGGCCGCCGCGGAAGTCGACTCCGAGATCGAGGATATATCCGCATTCCTCGTCGATGACGGAATCCGGCAGACGAAACTTCGGAATCTGGGTGCGCATCATGCCGCCGGCCTGCGGATCGCCGTCGAACACCACGCATTCATAGCCGAGCGGCGCAAGGTCGCGCGCAACGGTGAGCGAGGCGGGGCCGCCGCCAACCAGCGCGATGCGCTTGCCATTTTTGATGCGCGCCTTTTTCGGCATGCGCGCGGACACGTCGTCCTTGTAGTCGGCGGCGACGCGCTTCAGCCGGCAGATCGCCACCGGATCCTTCTCGACCCGGCCGCGCCGGCAAGCAGGTTCGCAGGGACGATCGCAGGTGCGTCCGAGAATCCCCGGAAACACATTGGACTTCCAGTTGATCATGTAGGCGTCGGAATACCGCCCTTGCGCGATCAGCCGGATATATTCCGGAACGGGCGTATGCGCCGGGCACGCCCATTGGCAGTCCACGACCTTGTGGAAGTAATCGGGATCGCCGATGTCGGTTATTTTCATCGGCGCCTCTCGCGCGTGTCCCGGAGCCAACTGGCTCCTTGCGCTCCAGTGGGACCGGCGAGCCGAAAACGGCAGGCTGGCATTTCGTTCCTCATTGGGCCGGCTTGTTGTACGCCGACTCCCACGCCAGATTCTAATCAGTCCAAGTGCGAAAAGCCACTGATGCGCTGCCGCAGCGGCGAAATCGGTCCGGATGGTTGATGCCGAAAATTCCGCGATGCACGCTGAGCCGCTTTCAGGCAGCGAAAAACAGGACGGATTTTGGCGCCGGTCTTGGGCTCATTGTAGGCTTGGAAGCGAATGTCTTGCCTCATATGTTCGTGTCCGGCTTGTGCGACGCACAATTCCGTCCCATACCGAAGACGCATGGTTCCGTTGCGCTGGCAAGGCCCGCCTTGGAACTGTCTTTCCGCGATGTCCCGACGGAGCTGAACGCTGAAACTCGTCATTTTTGATTGCGACGGCACACTGGTCGACAGCCAGCACATGATTTGCGCCGCCATGCAGCGCGCCTACGATGCCCATGACATCGTCTGTCCGCCGCGGGAACGGGTGTTGTCGATCGTCGGTCTGTCTCTTCGGGAGGCCTTTGATCGGCTGAGCGAGGGGCGCAGCGATTTCCCGTTCGAGGGCATGATCGAGCGTTACAAGCAGGCGTTTTTTGAACTGCGTCATTCGCCTGAGCATCAGGAGCCCCTCTATCCGGGTGCGCGCAACGCGGTGCTCGGTCTCTCGGGACGAGACGATGCCCTGCTCGGGATTGCCACCGGCAAGTCGCAACGCGGCGTGCGCGCGATCCTTTCTCATCACGATCTCCTGCCGCACTTTGCGACGATCATGACCGCCGACGATGCGCCGTCCAAGCCGCATCCGGGCATGATCCTCCAGGCGATGCGCGAGGCGGGCGCCGCGCCGCACGATACCGTGATGATCGGCGACACCAGTTACGACATGGAGATGGCGCGGGCCGCCGGCGTGCACGCGATCGGGGTCAACTGGGGCTATCATCCGGTCGATCTCTTGGAGAAAAGCGGCGCGGCCGAAATCGTCTCGGATTTTGTGGAACTCGAACGCCGAATCGACGCTTTCATGATGGCGCGGGAGCCCGCCTGACCCTCCTGTGACGGACCGTCCCGGATGCGCGATATTTTCGAAGACATTTTCAAGGGCAATCCGCTCGACCCGATGGAGGCGGCGCGGCGCAATGTGCGGCCGACGCTACGCAAGCGCTTTTACGAAAACGCGGGCATCGTTCCGGAGGGCGGCGGGTTCGTGGTTACGCTGGACGGCAAGCCCGTGCGCACGCCGGCCCGCCGTCCGCTCGCTGCCCCCTCGCGCGAACTCGCGCAGGCGATTGCCGACGAATGGCAGGACCAGCGGGAGGTGATCGATCCGGCACACATGCCGCTCACCCGGCTCGCCAATTCGATCATCGACGGGGTCGCCGACCAGCCCGAAGTGGTTCATGACGACATCGTCAAGTATCTCGGCTCGGACCTGCTCTTCTACCGGGCAGACGGACCGGAGGGTCTGACGGAACGTCAGACGCAGGCCTGGGATCCCATCGTGCGCTGGGCGGCGCAGACGCTCGGCGCGCGCTTCATCATGGTGGAAGGCGTGGTGTTCGCGGCGCAGCCGCAGGAAGCGATCGCTGCCGCCGCCAGAGCGATACCCGCAAGCGCGTGGCGGCTTGGGGCGGTGCATTCGGTGATGACGCTGACCGGCTCGGCGCTGCTCGCGCTTGCCCTTGCCGAAAACGCGATCTCGGCTGACGAGGCATGGATGTGCGCGCATGTCGACGAGGACTGGCAGATGGAACAGTGGGGCAGCGATACGCTGGCGATGGAGCGGCGTGCGCATCGCGAAGCGGAGATGAAAGCGGCTGCGGCGGTGCTGAGACTGGTGCAGTGATACTGCATCGCGGTTCCGCGAGCGCGAACGCCAGTCTCCGCTCATTCCCGCGCAAGCGGGAATCCGGACGGCTCTAAGTCCCCGCTTTCGCGGGGACGAGCCGAGAGAGGATAGCGAGTGGAACGAAACTACTGTCCCGTCGCGGTGGCGGACCGCCCGGACTCATACAGGAACCACACGCGCTTCTCAGCTTCGTCGATGTAGTTCTCCAGCAGGCTCGCGGTCGCGACGTCGTCGTGTTCGTCGCAGATTTCATGGACCTGCCGCATCGAGGTGATGAAGCGCTGATTGTCCTCGCGCAGCTCCGCCAGCATGTCCTGCGCATCGACATAGGGCGCGTCGTTGTCCAAGAGGCGCTGGTGGCGCGCAATGTCGCCGATCGAGCGCAGCGTGGTGCCGCCGATCTTGCGCACGCGCTCGGCGACTTCGTCCGTCATGGCAAGAATCTGGCCGGCTTGCTCGTCGAACATCAGATGGTAGTCGCGGAAATTCGGCCCGCTGACATGCCAGTGGAAGTTTTTCGTCTTCAGGTAAAGCGCGAAGGTGTCGGCGAGCAGTGCGTTCAGCGCGCCGGAAATGTCTCTCGTCGCATTGCCGCCAAGATCGGTCGGTGTCGCGAGGCGGGGCCTGGTCTTGTTAGCGCTCATCTTGGATCTCCAGAGGGGAATATCTTGGGAGAGAGAAGAGAAGAGAGCTTACATAGGCAACAAAGTTGACGCCCTGATAATTATCACACCGATGCTCTCTAGAAATTGAACGCTTATGCTTTTCGGCACGTTTTCAGCGGTCTGCGCAATTTGTAATAAGTCAGTCGGGACAACAAAGTTCACGGTGACACTGCATTTGCTGCACTCGATCCCCATCCTTCCCCTCGCGAGGCTCGTACTAACCGCCCTGCCTATCTTGTAGGCAGGGGCGCAGGTTCGTCGCGCCCTCGTTACCGAGGCCGGCGATCATCCGACATCTCTTGCATTGCCCTCACTTGCGATCAGCGCATCCGCCGGATCAAAGCACCCCTGACACGCCGCTGAGCACCATATGAAAATCACGCTCGATCTCTCGAAGCTTGTCGAGGACGGCAAGCTGACGCCCGCCGAAGCCGGTCGCCTGAAAGCACTCGCGGCACAGGAAACCGGCCATCTCGGGCTCAATATCCTCACCGGCTTCGGCATCATCGCGGCCAGCGCGGGCGCGGTGGCGATCCTGCTCACCGCGTTCCAGTTCAGCGCGGGGGCGGCCGCCATCATTGGGGGCGGCGTGTTCATTCTCGGGCTCGCGCTGCTCGGGATGCGTGGCGAGGTCGTGAGCCTGCTGTCGCAGACCCTGATCATCATCGGCGCGCTGACGGGGGCAGGGGGGCTGCTCATCCTCGACGATGGCTCGCTGCGCGCGGCGCTGTTCGTCACCGCCGTGTTCGCCGGCACGGCGATCCTGGCGCGCTCCAGCCTGATGGCGGCGCTGGCGGTGGTCTCGCTCGCCGGCTGCCTCGGCGCGCGCACCGGCTACGTGCATGCGATGTATTCGCTGTCGATCCAGGAGCCGACGCTGACCATCGCGATCTTCTCGGCCGTCGCGCTCGCGCTTTATCTCATTTCGCTGCGTGTGCGCGCCGACTACGAGCGGATCGCGCTCACCGCCGCGCGGATGGCGGTCATCCTCGTCAATTTCGGCTTCTGGATCGGCTCGCTCTGGGGCGACCGCCTGAGACTCTATCGCTGGTGGACGCACAATGACGTCACCGGCGGCCCGGAATTCACCGCGCGCGGCGCGGCCATCCCGGATTATGTGTTCTCGATCGGCTGGGCGCTCGCCCTGATCGCGGTCGGGGTCTGGGGGGTGAGGGCCGGCCGGCGCTGGGTGGTCAATGTCGCCGCCGTATTCGGCGGCATCCACTTTTATACGCAATGGTTCGCGATCCTCGGCGCGAATGCGCTCTCGGTGCTGCTCGCCGGCGTGATCCTGATCGCGATCGCGATGGGACTGCGCGCGTTCAACAGGACGGGGGCGGTTGCGCCGGCCTAGTCGCGCGCTCGGTGGAGCTCCCTCTCCCCTTTGGGGGAGAGGGTTGGGGTGAGGGGGCTCATCGCGATCGAAAGGGCATGACCCCTCTCCCGACCGAGCTGCGCTCGGTCGACCTCTCCCCCAAGGGGAGAGGTGAAAAGCGTTGAGAGCGGGTGCGTGACGCCCGTTCGCGCCCCGTGCTATTCCTCGACCGCCCGGTTTTCACGCCCAGGACCCCATGAAAGACGTGATCGAAAAGCTCGACCTCCGCCGCAGGAACGCCAAGCTCGGCGGCGGCACGGCCCGCATCGAGGCGCAGCACAAGCGCGGCAAGCTGACCGCGCGCGAGCGAATCGAACTCCTGCTCGACAAGGGCTCGTTCGAGGAATTCGACATGTTCGTGGAGCACCGCTCCAACGAATTCGGCATGGAGAAGCAGAAAATCCCGGGCAACGGCGTGGTCACCGGCTGGGGCACCGTGAACGGCCGCACCGTG
>JBIQKQ010000210.1:0-3198 GCA_044506365.1 Hyphomicrobiales bacterium
GCCAGCGCCAACATTGTGGTGGTCGCAATCGCGATGCCGAACAGGCCGGCCAGCGCATAAGTGATCAGGATGCCGGCGATGATCACGATCGCTGGCAAGGCGGTCGCTTCCATCGAGATAGCGAGACCCTGGATCACGTTGGTGCCGTGGCCGGTCACCGAGGCTTCGGCAATCGACTTCACCGGACGGAAATTGGTGCCGGTATAATACTCCGTGATCCAGATGATCAGACCGGTGACCACAAGGCCGACGATGCCGCAGATGAACAGCGTCATGCCGTTGAAGCTCACGCCGCCGCCGGTCTTGTAGACCGTGTCGAAGCCGAGCATCAGATGCGTCACGATCGCGATGCCAATCAGCGACAGCACGCCGGTTGCGATCAGCCCCTTGTAGAGGGCGCCCATGATCGACTGGTTCGCGCCGAGCTTCACGAAGAAGGTGCCGACGATCGAGGTGATGATGCAGACCGCGCCGATCGCCAGCGGATAGATCATCATGCTGGACAGTACGGGCTGACCGGCGAAGAAGATCGCCGCGAGAACCATGGTGGCGACCGCGGTCACCGCATAGGTCTCGAACAGGTCGGCGGCCATGCCGGCGCAGTCGCCGACGTTATCGCCCACGTTGTCGGCGATGGTCGCCGGATTACGCGGGTCGTCCTCCGGGATGCCGGCTTCGACCTTGCCGACGAGATCGCCGCCGACATCCGCACCCTTGGTGAAGATACCGCCGCCGAGACGGGCGAAGATCGAGATCAGCGAGGCGCCGAAGCCGAGCGCGACCAGCGCGTCGACCACAGTGCGGCTGTTCGGGGCCAGCGCGAGCGGGCCGGTCAGGATGTAGTAGTAGACCGCGACGCCAAGGAGGGCGAGGCCGGCCACCAGCATGCCGGTGATGGCGCCCGCCTTGAAGGCGATCTCAAGGCCGCCGGCCAGCGACTTCACCGCCGCCTGGGCGGTGCGGACATTGGCGCGCACCGACACGTTCATGCCGATGAAGCCTGCAGCGCCCGAGAGCACCGCACCGACCGCAAAGCCGATCGCGACCAGCCAGCCGAGCAAGAGGCCGACCACCACGAAGATCACGATGCCCACGATGCCGATGGTGGTGTACTGGCGTTTCAGATAAGCCTGCGCGCCCTCACGGACGGCGGCGGCGATCTCCTGCATTTTGGCCGAGCCGGCATCCGCTTTCATGACCGACATGGTGGCCCAAATGCCGTAAAACACGGCGAGCAAACCGCAGGCGATGATCACCCACAAAGCTGTCATAGACGTCCCCGATGATATGGAGTGAGCCAGGCAAATGCCGGCTCGCTTGCTTGGGCCGGGCGCGCGGAATCGCCTCCGCCCGGCTCAAAATCGCGCGGACATTGCCAAAAAGGAATCTCCAAAGCAACCGGGGAAATTGCCGGTTTTGTTGGGTTTTTCCGCTTCCGCCTGCGGCCGAGCAGGAGCGGTCCGCCCTCCCGGTCGCCTATGCCGGGCTCTCGCGCCGGCGCAGGACCAGCCAGCCGAGCATCACTGCCGCCGTCAGCACCACCGGGAACACGATCTCGTTCACCGCCGCCCAGCCCCACGACGCGAGGACCTTGCCAGAACCGAAAGAGCCGATCGCCATCGACCCGAACACCAGGAAATCGTTGAAGCTCTGCACCCGAGTGCGCTCTTCCGGCCGGTGGGTCTTGGTGACGAGCGTGGTTGCACCGATGAAGCCGAGGTTCCATCCGACCCCGAGCAACACGAGTCCGATCCAGAAATGCCACAGCGTAATCCCGGCGATGCTGATCGCGGCGCTGGCAAGCAGGATGGCAAAGCCGGCCGCGATCACCCGCTCGACCCCGAACCGGGCGATCAGAGTCCCGGTAAAAAAGCTCGGCACATACATGCCGAGCACATGCCACTGTAGTCCGAGCGCAGCATCGGTGACGCTGTGGCTGCATTCGATCATGGCCAGCGGCGCCGCGGTCATTACCATGTTCATCATCGAATAGCTGGCAATCCCGCAGGCGACCGCGACGATGAATTTCGGCTGCCGCACGATCGCGGAAAGAGGACGCCCCGTGTTGGCCTTCGCGGCGGCGGACGGCATCGGGATGTTCAGGAACATCAGGACAATTCCCGCCAGTACCGCGATGGCCGCCTGAACGAGGTAGGTCGCGGCAAACAGATAGGGCGGCAAAAGGTCCTTGGTCGCGATCACTACCTGCGGACCGACGATCGCAGCGAACACGCCGCCGATCAGGACCCAGGAAATCGCCTTAGGCCGGAACGCTTCGCTCGCAGTATCGGCGGCGGCGAAGCGGTAAGCTTGATGCGCTGCAGCATACAGTCCTGAAAAGAATGCACCGAGATTGAACAGCGCGAACGATTCGTACAGGACGCTGACGCTGCAGATGAGGCCGGTCAGCACGCCGCACACGGTGCCAATCTGGAAGGCGGTGCGACGCCCGTAGCGGCGCGCCAGCGATCCGACCGGAAGCGTGCCGAGCCACATGCCGATCACATAGACCGTGATCGGAAGCGTCGCGAGCGTCTTGTCCGGCGCGAGCATGGCGCCGGCAATCGCGCCGGTCGCCAGCAGCACGGTATTGTTGCCCCCCGCCATGGCCTGGGCGACGGCGAGTACAATCGCATTGCGACGCGCAAGCGCATCGTCGATCAGATGGTGCGGGCCATCAGCGGCAACCGACATCGACAATCCCCGGGCCAGGCGAGGCCTACATATCCGGGCCGCTGAATATAAGCCAGCCTCAGGAACGCAGGTCAGAACTGCCATGCGCCGGGATGGCGGATCGCCAGTGCCCGCAGCGCGGCCACATCAGCGGTTCCGAGCTGCCGCATTGCAACAGAGATTTCCTCGGCCAGCATGTCCGTCACATAGCTCGCTCCGTCGGCGCCCGCCGCGCCGACACCATAAAGAAACGCCCTGCCCGCCAGCGCCGCCTGCGCACCGAGCGCGACCGCACGCACGGCGTCGAGACCCGAGCGCACGCCGCTGTCGAACAGAACCACGCCCCTGCTGCCGACCGCGCGTACGATCGCGGGCAGCACGTCGATTGCGGCCGGGGCCGCTTCGAGTTGCCGGCCGCCGTGATTGGAAACCTGCACCCCGTCCAGCCCGATCGCGATGGCCTGCTCGGCATCGGCGGGATGCATCACGCCCTTGATCACCATCGGACCTTTCCAGGCGTCGCGA
>JBIQKQ010000211.1:0-3137 GCA_044506365.1 Hyphomicrobiales bacterium
TGCGCGGGCGCTTCTTCGCGCGCATATCAGACGGTCGGCCACGTCAGGGCTCGATCAGCAAAGACGTGGCCAGCGGTGTTGCAGGTCTCCTGCCTCCGCCAGCCTGTAATTTGCCCTTGGAGCCGGACGCCCGGCCGGACCCGCGACGATTTCGACGTGTCGCGCGACCTTGTGGCCTCCGCGCGACGGTCTCGTTGACCCGGCAAGGACAGGCGACCTGAGCCTTGCATCCGGCCATGTGTCAAGTGAATGTGCGGGCGACGTGCCGGATCATGCGACTCGTGGTGGGCGTCACCGCGGATTTGCGTTATTGGACCGACCCTCTTTTCCGCTGGTTTACGCGCAGGCGGGAATTCTGCCAAAAACCGGTCTCGATCCCCGCTCTCGCAGGGACGAGCGAATGGACTTGCGGAGTTAAACGTGGCCCTCGAAACCCCTTTCACCCTCACCGAACTCGCTGTCATCGTGAAAGAGCGTGCAGCGGCCAGCGCCGATGCCTCCTATACCCGCAAGCTGCTGGACCGCGGCGTCGGGCATTGCGCCAAGAAGCTCGGTGAGGAGGCCGTGGAGATGGCTCTTGCGGCGGTCGGCGAGGATCGCGAGCGTGTGATCGGTGAGGCGGCCGATCTGCTCTACCATCTGCTGGTCGTGCTGCAGGCCCGCGGCATCGGGCTCAACGAGGTTGAGGCGGTGCTGCAGAAGCGCTCCGGTCAATCCGGCCTCGCCGAAAAGGCATCCCGTGCGCGCGACCCGCGTCCCTCCGACCTGTAGCGGGCATTATGGAACAGCGCACCGGACCCGAAGTCTCGCCCTATCGCTCCTTCAGCCGCGCGCAATGGGCGGCTCTGCGCGCCGATACGCCGATGACGCTCAGCCCGGAGGAGGTCTCGACGCTTCGCTCGGTGCATGACCGCCTCGACATGAAGGAGGTCGAGGAAATCTATCTGCCGCTGTCGCGTCTCCTCTCGATGTATGTCGCGGCCTCGCAGCGGCTGTTCCGCGTGCAGCAAAGCTTCCTCGGGACTGAAGATTCCAAGGTGCCCTATATCATCGGCGTCGCCGGTTCGGTCGCGGTCGGCAAGTCGACGACCGCGCGCGTGTTGCAGGCGCTGCTGGCGCGCTGGCCGAACACCCCGAAGGTCGATCTCGTCACAACGGACGGCTTTCTGCTGCCGAACGCCGTGCTGGAGCGCGAAGGCCTGATGGAGCGGAAAGGCTTTCCGGAAAGCTACGACTTGCCTGAACTGCTGCGCTTTCTTTCCGGCATCAAAGCCGGGCGGCGGCCGATGCGGGCGCCGGTCTATTCGCACATCGTCTATGACGTTGTGCCAAATGAATGGATCGAGATCGACCGTCCGGACATCCTGATCGTCGAAGGGCTGAACGTCCTGCAGGCCGGCCGGCTGCCCAAGGACGGCAAGGCGGTGCCCTTCGTATCCGACTTCTTCGATTTCTCGGTCTATATCGATGCTTCCGAGGAGGTGCTGGAGCGCTGGTATGTCGACAGGTTCCTCGCGCTGCGGCTCACCGCCTTCCGCGATCCGATGTCTTACTTCCATCGCTATTCGCGACTGTCGGATTCGGAAGCCATGGCCACCGCAAAGAGCATCTGGGACCGCATCAACCTGCTCAATCTGCGCGAGAATATCCTGCCGACCCGCCAGCGCGCCGACCTCATCCTGACCAAAAATGCCAGCCATCTGATCGACGAGGTGTCGCTGCGGAAGCTGTAGGGCCGTGTCCCCGGCGCAGCGATTGTGACCAGAATGAGCGTAGCGAAACCCGGGGCCACCGATCCCGCATTTCGGATCGCTCATGGGGCTACGCACTGAGCTACGCGGCCTCCGCTGCCATGCCGCGCATCTCCGCCAGCACCGCCGCAAGCTTCTCGCGGTCGAGCGGCTTCGTCAGGAATGCATCCATGCCGGCAGCAAGGCAGGCCTCACGATGCTCCGGCAGGGCGTTGGCGGTCAGCGCAACGATCGGGGTACGGAAATCTGCGCGTTTTGCCTCGATCGCGCGGATACGGCGCGCCGCTTCTATGCCGTCGATGCCGCTCATGCGCACGTCCATGAGGATCAGATCGAAAGGCATGCCCGCGCCATTCGCCGCGATGAACGATTCGATCGCGGCATGGCCGTTCGCCACCACCTGCGGCCGATGGCCGAGCTTCTGAAGCAGCGCGCGCGTCAGCAGAGCGTTGATCTCGTTGTCCTCGGCGACCAGGATCGACAGCCCGTCCGCCCGCGCCGTGCCGAAATTAGGCGAGGGCTCCGCGTCGTCCGCAATCCGGGAAAAGCCGTCGACATCCATGCGTAATCGTTCGGCAAGCGAGGCCGCACGGATCGGCTTGACCAGATAGCCGGTAAAGCCGCGCGCCTTCAGATCGTCGAGTTCGTGACGGGCCGCCGGCGTGATGCAGACCAGCCGGCATGGCACGCCGCGCGCTGCGGCAAGAAGCGTATCGATCGCGGCGCGGCCGATTGCGTTGTCGACCAGCACAGCGTTCCACGCGCGCTCCGGCAACAGCGCCTGCGCCACGGTCTCGTTCGGCGCGATCGCAACCCGCGCGCCCCAGCGTGTCAGGCGCCGCGCGAGCAGGGTTGCCTCGATATGCGAAGGAGCGACGATCATGATGGCGCGTTTGACGAGATCGGGCGGCGTGAACGCGGCCGCACGCGCGGCATCCTCGGCTGGCGGCAACGGGACCGCCACTTCGAACAGCGCGCCGGCGCCGGGCGCGCTCTCAAGGCCGATGCGGCCTTCCATGCCCTCCACGATACGCTTGACGATAGCGAGGCCGAGCCCCGCGCCGTCTGCCTGACTCGCGCCCGCTTCGGTCTGCTCGAATTCATGGAAGATCTTGTCGTGGTCCGTCGGTGCAATGCCTGCGCCGGTGTCGCGCACCTTGAACAGCACTTCGCCAGGCCAAGCGCCGGGTTCGACCACGATGGCGACGCCGCCTTCCGTCGTGAACTTGATGGCGTTTCCCGCGAGATTGAGCAGCACCTGCTTGATCCGCGTCTCGTCGCCGACCACGCGCGCCGGCAGCCGTTCGTCGACATAGCTCGCGATTTCGAGACCCTTGCCCTGGGCGCGCACCGACAACAGCTCGGTCAGATCTTCAATCATGCGAT
>JBIQKQ010000048.1:0-21473 GCA_044506365.1 Hyphomicrobiales bacterium
GGTCAGGACGAGAATGCCAACAGCAACGGCAAGGATTGCAACGACAGCGCGGCAGAACATCGCCGGTCTCCTTGAGAGCTCATCTGCCACTGTCCTGCCTTCGCACCGCAGCATGATTGATGCAGATCAAAAGCCGCGACAAGTCTGGAGCAAATCCAGGTCCCTACCGCGCTTGCAGCCGCACGAGCCTCACTGGCGCCGCCGATCCATCCGAGAGACAGCGTTCTTGAAGAATAAACACGCGTTCATCAAGCGTCCCTGTGACAATCCCACACCAGCTATCCCTTGCATCAGCGGTCGGTTTTCGTCATTCATGGAGGTCTGTTCACGCGCAGGGTGAGGCGATGGGGTGACCCGCAGGACCGGACGGTTGTGGCTCCTGCCCGCCATCGCAGCCCCCCTCTTGATCGTCGACCCGGCTCATGCCGCGGACATCTCCGCGCGTCTCGATCTGACGCGGCACCCGATCGGGTATCTGTCGCTCCTGATCTTCTTCGTGGCCTACGGCTTCGTCGCCGTCGAAAAAGCGATTCAGCTGCACAAGTCGAAGCCGGTCATGCTGGCGGCAGGCCTGATCTGGGCGCTGCTTGGCGTCGCCTATGCCATGAAGGGCGAAAGCGCCGCGCTAGAAGCCGCCGCGAAGCATGTGATCCTCGACTACGGCGAGCTGATGCTCTTCCTGATCGTCGCGATCACCTATGTGAACACCATGCAGGAGCGGCGCGTCTTCGACGCGCTGAGAACCCGGCTGGTCAATCTCGGGCTTTCGTATCGGCAGCTGTTCTGGATGGTCGGCGGCCTCGCCTTCGTTTTCGGCCCGATCATCGACAATCTGACCACGGCGCTGGTCATGGGCGCCGTGGTGGTGGCGGTCGGGGTCGGCCATTATCATTTCATCGTGCTCGGCTGCATCATCATCGTGGTGGCGGCCAATGCGGGCGGCGTGTTCTCGCCATTCGGCGACATCACCTCTTTGATGGTGTGGCAGAAGGGCAAGCTGCAATTCCTCGAATTCTTTCATCTGTTCCTGCCCTCGCTGGTGAACTTTCTGGTGCCGGCTGTCTTCATGCATTTCAGCGTACCGAAAGGCCGTCCCGACTCGACCGGCGAGGTCAGGCGGTTGAAGCCCGGCGGGGCCGTGGTGATTTGGATGTTCGGCGCGACGCTTGCGACCGCCGTGTCGTTCAAGAGCTTCTTCAACCTGCCGCCCGCGCTTGGGATGATGCTGGGTCTCGGCTATCTTCAGATGTACAGCTACGTGCTTCAACTGACTGCGCGCCGCCAGGGCAACAGCGACATGGCGCTCGACTCGTTCCGCGAAATGCGGCGCGTGGAATGGGACACGCTGCTGTTCTTCTTCGGCATCATTTTCGCCGTCGCCGGACTGGGCGTCATCGGCTATCTCGGGAAACTGTCGAACTATCTCTATGTCGATCTCGGGCCGACCGTTGCCAACATTATGATCGGCATTCTCGGCGCTGCGTTTGACAACATCCCGCTGATGTTCGCCGTGCTCACCATGAACCCGGACATGTCGAGCGGACAATGGATGCTCATTACGCTCAGCACCGGCGTCGGTGGCAGCCTCGTCTCGATCGGTTCGGCGGCGGGCGTCGTTCTGATGGGGCTGGTGCGCAATCACTATACGTTCATGAACCACCTGCGATGGGCGTGGGCCATCGGGCTTGGCTACGTCGCCAGCATCATGACGCATCTGTGGCTGAACGCCGCGCTGATGTAGCGCGCATGTACGAGGACCAAGATACGCCACGCACAACCCGCATGCGGCAGCATGCCGCATACAACCTTACAAACCCGTTACGAATGGAACCAAAATGGAGCGCTCCGGTTGTCGCCAGTATCGCGCATGAACCGCGTGATACTGCGGCCCGCAACCTATACGGGGTGGATATTGATGCTGAAAACAACTCTCGCGGCCGCGGCGGTCGCCATTGCCTTCTGCCTGCCTGCGCAAGCAATCCCGGCGTCCTCGCCTGCGCCTCTGATCTCAGATTCGAAACTAGAGCCGATCCAGGTGCGAAATGATCGCCACCGGCACAAACGGGCGCAGCGGCATCACCGACACCGCGGGCATGGCCACGCTCACAGGCACCGGCATTGGCATGGCCACAGGCACTGGCACGGCCATCGCTACCGTGGCTGGCACCGCTATCATCACCGGCCCTGGAACTGGCGCGCCCGCGGCTGCGTCGTCGTCGGCCCGGTATGGTTCTGTCCGTAACCGACCTTGACTGACATTTGGACGTCTGACACTTCGGACGTCGACATGGGCGGGACCGGATCACATCCGGTCCCGCTCGTTTGTGGCATGCACACGGTACTATTCCGCGCTGCAAGTCCTGCACGTCGGTTCGCTGTACGCCACGCCGTGCTCGTGGGATGATCGGCAAGACCCGTCCCGAGCCTTGTGATGACCGACACGCCCGAATACGCGCGCTGGGAAGCCCGCTTCTCCCAATCCTGCGATTATGAATTCGGCAGGGCGCCGAACGACTTTTTGGTCCGGTGCAAGCCGCTATTGCCAAAATCCGGCAGGGCGCTCGCCGTCGCTGACGGCGAGGGCCGCAACGGCGTCTGGCTCGCCGAACAAGGTCTCGATGTCGTCTCCATCGATTTTTCGCCGGCGGCACAAGCAAAGGGTCGCGCCCTGGCGCAGGAGCGAGGCGTCACACTCACCTTCATCCAGGCCGACATGCACGCTTGGGACTATCCGGAATGCGCGTTCGACGTGGTGGCCGAGATCTTCACCCAGGTCAGCACACCGGACGAACGGCCGCGGAAATGGGCGGGGATGCGGCGCGCGCTGAAGCCCGGCGGGCTGCTTATCATCGAAGGCTACACACCGAAGCAGCTGGCCTATGGCACGGGCGGGCCGAAGCAGATCGAAAACCTCTATACGCGGGCGATGCTGCGGGACGCCTTCGGCGAGTTCGATGACGCCCGCATCGTGGAAGAAGAACGCGAGATGCGCGAAGGCGCAGCGCATGCCGGCATGTCGGCGGTGATCAACCTGACCGCCCGCAAGCCGCGCTGACGCAAACGCGCTAACCTCTCGCCGTGAGAAGGAAACAATCCGCGCTCCCGAACAGCGCGCCGGCGGCTTCAGCACCCGCCTCGACGCATTGGCATAAGTCACCCTTTCGGCAACGGCTGCGTGATAGTCGACATAAGCCCCGCACGCGGCGCGGCGCTTGGCGACCTCGATCAGATGCGTTCTGCCGGTTACGCAGACAACATCCTATCCGAACCGCGCCCTCGTCCGCTCGCGCGCCTTCGCCGCTTCCACTTCGCGGTCACGCGCCGGGGCATGGGTCTGCAGCGAAGTCAGCAGCTTTCGCGCCGCGGCCGACACGTCCTCGACCGCTGCGTCGAAAGCGGCCGCATTCGCCTGCGACGGCGTATGGAAGCCGGACAGCTTGCGCACGAACTGCAGCGCCGAGGCATGGATCTCCTCGTCGGTGGCTGGCGGCTCGAAATTGAACAGGGTCTTGATATTGCGGCACATGGCGGGCCCCTCCTGAACGCGGGAGAAGCAAATGTAATGCGCGCGGCCGGCGGACGTAACCCGCTCCGCCGTGGCGGAGAGCGGCGCCCGCGTTCCACCACCCAAAGCGCCGAGCCGCACCACTCCGCAGTCATCGCGTCATCCCGGGAGCGCCGGCCACGAACCAGCCGTCAGCGCCGTCGCGGCGAGCCCGGGTCGGTGTTAGGAATAAAAGTCCAGGAGCGCCTCGCCTGCAGTACGGTCTCGCCTGCAGTACGGTCCCCACGCCCACCAAAGAGCGGTGTAATGGGACGCCCTTGACCGAGGCCAACTTGCTCTTTCACGGTGTCATCGCTACATCAGCCTCGCATTTTCCATCATGTCCCGCAGATCCGGCGCGCTCGCGCAGCCGATGCGGGTTTGCCTGAACGACAGGAAGAAAAGCGCAATGAACGGCCGGCAATTCATCTATTTCATGCAGGGGCTGACCAAGGTCTATCCGGGCAACCGCAAGGTCCTGGAGAACATCCATCTGCAGTTCTATCCGGACGCGAAGATCGGCGTGCTCGGCGTCAACGGCTCCGGCAAGTCCACGCTGCTGCGCATCATGGCCGGCATCGACACCGATTATAACGGCGAAGCCTGGGTCGCCGAAGGCGCGCGCGTCGGCTATCTGCCGCAGGAGCCGCAGCTCGATCCTGACAAGACCGTCCGCGAGAACGTCATGGAAGGCGTCGCCGCTCAGAAGGCGGTGCTCGACCGCTACAACGAACTCGCGGTGAATTATTCCGATGAAACCGCCGACGAGATGACCAGACTGCAGGACGAGATCGAGGCCAAGGGCCTTTGGGATCTGGATTCCAAGGTCGATCAGGCGATGGACGCGTTGCGCTGTCCGCCCGATGAGGCCGACGTCTCGAAGCTGTCCGGCGGCGAGAAGCGCCGGGTCGCGCTGTGCCGGCTGCTGCTGGAACAGCCCGAACTTCTGCTGCTGGACGAGCCGACCAACCATCTCGACGCCGAATCCGTCGCCTGGCTCGAGGGGCATCTGCGCAATTACCCGGGTGCGATCCTGATCGTCACCCACGACCGCTATTTCCTCGACAACGTGACGGGCTGGATCCTCGAACTCGATCGCGGGCGCGGCATTCCCTATCAGGGCAATTACACATCGTGGCTGTCGCAGAAACAGAAGCGGCTTGAGCAGGAAGGCCGCGAGGAGGAAACACGCCAGCGCACCCTCGCTGCGGAACAGGAATGGATCGCGTCCTCTCCCAAGGCGCGGCAGGCCAAGTCCAAGGCGCGCTATCAGCGCTATGAGGACCTGCTTGCCAAGTCGGCGCAGAAGCAGACCCAGACCGCACAGATCGTCATTCCGGTCGCCGAGCGGCTCGGCAACAACGTCATCGAATTCGAGGGCCTCACCAAGGGCTTCGGCGACAATCTTCTGATCGACAATCTCACCTTCAAGCTGCCGCCCGGCGGCATCGTCGGCGTGATTGGCCCGAACGGCGCCGGCAAGACCACGCTGTTCCGCATGATCACCGGACAGGAGCAGCCCGACAAGGGCACGATCAATATCGGCGAGTCGGTCCAGCTCGGCTATGTTGATCAGTCGCGCGACGCGCTGGATGCGAGCAAGACCGTATGGGAGGAAATCTCAGGCGGCCTTGACCAGATCCTGCTCGGCAAGAAAGAAGTGAATTCACGCGCCTATTGTTCGGCGTTCAACTTCAAGGGCGCGGACCAGCAGAAGAAGGTCGGGCAGCTGTCCGGTGGCGAACGTAACCGCGTGCATCTCGCCAAGATGCTGAAGTCCGGCGCGAACGTATTGCTGCTCGACGAACCGACCAACGATCTCGATGTCGATACGCTCCGCGCTCTGGAAGAGGCGCTGGAGGACTTCGCCGGCTGCGCCGTCATCATCAGCCACGATCGCTGGTTTCTCGACCGCATTGCGACGCACATGCTTGCCTTCGAGGGCGACAGCCATGTCGAATGGTTCGAAGGCAACTTCCAGGATTATGAAGCCGACAAGATGCGCCGGCTGGGCACCGACTCGATCGTCCCGCAGCGGCTGAAATACAAGAAGTTCACGCGGTGAGCTGAATTCGCCGCGCTCGAATGAGAAAGCCCTGTCATGCCCCGCGCATGCGGGGCATGACGCCAAGTGTTGGAGTCTGCCGTCGGCCGGATCGCCGTTCGCGGCAATGACTGACGTTATTGCGGCCTGGCCTTGGCAGCCGCTTTGGTTACGGGCTTCCTTGCCTTGGCGCTTGGCGCCTTTGCGTTCGGACTCTTGCCGGCTCTGACCGCCTTGTCGGCGTCGGCCCCATAGAAGAGCCCGCAGGTCGCCGCCTCCTTCGCGCTCAGTTCGCGGTTCTCCGTCGCATTGGCATAGAATGCGGCGAACAGGATTCCCGCCATGCAAACCTGTGCTGAAGCGGGCTGTGCCGATAATGTCAGTCCGGCGATGACGGCTGTCGCAATTGCAGCTTTCCTCATATGCGCCCCCAGTGCTGCCCAATGACAAAATAGAGCACAGTTCAAACACGGTGTCGCCGGGATTTGGGCGCTGCTCCACGGTCCGCTGAGCGCGACGGGGGAAATTCACGCCCGTATCGAATTGTGATAGGGGTTTTCGCATGAGCGAAATCGACGACAATGCGCTGGAGCATTTCGGCCACATCGGGCGGGCCGTTGACGAAACGCGCGACGGCTCGAATCGAGGCGATCGCCTGACTAATCGCGTCGGGCGCATCGACCAGCGCCTCCATCTGACCGAGATCTGATCCTTTTGCCAATGGCCGACGGGACCGTATCCGGACATCTCCAATACATGCATGAGCGCGTGCGGGCAGCGCGCGATGCGGTGCACCATTGTCCCCTTCGGCGCTCCGGGACAAGAGCCGCGGAATGATCCGGGCGATCCTCCTTGCACTTTGGCTGACGCTTGCCGGCCTCACCGCGGCACAGGCGCAGAGCGAAGCCGCCTTCCGGCAATTCATCGAATCTCTTTGGCCGGAAGCGCAGGCGCTCGGCGTCTCGCGGCCAACCTTTGACGAGGCGACACGCGACCTGAAGCCGAACCTGTCGCTGCCGGATCTCGTGATTCCGGGAAAACCGAAGGCAATTCCGCGCGGCCAGCCGGAATTCGAGCGCACGCCGGCACAATATCTCTCGGAACGTTCTCTCGCCCGCCTGACCGATGAGGGCCGCAAGCTGGCGTCCCAACACCGCAGCACGCTTGCCGCAATCGAGCAGCGGTTCGGCGTTCCGCCCGCGGTCATCCTCGCGATCTGGGGACGCGAGACCAACTTCGGCAAATTCAAGCTGCCGCATAACGCCATCGAGGTGCTGGCGACGCAGGCATGGCTCGGGCGCCGCAAGGAGATGTTCCGCGGCGAGTTTCTGCTGGCGCTGAAAATCCTGGAAGAGCGGCACGTGGATCGCGCCAGGATGAAGGCGTCCTGGGCCGGAGCCATGGGCCATACGCAATTCCTGCCGACCGATTTCGTCAAATACGGTGTCGATCTCGACGGCGACGGCCACCGCGACATCTGGAATTCGGTCCCCGACGCGCTCGCCTCGGCTGCAAGCCAGCTTCTCGCCAAGGGCTGGGACAAGGGCCGGCGCTGGGGCTTCGAGATCAAGCTGCCAGCCCAGACGGATTGTTCGATCGCCGAGCCTGACACGAAACTGACTGTCGCGGAGTGGATCAGGCGCGGCTACGCACCGCTGACGCACAGGCCGACGCGCGAGGAGCTCGCGTCAGAAGCCTCGCTGTTCCTGCCGGCGGGGCTGAACGGGCCGGCCTTCCTGACGCTGAACAATTTCTATGTGTTCAAGGGCTACAATTTCGCTGACCTGTATGCGCTGTTTATCGGCAACCTGTCCGACCGCATTGCCGGCGGCGGCGGTTTCGCAACGCCCTGGGGCAAGATCGAACAGCCGCGGTCCGACCACATCGAGGCGATCCAGCGCCATCTGACGCAGGCCGGCTTCTATCGCGACAAGATCGACGGCAAGGCCGGGATGAAGACACGCGCGGCGCTCGGCGCGTGGCAGAAGGCCAATGGCATGCGGCTGGACTGCTGGCCATCCCGGGAGCTGGCGGAGCAAATGTCCGGGAGCCGGTGAGGCACAAAAAAAGCCCGCCGGGCCGATCGCCCGCCGGGCTCTGGACGTCAGGTGTTCTGCCGCTCAGCAGACCTGGACGCGGCGCACGCGCCAGGCATAGCCATCCCACCAGCGCTGCTTCACCCAGCGGCAGGCGGGGCCGTAATAAACCGGTGCCGGCGCGTAATAAACCGGCGGCGGCGGCGGAGCATAGTAATACGGGGCAGCCGCGCCTGCGATGATCGCGCCGGCAGCAAGACCGCCGAGCACGCCAGCCGCGACCGCACCGCCGCGCCAGCGGGCTTCAGCCTCGCCCGGTACGGCAACCACTGAACCCGCGATCGTCAGGGCGGCGACGAGCGCGATGAATAGCTTCCTCATGCGTGTTCTCCTTCAGAGCCGGCTCGGGCCGGCAGTTCGCTACCCGCGAGCCAAAAACTAGCGGCAAAACCTTACGCAGTCGTAGTGTTTCCGGTCAATTTGTCGCAATTTTGATAGCTGACACGGGCGCCGCAATCCCGGTGCCGCACACAGATTGCCCCGCGCTAATGGCAGATGCGCAGCTTGCGCCAGCGCGACCCATATCCATCCCAAACCCGCTGCTGCCGGATTACGCAGCCGGGCGGCGGCCCCAGCGGCCGCACGTAAGCGGCCGTGGCGGGGTAATCGGCGTAAATCCCAAAGCCGCCATACGGGCCATACGGCCAGGCCAAGACCTCGGCGGCGGACATACCGCCAATGAGCCCCGCAGCGCGCCCGCTTCCGGCATTCGCCTCCGTTGTCCCGGCGATGGCCAAGGTGAACGCAATGATTCCGGCGCAGCTAAAGACGGATCGCTTCATGACGTCTCCTTTCCGGCATGGCCGACGAGGGTCGAACAGCCAGGCCATGCAGCCAGGCCATGCAGCCAAGTCGCTGAACCGGCTGTGAACATGAACATTTCCTAGCGCCGAAGCAATCTCCAGAGTGTGCGAATGGCTGGCGGCGGCCGGCGAGTGGCAGACTGGATCTGGAACGGCGCGGCTTCCGTGCTCCTGGGAGCCGGCTCTTCCCCGCGCTGCGCATGTCCGCGCGGGTAGGGACGGCGAGCAGAACCGGCCGTGCCTACGCTCGCACGCTTGGCGGCAGCTTTTGCTTTCCGCCCGGCGCCGGTCGCAGATTTGGGGCTCTTGCGTTTCCATGGTCCGTTCTGCCGCATGAGCTGACGGCCAACCTTGTCGAGGAACAGCTTCTCGCGCTCGTGCGTCAGCTTGGTGGTCGCCTTCGCGAGCGGCAGCCAGAGCACGGCACGCACGTCGTCCATCAGCTTGGCGACCGGCCGGCGGCTCGCCTGCATCCGCCAGAAGCGGACGGTCTTCGGCCGGCCGGATGACGTGTACACGAGCGAGCCGAGAAACTCTCCCACCTCGACATCGTGACCGGTTTCCTCGATCGCCTCGCGCCGCGCGGCAGCAAGGGCGGTCTCGTTGCGATTGAGCTTTCCCTTCGGAAGCACCCAGGTCTTCTGCCGGCGCAACTGAACTACTGCAAAGAGCGGACGCACGCGACCGCGCATGACAATCCCGCCGGCGGCTTCGATCGGCGAGCGCAGCGCTTTGGTCTTGTTCTTCTTCATGCTTTATCGTGCAGCCGAATCTTGACGGGCGCACGACAATATAGCCAGTCCGCGGCGGATGCGTGGGCGTCCGCCGCGACATTCCTTTCAAGCCGGGCCTTACTTCCAGCCAGCTTGCTTCTCGCATGCCACGCGCGCCTTGGGATTGGCTTTCTCCCACTGGGTGATCGTGCGCGTCTCGTTATCATCCATCTTCTCGTTCATGCAGATACAATAAGCGCGGACAATCGCCGGGGTTGCGCCCTTTTCCCCCTTGTTGTCTGAGATGCATTGATTGACCCATTTCAGATCGTCGGAGGTCATCTGGGCCGACGCGACGTGGGACAACGTCATGGCCGCGACCGCTGCCAGGGCGGAAGCCAAGCTCTTCATTCTCATTGCTCCAGGAAAAGCCGGACGCGGAATACGGCCGGGGGGTATCCTTATACAACGGCCCGCATTGCGGTGCATGAACCGCGGTTCAGAACGGTTGAATTTTCGACCGACGCAGCCTGTGCGCGATCCCGTCGTCGTAACGCCTGCACCGCTCCGCGCCGCCAAGCCATCCGGCCCCAGACCACGGCAGTGCCACCGGCACCTTTCACGATGGCAAATGTGTCCACCAGATCGCCAGCAGGCCGATCGCAGCAACAACGAAGACCGGGACAGTCGTCAGCGTCCAATTGCTGCCGAGCGGACGATGGCGACCGCAAAAGTAGCAACGCTGAAACTTGACGAGGATCGGTTCGTCCGGCGCGATCGGCGAACCGCACGACCGGCATTCAGCACGGGTACTCGACATGCGACTATTCCCGGATCGCGCAGCCCTCGGCCGCAGCACAAGCGCAATTCCGAATTGCGAGGTTAGCGGCTCGGCTTTGCCGATCCGTTAACCTCGGCCGACCGGCTCGCCGTCGTCGCCAGGCTGCTCGATCCGGCCGCGCTTCTGCAGCCACATGGCCAAGAGCCAGCATGCCATGGCCCAGGCAGCGCCGGCGCACCAGCCGGCCAGCACATCGGTCGGCCAGTGCACACCGAGATAGACGCGGCTAGCGCCGATCAGCAGCGTCAGCAGGATTGCGACCGAGATCACATAGGCCTTCAAACGCTTGCGACTCAGGATGCGCGCCAGCAGCGCTCCAAGCGTGAGGTAGGTCACCGCCGAGAGCATCGCATGTCCGCTCGGAAAGCTGGCGGTCTGCACCTCAACCAGATGTGCGACCAGTTCGGGACGCGGCCGGGCGAACAGGTGCTTCAGCGCCTCGCTCAGCACGACACCGCCAGCGATCGCGACGAGCACGAACAAAGCGGCCGCCCGTTTCGCGTCGATCAGAAGATAACCGACCGAGACCAGCGTGACGAAGCTCACCACGGTAAAGCTGCCGAGGCTGGTCATGTCGCGCATCACGTGTTCGAGCCAGGGTGGCCCGATCGGATCGGCGAGATCCTGCGGATTGCGTAAGGCCCGCAGGATCGCCTCGTCGAAAGCGCGCGTCTGACCATCGGCGACCTCGCCGGCGATCATCCCGAAGACCGCCAGCATGGCCGCGGCGAGCGCAAGAACGGCGAACGGGGCCAGTTCCTGCAGAGATCGTGCGCGCAGCGTGGTGATGAAAGTCGAAACGGTCGGCATTGGCATATCGCTCGATTCGGCGCGGGACCCACGCATGTCGGAAGCGTGTGAAAATCAGCTTCGTCCCGACGGCGCAACACTCTCTTAAGATTCGTCCGCGGGCGCGAAACGCGGACGCGATTCGTTCCATGCGAACAGATGCGAACCTTGTATCAGGTTGGAACGAAATACAGGGGATCAGGCCGCGCGTCGGCGCTGGGAGATTTCGACGGCAATTCTATTGGACAACTCTGGTAAGCCGCATCGATCGCCAAAGCCGCGCCCTTCAGCGGAAATTCGACCGTGGACGTGCCTGCGAGATGCGAGGTGACGCGAACATAGAGCGTGCTGGATTTGCGCAACTGTTCGGCGAAGCGCGCGACCTCGCCCGGGTCTTCGATCAGCACGGTCTTGTAGGGCGGCAAAAAGCGCGCCTCGGCCTCGCGACCGGGATTGTCATCGAAACGATAGCTCAGGCGCGACGTGCGATTCGACCCGATGCGGTGATTGAACTCGAAGCGAACGACCGGTGCATTAGCGAAGCAGGTCAGCTGTAGCGACCCGAGTTGAAGCTGGTCGTACGGATAACGCAGTTCCTGCTGGCGAACATTCCTGCTGCGGGCATTGAGCAGGGCAACGCCGGCCGGCTTGCCAAGAATGCGATCATAGCCGCGCTCGATTTTCCATGCGCCCGCCTGCGGCGCTTCGGCCGTCACGCAGCCGCCAAGCACCGACATCGCACAAACAACGGCAAGCACCCGCACTAGCGCCCCCTTAGTGCTTCTAGTTTGCCTCGCCTTCCGGTTGTGCGCAACGGCTGTCACGTCAGGAGGAAGGGATCGAACGCGCTGTCTTTTTTTCGGGTGCCGCCCTCTGCAACCGCGGCCGCAGGTGTGCGTTAGACCGTGGTTACTTGTCGGAAATTGCCGGGGAGTAAGCACCCTGACCAAGCAAAGAGGAATATCTCAGGGGCTGGCCAAGCTTGACCGGTCATCGGATTCGGTGCGTCCAGCGCTCTTCCCGCGACGACATTCCGGGACCGGGGTTGCCAAGGCCGGACATTGGAACATTCCCTTTGCGCTCGTGCTTGCCATTGTCTGGGCGTCACTCGCCATTGCCGGCGTCGCGCTCGCCGAGGAATACCATTCCAACCCGTCGCTTCTGTCCTGGATTCCGGCCACCTGCTGCGTCACCAACGATTGCTGCTGGGAAATCTCCGAGCGCGAATTGCGTCCGCTGCCGGAGGACCAATGGGAAGTGCGATCGACCGGACAGGTTCGCAAGCGAACGGGATGGTCGCCCGACGGCAAATTCTATCGCTGCGCGTGCGATTACGACAATGATACAAAACACTGGATCAAGCATCAGGGCGCCAATACGCGCTGCATTTTCGTTCCGATGCGCACCGTATCGGCGTCATTTCCGAAGCATCGGCCAGCCCCTTTATCGGCTGAGCGGCTGAACCCTCAACAGCCTTAGGCCCGCCATCCGCGCGAACAGGCCGGTTGCGCTGAAGCGCCGGTTCGGTATGTGTTGGGACTCAATCTGCCGGAGGGGGCCTGGAATGCGCTACCGCTGCGCTGTGCTCGACGATTATCAGAAGGTGGCCCTGACGATGGCCGACTGGTCCAGGGTGACCGGGGACGTCGACCTCACCGTGTTCAATGAGCGGCTGGGCGACGAGCCTGCTGTCGCGCGCGCACTCCAAGGCTTCGAGATCGTCTTCGTCATGCGGGAACGCACGCCCTTTCCGCGTAGCCTGATCGAGAAGCTGCCGGACCTTAAGCTGATCGTGACCAGCGGGATGAAAAATGCGGCGATCGATGTCGCCGCCGCCAAGGAGCGCGGTATCGCGGTCTGCGGGACCGAAAGCGCCAAACATCAGACCGCCGAACTGACGGTCGGCCTGATGATCGATCTGGCCCGCAACATCACCTTCGAGAATGCCCGGATGCGGGCGGGCGAGGCCTGGCAGAGCACCATCGGCATGGACCTCCAGGGCCGAACGCTCGGACTGATCGGGCTCGGCAATCTCGGCCAGCGGGTCGCGAAGGTCGGGCTGGCTTTCGGCATGAACGTCATCGCCTGGAGCCAGAATCTGACGCCGGAGCGATGCAAGGAGCACGGCGTCACTTACGCAACCAAGGCCGACTTGCTCCAGCGATCGGATTTCATCTCCATCCACGTCGTCTTGTCCGAGCGGACCCGCGGCCTCGTCGGCAAGACCGATCTCGCGATGATGAAGCCCAGCGCCTATCTCATCAACACCTCGCGCGGTCCCATCATCGACGAAGCCGCGCTAATCGAGGCATTGCAGAACAGGACCATCGCTGGCGCCGCGCTTGACGTATTCGATGTCGAGCCGCTCCCGCGCGATCATATTTTCCGCACCCTGCCCAATGTCCTGATCACGCCGCATCTTGGCTATGTCACGCAGGACGGCTACCGGCAGTTCTATGGCGGCATGGTCGAGGCGCTCCGCGCATGGCTCGATGGCAAACCGATCGGTGTGATCGGTTGATTCAACGGCGACAACAAGTTCCGTTCATTCCCGCGCAAGCGGAAATCCAGAAAGCCTGGGTCCCCGCTTGCGCGGGGACGAACGGATAGAGAGATCAGGAGGAGACCAAGCATGCAGCCACGCGAACGTGTCGCGTTTTCGCCAATCGAAACTAGACCCAAGCTCGCATTTCCCGATGGCGTGCGCATGGTGATCTGGCCGGTGCTGGCGCTGGAGGACTGGGACATCTCGCGCGCGATGGCGCGCATGGTAATCGTGCCGCCACAACTGCAGCCGCTCCTGCCGGATCATCCGAACTGGAGCTGGCACGAATACGGCATGCGGGTCGGCTTCTGGCGGATGAAGAAGATGCTCGAGCGGGTCGGCGCCACGCCGACCGTGACGCTGAACGCCAGGGTTTGCGAAAGCTACCCGCAGGTGGTGGAAGCCTGCCTGAAATCGGGCTGGGAGCTGAACGCGCATGGGTACGAGCAGATTCCGATGCACAAGCTGGACGACCAGCGCGCCGTCATCAAGAAGTCGATGGATGTGATCGAAAAATTCGCAGGCTACCGGCCGCGCGGCTGGTTCGGACCGGGCCTGACCCAGACCTTCGACACGCTGGATTATCTGAGCGAAGCCGGCATCGAATATATCGGCGACTGGGTGCTGGACGACGAACCGGTCACGCTGAAGACCACGCACAAGCCGGTGGTCGCCCTGCCCTACAATTTCGAAATCCACGACATCGTGATGTTCACCTCGCAATATCATCCGTCGGGCATGTTCTACGAACGCGCCATGGACCACTTCAATGTGCTGTATGAAGAAGCGGCCGAGCGGCCGAAAATCATGGCGATCGCCTGCCATCCCTATCTGTCCGGCGTGCCCCATCGCATCGCCCATGTCGAGCGCACCTTCGCCGACATCCTGAAAAAACCCGGCGTCGTGTCGTGGACCGGGGAGCAGATTCTTGACTGGTATCTCGCGCAGCAGAGAGGATCGTGATGCCTGCCCGTATTCGCTCGGCCTTCGTACCGCATGACCTGAGGGCACCGATCGCGGGCGCAGCCGACGGGCCGCTCGCGGGCTTGTCCGTCGCCATCAAGGACATGTTCGACATCGCCGGCGAGCGCACCGGCGGCGGCAATCCGGACTGGCTCGCGGCGCAGAAGCCGGCGTCGAAGAACGCCGTGCTGGTTCAGAAACTGCTGGACGCCGGCGCGACCATCACGGGAAAAACCATCTGCGACGAATTCTTCTACAGCATCGCCGGCGTCAACGCGCATTACGGCACGCCGGTCAATCCGCGCGCACCCGGACGGCTGCCCGGCGGTTCATCAAGCGGCTCGGCTTCGGCTGCCGCATCGGATGCGTGCGACGTCGCGATCGGCAGCGATACCGGAGGTTCGGTGCGCATTCCGTCCTCCTTCTGCGGCCTCTATGGCATCCGCACCACCCACGGCCGGGTCGATCTCACCGGCGCGATGGGCATGGCGCACTCATTCGACGCCGCCGGATGGTTTTCCAATGCGCCGGGCGTCTTTCGCAAAGTGGGCGCGGTTCTGCTCGGCGGCACGTCGACTGCGGCCGAGATTGGCAACGTCGTCGTGCTCGACGATGCTTTCGCGGAGGCGGATGCCGATGTCGCAGCGTTGCTGAAGGACGCGTTGAATGCCATGGCCGCCGATCTTCCGGCTTCGAGCCACCAGCGCATCGCCCCCGACGGCCTTGATGTGTGGCGCGAGGCCTTCCGGCTGATCCAGTCACGCGAAATCTGGGCGCTCTACGGCGATTTCGTCACCCGCACGAAACCGCAATTCGGGCCCGGTGTGGCCGAACGATTCGCCGCCGCCGCGACCGTGACCGACGCGATGGCTGCGCAGGCCCGCGTGATGCAGGAGCGCGCCCGCGATCGCATCCGTGGCGTCGCGCAGCCGGGGACCGTGCTGGTGCTGCCCACCTCGCCCGCCGTCGCACCGTTCGCCGATGCACCGAATGCGGAGCATGAGTCATTCCGCATGCGCGCCATGCGCATGACCTGTATCGCAGGGCTGTCCGGATTGCCGCAAATGTCGATCCCCATCGGCACCGTCGGCGGATGCCCGGCCGGCCTGTCCTTCATCGGTTGGGCCGGGGGCGACGAAGCGCTGCTCGATCTTGCGGTGCGGCTCGCCCGTTATTGCGGGATGTCGGCGTAACCGCCGCGCCGCTTCCGAGGCCGGAACTCAAGACCGGCCTCGGCGTTCTGGACAGGTTGCGCGGGGAGGCGATCATGTTCAAATGGGCGGTCATTTTCCTGATCATCTCGCTGATCGCGGGCGGCGTCGGCCTGACCGGAATTTCCACCTTCGCCAAGCGCATTGCGATGGTGCTGTTCGCGCTGTTCTTCCTCGGTTTCCTCGCCCTGCTCGGCTTTGCATTCCTGCTCGGAACCGCCTTTGAGGCCGGGCGCGCCGCGGCGCTCCTGCAGATGCTCGTGTAAGGCCCGATGGCCGCGCGGACCGGCGCGACATCACCGCCGGTCCGCGCGTGGGCTCAACGTGGGGAATCAGCGGGTGGCGCCGCCCTGCCTCACCCGCGGCTGATGAAGCGGACCACCATTTCGCCAACGCGAACGCACCGCAGACCCGTATGCATCGCGCGCACTCGCTTCGATCTCGTCGGTCGGGCTGTAGGGTGAACTCCAGACCGTGTTGCCGTGATAGCCGGAATTGAGGTCTTCGCGGCTTTGCGCGTTCGCGGTCGCGGCGAGCGCCACAAGCGAAGCGGCAACCAAAGCGGTTTTGAGAGCAGTCATCGTCATTCTCCTCGTGATGCATGCGAGCGCTGGAAACATCCCGCATGCTGCAACGCGAAGGGAGCTAAGCCCTGATGCCCCCGGCGCCAATCAACGCGTCGTGAGGCGAAACGCATGCGCGCCTGACAACGATATGAGAGAAGGGAATCGTCAGCGGGATTGGAATCTCGCCGCGACATGTTCACGCGACCAAAGTCGAACGAACAGGCCAAGGCGGTTCTGACGCCCTGGACGCGAGAACAATCTCGCCGCCGATCGTCCGCGAACGGCTCGATCCGTCCTCCTGCTTTGACCGCAGGAGGAAGAAAAATCCGCACGGCGCACGCGCCCTCATTTCGTCGCAAAGTCCGTTGTCCCGTATGTCCCGGATGTGACGGAGGCTGTCTCCGAAGACCGGGTATCACTGACATGTCAGATATGCGAAAACATCGCTCCAGCGCCGGAGCCCCCATGTTCTCTCGCCTGCTGATCCTCGCCCTGCTTGTGTTGCCGGCACCGGCCTTTGCCGACGTCAGGGAGAAGATCGCGGCGCTCGCTCCGGCCGGCCTTGTGTTGGTGGTGGACGCGAATGGCAACGAACTCGTCGCGCAGAACGCCGATGAGCCATTCGTGCCGGCGTCGGTTGCCAAGATCGTGACCGCATGGCTGGCGATGGAGGTGCTCGGCGGCGATTACCGCTTCGAGACGCAATTCTATCTCGATGACAGGCGCGTCCTCTATGTGAGGGGCGGCGGCGATCCGTTCCTGATTTCGGAGGAATTGGCGCTGCTGGCGAAGCAGTTGGTTGCGGCGACCGGCAAGAAACCGATCGCCGGTATCGTGCTGGATGCGAGCTACTATCCCTCGACTATCCGCATCCCGGGAATCGAGGACACCGGGGAGGCCTACAATGCGCTGAACTCGGCGCTGGCAGTGAATTTCAACACCATTCACGCGGTGCGAAAGGGCAACACTGTACGCTCCGCGGAGAAGCAGACGCCGATCACCCCGCTCGCCGTCGCCGAGTTTCGGGAGCGAGGACCAGCCGGGCGTGGCCGCATCAGCCTGACTCAGGACCCGAAAGTCAGCCTGCAATATGCCGGCGAACTGATTGCAGCCTTCATCGATAAGGCCGGCGGCAGCGTGAAGGGCGATATCTCTGTCGGAAGCGTTCCCGCCGGGCTGACGCCGATCTATGTGCATCGGCAGTCGCGACCGCTATCCGCCGTTCTCGCCGATCTGCTGAAGGCATCGAATAATTACATTGCCAATCAGGTGTTTCTGGAAATCGGCGCAAAGCGGCTCGGCGGTCCGGTCAGCCTCGAAAAGTCGCTGAAGGTCGCCAGCGAGATGCTGGCGGCGAACGGGCTCGCGACTGATATTCGCCTGGAAGAAGGCTCGGGCATCAGCCGCGACAACCGCTTCACAGCGCCCGGGCTGGTCAAGGTGCTCGCACTATTCGAGCCCCATGCCGCGCTTCTGCGCGGCCCCGACGGCAGCCTGACCAAGTCCGGCACGCTCGAGGGCGTGCGCACGCTGGCCGGTTATGCCGATACCAAGAAGCACGGACGCGTGCGGGTGGTGATCGCGCTAAAGGGCAATGACGGCGCGATGCGCTACCGGCTGTTCAGGGCGATCGAGACGGGCCTGTAACGCCGCACTCCTCCACTTGGCTTCCCGCCCTCGCGCGCGGCAGGAACCGGCGTATAATGAACGCCCATAATGGAGGCACAGATGGCCCAGCTCCCGCTCGCCACCGTTCACGGCCTTTTCCATCTCGCAATCAAGACCGCGGATCTGCGCGCGACCGTGCATTTCTGGACCAGGATCATCGGCCTGAAAGAGATTCACCGTCCCGATTTTGGCTATCCGGGTGCCTGGCTGGCCTGCCCGCAGCCGGGCGGTCTCGCCATCATCCATATCTATGCCGGCGGGCCGGCGCTCGGCCCGGAAGGCAAGCCCCCGTATGGCACCGGCGCCATCGATCATGTCTCGATGTCGTGTTCGGGCTTTGCCTCCTACAAGGAGCGCTTCAAGAAAGCCGGACTCGACTGGCGCGAATTCGAAGTGCCGGGCACGACGCTGTGGCAGCTGTTCGTTTACGATCCGAGCGGCGTGCAACTCGAGCTCACTTTCGAGGGCAGCATCGAAGGCAACGAGGGCCCGGATCTGTCGCCCGGACGGGCCTATGTGCCGGGGGCGAGCTTCTTCAAGCCCGCGACCTATCCGACGCTGCTCGAACCGGCATGATCCCGCGGCGGGCTATGCCGCCGCGTCAGAATCCGTCAGGAAGTCCGGCCCACACATCCGCTTCGGTCATCGGCCGCGGCAGCATGCTCTGCGCCGAAATGTATTTGAGCGCCAGCGCCACACTCGGCTCGATCGCCTTGCGGCCGATCGGCAGATCCTTGCCCGACGCGCTGTCCTTCCAGGCCGCCTGCACCGCCGCCCAGAATTCCATCAACGCGTCGCGCTGGCTATCGACCACCGACTGCTTCGCCACAATGACGTGGTTGACCGGCACGAAGCCGTGCTTGCGCGCGAAGGCGCGGCCGGCCTCCTCCGCATCCGGATAGACATCAGCGAGATCGGGGGCGGACGGCTTGTCGTTGCCGACGATCACCGCATCGAGCTCGCCGGCCCGCAACATGTCGAGCAGCACGCTGCCGGGCTTGGCGCGCGTCGCAAAGGGCGGATCGGAATATTCCGCGACATGCGGGTCCTCGAATGTGGTCCAGCGGATCTCTTCCGGCGCGATACCGAATTCTTCCTGGATGATACCACGTAGCCAGGCGCCGGTGGTCTGGCTATAGGCGCGCACGCCGATCCGCTTTCCCTTCAGATCGGCGGGTCCCTTGATCGCGTCATTCTTCGCGAGCTTGATCAGGCTGATTTCCTGCGAGCGCGCCGCGACTGCGGCCGGGATCAGCACCAGCGGCTTGCCGTAGGCCTTGGCCTGCAAAAACGTAACCAGCGCCATTTCGGAGATGTCGTAGCTGCCCTGCCGCACCATCTGGGCGAACGCCTTGGTGATCGGCGACACCTCGACGAAGTTGAACGTGGACGACGATGCCAGCCGCTCCTTCAGGAGGCGCGTATGCGGATAATTGCCAATCGCCACACTCAGCACGAAAGCCCTCCGTCGAAACTTTGCAAAGCACCAGTGCGGCTGAAGCACTAAATCGCCGTCATGCCCCACGCAAGTGGGGCATCCAGCCTATGGCTACCAACCGATTTTTGCCCGCTCCTGGATTGCCCGCTCCTGGATTGCCCGCTTTCGCGGGCAATAGCCGCGTGGAAGGTGGCCAACACTTCCGTTCGTCCCCGCGCAAGCCGGGCCCAGAACTGGATTCCCGCTTGCGCGGGAATGAGCGGAGCTTGTTGCTACCTCGTTCCGCCTCAGAACATCGGCGGGAACGGCCGGCCGCCGCGGTCGAGCGTGATCCAGCGCGTTTCGGTGAAGGTTTCGAGCGACCAGCGCCCGCCATGCTTGCCGACGCCGGATGCCTTGAAGCCACCGAACGGCACATGCGGCTCGTCATTCACCGACGAACAATTGATATGGCAGTTGCCGGTCTCGAGCTTGTTGACGATGGCAAGTCCCCTCGCTTCGTCCCGCGTCATGACGCCGGCGGACAATCCGTACTCGGTATCGTTGGCGATCTGAATCGCCTCCTCGTCGGTCCGGAACGGGATCACCGGCACCACCGGGCCGAAGGTCTCGTCCTGATAGAGCTTCATGTCGGGCGTGACGCCGGTCAGGATCGTCGGCTCGACGAAACGACCCTCGATCTTGCCGCCGAGCACCACCTTGGCGCCCTTGGCGATCGCGTCTTCGAGCTGCTCGCGCACCTTGGCGGCCTGCTTGTCGTTGATCAGCGGGCCAATGATATGCTCCTTGTTCTTGGTCGGATCGCCGACCTTGAGGAGCTTCGCGCGCTCGACGAAGCGCTTCAGGAAATGGTCGAAAATCTTTTCGTGCACCAGCACCTTCTCGACCGACATGCAGATCTGGCCCTGGTGCATGAATGCGCCGAAATTCGCGGCCTGCGTCGCGCGCTCCATGTCGGCGTCCTCGCACACGATCAGCGAATCCTTGCCGCCGAGTTCAACGCAGCATTTCTTCAGGTGCGCGCCTGCCTTGGCCGCGACCTGCCGGCCGACCGCGGTCGATCCGGTGAAGGAGATGCCCTTCACATACGGGTGCTCGATCAGTTCGTCGCCGACCTCCTGCACGTTGTCGCGCGAGCAGGTCACGACATTGAACACGCCCTTCGGCAGTCCGGCCTCCTCGAACACTTCGGCAAACAGCAGACCGCCGCAATAGGGCGTCTCTTCCGAGGGCTTGAGCACGATGGTGTTGCCGGCCGCGAGCGGAAACGCAAAGCCGCGAGACGAGAGAATGCACGGGAAATTCCACGGGCTGATGACGGAGACCACGCCCATCGGCCGGCGCACCGCCATCGACAGCTTGCCGTATTCGGACGGCATCACCTCGCCGGTCGATTGCCATACCGAGGCCGCCGCCGCGCGGAACACCTCGACCGTATAGCCGGTCTCGAACATGCCCTTGCCGAACCAGCCGCCGCCTTCAGCCTGCAGCGCCTCGACGATCTCCATGCGGCGCTTCTCGAGAATCTCGGCGGCCTTTTCGAGATAATGCGCGCGCTTGGTGAAAGGCAGCGCCGACCATTCGGCGAAAGCAGCGTGGGCGGCTTCGATCGCCGCCGCGGTCTCGGCGCGACCGCAGTCGGGCACTTCCGCCCAGACAGAACCGTCGGCGGGGTTGAGGTCCTTGAACATGCGGCGGCTCGACGACCGGCCGCCGATAAACTGGCCTTCGAATACGCGTGCCATGTCAACTCTCCCTTCAGGCTCAGCCTTGGGCATTGGCGGCGATGTTACGCCTTGCCAAGGCTATTTGGTATCCGGTCCGCCCGCGCCCCGCAGGTTGCCGGGCGGCAGCTTGACCATGGTGAGGCGCTTGCGACGTGCGGCGAGGTGCTGCGCCTGGACCTGCGCGGCGCGCGTCACCAGCGCATCGATATCGATGCGCGATGATAGCGGAATCGCAGGGTCCGCTTCCTGGGCATCGATACCGGCAGCGCGGCTATTGTGGCCGATCAGCGCATCGCGCCAGCCTTCGTCCTGGCGCGGCTGGTCGTCCCTGCGCGCGAAGGCGCTCGGCACCGGAGCGTTAAGCCGGCGCTGGCGGATATGCTCGGCCATGCGGCTTGACGCGGCCCGCGCCAGACCGGCCGGTTCAAGCGCATCGACATCGGCAAGCGCGGTGGCCGGATCATAACGTCCTGCAAAAGCAGATGGGTTCTCCCGCGCGGCCCGCAATGAGCGAATATGTCGCGC
>JBIQKQ010000049.1:0-268 GCA_044506365.1 Hyphomicrobiales bacterium
GGGACGCCTCATTGACCGGCTCCAAGGGTGCCTTGACCGCACACAATGTCGAGCAATTGCTGCGCCGGCTGGAGCGCCGTCCGCTATCCGGAGGCAGTGAGTTTCGCAGCGGACGCACGCCGTTCGACACGCTGTCGGTCCAGATGAAGATTGCGAAGGGCACCGTGTCCGTCGAGGACGTGGACCTGCACGGTCCGGCGGTTCGGCTCGCGCTTGTCGGCGAGGCTTCCATCCCGGGCCGCGATCTCGACCTCAAGGGCGTAGCGAC
>JBIQKQ010000049.1:278-15457 GCA_044506365.1 Hyphomicrobiales bacterium
AGCCGTTCGAACTGCCGTTCGCAGTGCAGGGGCCCTGGGACGATCCGCTGCTGCTGCCGGATGCGCAGATTCTGATCCAGCGGTCGGGTGCGGCGGCGCCATTGCTTGAATCCCTGCGTGCACGCCGCGATTCCGTGCGTGGGCCGGCTGCAACGCCCGCCGTGCAGCCCGCTTCGCCGGAAATCAAGCAGGTCGCGCCGGCCCTGTCATCGCCTCTGACCAGGGAAGCGACCACACTGCCGGCGGCAGCGACCCCCGACACCGCCGGGGCGGTCCCGTCTGCGGCCGAAAAATCCCAGTAGATTCAGGACCTTTGTCGGTCGGGCGCGCCGTCCGTGGCGGCGGTCGCACATTCGACTATGATTCGCCCAACGCGAATCAGAGACTGCGGATGCTGTTTTCCTCGCTGCGCATGCTGGTGAAAATCGCCGTCGCCTCGCTGATCGTCGGCACCATACTCTCGCATTTCGGCATCACCGCCGAGGCCCTGCTGCGTGAGGCCGGCGTAACGCCCGAGCGCGTGACCGAATACGGGCAGTGGGCGTGGAACTGGGCTGCCCCGAATCTCATGCTCGGTGCGCTGGTGATCCTGCCGGTCTGGTTTGTGATCTTTCTGTTCCGGCCGCCGGGCACAAAGAGCGAGTGATCTCGCAATCCTGAGGAGCGGATTCCGCGGTGCTCGGTTGATCTATCCAGACGCCACCCGCCGGCGTGCAAACGGCGCACGACTTGGGACGATATCCGTGGAACATGGCCGAGGACTGTGGTTATGGATTTGCGCGCGATTTCGGCGCGCCCCCGGAAATGATGACACCTTGCCATGGCAAAGCGCGCAGCCCCGTTCACCCCCGTCGACAAGCTGACCGAGGAACAGGCGGCGGCGGAACTCGCGCGGCTCGCCAAGCTGATCGCCGAGAACGACAAGCTCTATTACCAGGAGGACGCTCCGAAGATTTCGGATGCCGACTACGACGCCCTGCGTCGGCGCAACAACGAGATCGAGGCCCGCTTTCCGGAACTGATCCGCAAGGATTCGCCTTCGCGCCGGGTTGGCGCTACGCCGACCGGCCGCTTCAAGAAGGTGCGGCATGCGGTGCCGATGCTGTCGCTCGACAACGCATTCAGCGACGCGGACGTGACCGAATTCGTCGACCGCGTGGTTCGATTCCTGAAGCTGGACGAGCCGCCGGCCTTCACGGCCGAGCCGAAGATCGACGGGCTGTCGCTGTCGCTGCGCTATGAAGGCGGCACGCTGATCACCGGCGCCACGCGCGGCGATGGCGCCGAAGGCGAGGACGTGACCGCGAATGTGAAGACACTGCCGGACATTCCCGAGACGTTGAAGGGTCGCAATATTCCCGAGGTCGTCGAGATCCGCGGCGAGGTCTACATGACGCATGCCGACTTCCTTGCGCTCAACAAGCGGCAGGCGGATGCGGGTGAGCAGGTCTATGCCAATCCGCGTAACTCGGCGGCCGGATCGCTCCGCCAGAAGGACCCTGCGATTACCGCGTCTCGCAAGCTGAAATTCTTCGCCTATTCATGGGGCGAGATGAGCGTGATGCCTGAGCAGACGCAGGCGGGCATGGTGGAATGGATCGGCGAGCGCGGCTTCGTCATCAATCCGCTGTTCAAGCTCTGCAACTCGCCGGACGAGATGCTCGCCTTCTATCGCGAGATCGAGGCAAACCGCGCCAGGCTTGGCTACGATATCGACGGGGTGGTCTACAAGCTGAACCGGCTAGACTGGCAACAGCGTCTCGGCTTCGTCTCGCGTTCGCCGCGCTGGGCGATCGCGCACAAGTTCCCGGCGGAGAAGGCGACGACTGTCGTCAGGGATATCGACATCCAGGTTGGCCGCACCGGTGCGCTGACGCCCGTCGCGAAGCTCGAGCCGGTTACGGTTGGCGGCGTCGTGGTGCAGAACGCGACGTTGCATAACGAGGACGAAATCGCCCGCAAGGACGTGCGGATCGGCGACACCGTAACCATTCAGCGCGCCGGCGACGTGATTCCGCAGGTGCTCGACGTCGTTATGGAGAAGCGACCGAAGAACGCCAAGCCCTACAGATTTCCTGAAACGTGTCCGGTCTGCGGCAGCCATGCGGTGCGCGAAGACGGTGAGGCGGTGCGCCGCTGTACCGGCGGGCTGATCTGTCCGGCGCAACAGGTGGAGCGTTTGCGCCATTTCGTGTCTCGCAACGCCTTCGACATCGAGGGGTTGGGCGAGAAACAGGTGCAGGCCTTCTACTCGGATGGTCTGGTGAAGGAGCCGGCCGACATTTTCACACTGGCCGCGCGCGACAAACTTGCGGCGAAAAAACTCGCCGAACGGGAAGGCTATGGCGAGACCTCGGTCCGCAACCTGTTTGCCGCGATCGAGGAACGGCGCAGGGTTCCGTTGAACAAGCTCATCTACGCACTCGGTATCCGCCATATCGGGGAAACCAATGCGAGGCTGATCGCGCGTCATTACCACGATATCGACGCCTTCCTTGAAGGCATGAAAGCTGCCGGCGAGGGACGCGACTCGGAGGCCTATCGGGAACTGAACAATATCGGTGGCATTGGTGAAGTGGTGGCCGATGCCGTCGTCGAGTTTTTCAAAGAGAAGAAGAACCGCGAGGCGCTCGACCGGCTGCTTGAACAGATCGTGGTCGAGCCGATGGAAAGGGTCAAATCCAACTCGGCCATTGCCGGCAAGACGGTGGTGTTCACCGGATCGCTGGAAAAAATGACGCGCAACGAAGCCAAGGCGCAAGCCGAGCGGCTCGGCGCCAAGGTCGCCGGATCAGTGTCGAAAAAAACCGATTACGTCGTTGCCGGTCCAGGCGCGGGCTCGAAGCTGGCCGAGGCACAGAAGCTCGGCGTCGCTGTGCTTACCGAGGACGAGTGGCTGGCCATGGCCGGTCAATAAGTCACCATCTGATCCGGCGCTCAGCGCATGGCTGTGTTGGCAGTAACGCCGGCCGGCGGCCCCGTCTGCGATCATTATCTCTAATTGAGGGGCCAAGAAAAGGACGATAGTCATGCGCAGACTCTTTCTCGCCGCCATCTTTGCGAGCCCCGGTGTTCTGGCGCCGCTCGTATCGGCAAAGGCGCAAGTGCCGAGTGCGGAACGTGCTGCCGCTATTCACGAATGCAGTACGCTGGCCGACCGCTATGCCGAAACGACCTATGGGTCGACGGAGTTTTACTTGTATCGGTCCTGCATGGCCCGGCATGGCCAGGTCGAATAGTCGTCAGCTCCGGCCGCGACGACCGAGGAATACGTAATAAGCCACTCCTGTCGCCGCGGATAGTACGACCATCGCAATGGCCAGCGGCATGGCTGTATGCGCGGTCGCAAGAACGTAACTCATGACTTGCGCCGCAACCGCGCCGGTCGCCATTTGCATAAATCCGGTGATGCCGGATGCGGTGCCGGCGGCTTGCGGACGCACGCTGACCGCGCCCGCCACGCAGTTCGGCAGGAAGATGCCGTTGCCGAATGAAATCGCGAATTGCGGTACGAATACCGTCCAGGGCCCGCCATCGGGAAATGCCGCTACCGCCGCCATGGTCAGGATCGAGCCGACCAACAGGAGCGCAAGCCCGACTGCGATCATGCGGTCGACGCCGTAACGCTGCGATGTACGCGAGGTGATGAAGTTGCCAAGCATAAAGCCGGCCGATGTCGCGATGAACCACAGCCCGAACTCGGCCGAGGTTCGCGCCATGATGCTGACCACGACATGCGGTCCGCCGCCGAGAAAGGCGAAGAACGTCGCAGTGCCGAGTGCGCAGACCAGCACGTATCCGATGAACTGGCGGTCGGAGAGCAGCCCGCGGCTCTCGCGAAGAATGAAGCGCAGGCCGCCGCCGGTGACGTGGTCCGGCCGTGTTTCCGGCAATCCGAGGAAAACCCAGCCCATCACGATCGCCGACATCGCGCCGGTGAGCGCGAAGGTATATTCCCAGCCGAAATGGGTATCGAGAAGGCCTCCGATCAGCGGGGCCCCCATCGGCGCGAGCACCATGACAGTGGTGACAAGCCCGATCATGGCGGCGGCGCGGTCGCGAGAATAAAGGTCGCGGATCACTGCGCGCCCGATCACCAGTCCCGACGAGGCGCCGAGCGCCTGCAGCGTCCGGACCAGGATCAGCATGCCGATCGTGGTGGAGAACATGGCCGCAACGCTCGCGGCCGCGGTGATGAACAGCCCGGCGATCAGCACCGGCTTGCGCCCGAACCGGTCGGACAGCGGCCCGAGCAGCAGCTGTGAGACCGCAATACCAAGGAGATAGAGCGACAAGGTGAGTTGCACCGTTCCGACATCGGTGTTGAACAGCACTGCGAGCCCCGGCGTCGCCGGCACCAGGATGTTCATCGAGACCGGGCCGATGGCGCTCATCGCCATCAGCAGCACGATCAGGCCGACCGGCGCCGGCCGCGAATCGGCAGCGGCCTCTGTCTGGGGCGTTCGCGCATCCACGGAAAAACAGACTCTAGCGTTTCGAGAGGGGTCGGGTCGCGGCAGAGAGCCAGGCGGCCGTGTCCTTATCAACAAGCGGGCCGACCGTCTCTGCAACGCGCGCATGGTAGCCATCGAGCCAGCCGATCTCGTCCGCCGTCATCTGGCCGCTATCGACCAGGCGGACGTCGATCGGCGCCAGCGTGATGGTCTCGAATGCGTTCATTGTCTTTTCGGCGCCCGGAATCGGCGGCGCTTCCACCACCAGAACCAGATTCTCGATCCGGATGCCGAACGCGCCCTCCTTGTAATAGCCGGGCTCGTTGGACAGGATCATACCGCGCTTGAGCGGAACCGTGCCGAGCTTGGAAATACGGGCGGGTCCCTCATGCACCGACAGATAGCTGCCGACGCCGTGGCCGGTTCCATGCGCGAAATCGACGCCGGCCTGCCAGAGATACTGTCGCGCCAGCGTGTCGAGCTGTGCGCCCGATGTGCCATCGGGAAACACGGCGCGCGCAATCGCGATATGACCCCTTAGGACTTGCGTAAAGCGCGTGCGCATCTCGTCCGTTGGCGTGCCGACTGCAATGGTGCGGGTGATGTCGGTGGTGCCGTCCTCGTATTGTCCGCCGGAATCGATCAGGAACAACTCGCCGGGCTTGATCGGGCGGTTGGTCCGTTGCGTCACACGGTAATGCACGATGGCGCCATTCGGGCCGGCGCCGGCGATGGTGGGGAACGAGATATCCTTCAGCAGCCCGCTCTCGCGCCGGAATGTTTCCAGCGCCTCCACCGCCGCGATCTCAGTGAGATGTCCGTGCGGCGCCTCGCGATCGAACCAGGCGAGGAAGCGGGCCATCGCGGCGCCATCGCGAGCCTGCGCCGCGCGCGCACCGGCGATTTCAGTTGCGTTCTTTACCGCCTTCAGGGCGGTCACGGGGTCGGCTGCGCGTAAGACCTTGCCGCCAGCTTCTTCTATGAGCTTTGCAAGCGCATCCGCTGCGGTCGCCTGGTCCAGCAACACCGTGGCCCGGGCGGCGCCCAGTCGCGCGAGATCGCCAGTCAGCGCGTCAGGCTCGCGGATATCGGCAAGCGCGGCCAGCCGGTCGCGGACCGCGTTCGACAGCTTGCGCCCGTCGACATAGAGCGCAGGCCGTCCGTCCTTCGGAACCACTGCAAAGGCGAGCGGCAGCGGCGTATGCGCGACGTCAGAGCCGCGGATGTTGAAAGCCCAGGCGACATTGTGCGGATCGGACATGACCAGCGCATCGGCGCGCTGCTTGCCGGTCTCGGACGCGATCCGCTTCAGCTTGCCTTCCGCCGCCTCGCCCGCGAACCGCAGATCGTGCAGCGTGATCGGTCCAAGGGGCGGCGCCGGTCGGTCGGTCCAGATCGCGTCGATCGGGTTGTCGGCTACGGGAACGAGCATCGCGCCGGCCTTGGCGCAAGCCTTCCCGAGCTTTTCCGCCCCTTCGGCAGTGTGCAGCCAGGGATCATATCCGAGCCTCGTCCCCTGGGACAGGTTCTGTTCGATCCAGGCAGCGGGTGAGGTCTCGGCGCTGTCGACCAGCGTGAAAATCGCCGGATCGGTCTGCTCGCGCGCCTGTAGCGTATAGCGGCCGTCGGTGAACAGCACCGCCTTGTCCGCGAGAACCAGAAGAAAGCCCGCCGAGCCGGTGAAGCCCGTGAGGAAGGCCAGTCGCTCTTCGCCGGCCGGTACATATTCGTTCTGGTGGCGGTCGGCTCGCGGCAGCACGAAGCCATCGAGCCCTTGCTGTTTCAGGAGCGCGCGCAGCGCCGCGATCCGGGGCAGCGCTGCGGCGGGGTCGGCCATCTCGTCGAAGGTCTGGAATTTGGCGGAGAACATCGAATCGACCTTAGCGGCTGTGGCGCACCAGATGGTGTCGAACCTATCGTCAGGCACACGAAACATTCACGGCCGGCTGACCGCAAGCCCATGCCACCGCTGCTGCTTGACAGCATCTGACCAGAATTTGTGCGATGCAATGATTATTGCTGATGCAACAATCATGAAACTTCCTGAAGCGCCCCATTTATTTCAGAAATATGAAGGCAATATGCGCACTTAGCAGGCCGGCTATGAATTCCTCGCACCTGCAACAAAGTGCGAATCGCATTATGTTGCAGTGCAGAAAGTCTGGAGGACGACGACCGGGTGTCCGTTGACTTTAGAGAAGGAGAGACACCATGACCGCCATCACCGCTGAAACCGCAACCATTCCCGCCAAGTCGCAGGCCAAATCGCCTGCGAAGGTGCCCGCCAAGCCGGGCTTGCTGGCCCGCCTCTGGAGGGCTTTCGTTGAAAGCCGCATGCGGCAGGCTGAGCGTGAGATCGCCATGTACCGCCATCTGGTACCCGCCGAGTTGCAGCTCGTCGGCGAGCGCCTCGCGCCCCGCACCGAAAAGGAGCTTCCGTTCAGTCGTGGAGCGTAACCGATCCTGACGAGCGCCCCGGCTTTCCGGGGCGCCTTGTTTTTGACTTGCGGTGCTTCCGCGGACAGGCGGAACGGGACGTCAACCTCGCCGCATGACCAGCGTAACCCAGCCATCGAGCGTGAATCGGGTCGCTAGCCGCAGGTGCTGCCGCCGATAGGCGGCGATCACGCCAGCCGCCTGGGCGGAGAGAATACCGGACAGGATCAACCGCCCGCCGGGCGCGAGCAACGACGACAGTGGCGCCGACATCTGGCGAAGCGGCGCTTCCAAGATATTGGCGAAAATCAGATCGTAGCGGCGATTGCGAATGACCGCCGCGCCGACACCGCCGGCGGCGACCGTGCGAACCAGCGGTGCGACCCGGTTCATGCGGGCGTTTTCACGCGCCACCGCGATCGCTTGAGGATCGATATCGCTCGCCAGGACCGGCGTTCGCAGCACTCTCGCTGCGGCGATCGCCAGCACGCCGGTACCGGTTCCCAGGTCCAGATTTCGCCAGCACCGCGCCTCGCGCGCCTGCTTGCGCAGCGCCTCGAATGCGAGCAGGCAACCGCGTGTGGTGCCATGATGCCCGGTGCCGAAGGCGAGGGCCGCCTCGATCTCGATCCCGATTTCGTTCGGATGGATCCGCGCGCGATCATGCGCGCCATGAACGACGATGCGGCCGGCCCGAACCGGCGCCAGTCCTTCGAGGCTCGCCGCAACCCAGTCGCGCGTGGCGATGCTCGAAAACGCGAGCTGGTTCGAGGCTTCCGCTCCGACGACCTGTGCCACGAGTTCGGAAATCAGCGCGCGGTCGGCCGTATTGTGAAAGGCGGCCTCGACGGTCCAGGACGTCCCGCTTTCGAACAGCGAAACGGCGCAGGTGTCAGGATCGAGTGTTTCGGCGAGCGCCTCGGCGATCCGGTGCGCCAGCGGGCGATCGACCGCAATGCGGGCGATGAGGGTTTCGGAATGTGGGGCAGGGCCGGTCATGATGAGGCCGGCAAGCGGAAAAGTCCGGTCTTCACAGTCGGGAACTCACAGCCGCCGGCGAGCGAAAACGCGGCCGCCCGCACGCCCTGTTACACAGGTTTTGCACCACCGATGTTGTGTGAGACTTCCCCGCACTGTCCTGATTTCGCACGCCCATCCCCGGTTGTCCCCATTGTTCATGGCGTGCCGCAGGTTCCGCGTCCTGAAGGGCAGGAACACCAAAGCATTGGCGCGCGCGAGGAACTACCTACATCAATGGCGCCAAAGCGCCATGCCGCCTTGTTACCGGGACGCGACCATGTCACAGCCGATGATCGTTTCCATCCCCCACTCCCTCGGCAAGGATGAGGCGCTGCGCCGTCTCAAGCCCGGTTTGAGCGGTGCGGCGAACGCCATTCCGGTGCTGACGGTCGATGAGGAAATCTGGTCCGGCGACCGCCTGACCTTCCGGGTGCGCGCGCTCGGCCAGTCGGCGGCGGGGACCGTCGACGTCGCGGAGGACCACGTCCGGCTTGAAGTGACGCTGCCCTGGCTTTTGCAGAAATTCGCGGAAGCTGCGCAGACGGTGATCCGCGCACGCGGCAAGCTGCTTCTTGAAAAGAAATGACCGGAGATTCGATGACCGACGACGTTGCGCCCGCGAGCGAGCTCGCACTGGCGACCCGTGAGCGCCTGCCCGAGGATCTCACGCTGTTGCTCGCCCGCTATCCCCGCGAGGTCTGGAACGGCCATGCCAATCTCGGCGAGATGGCGACCTTCTGGCTCTCGCGTCACGCGATGTTCCGCGAACTCGGTACGATGCTGGACGATGCGTCGGCACGCTTTCGCGACGACGCGATCGATGCGCGCCGCTTCGCGCAATTTTTCGCACCGCGCCTGCAATTTCTTCTGCAGCAGCTGCATGCGCACCATCACATCGAGGACCATCACTATTTCCCGATTTTCCGGAAGGCCGACGCGCGGCTCGCGCGTGGCTTCGCAATGCTGGAAGAGGATCACGAGGCGCTTGCGGCTTCTATCGAGGCTTCAGTTACGACCGCGAACGATTTTCTGCATGCGCTCAATGGTTCAGCGGACGGCATCCGGTTTGCGGCCGACGCCTATATCCGAAGCGGCGCCGTGCTCCAGCGCGGGCTGATCCGGCATCTCGACGACGAGGAGGACCTCATCGTGCCGCTGATCCTGGACAGGGGTGAACGCGCACTCGGGGTTGCGCATTGAACCGGCGCGCGCAAACGCTATTTATGCGGTCGGAACCGGGATCCATGCCCCCCAAGGCTGATTTTCATGCTCTGCTGCACCGCTTCGAGGAGCGGCTGCCGGTATGGGTTGCGCGCAAATCACGCGCGCTGCGCGAACCGCATGCCCGGATTTGGCGGCTTCCCGCGGCCGGATTTCTGATTCTTGGCGGCATCCTCGGGTTTCTTCCGATTCTGGGCTTCTGGATGGTGCCGCTTGGGCTGTTGCTGCTGGCCGTCGATCTGCCGGTATTGCAGCCGCCGCTTGCGCGGCTGCTATCCTGGATCGAGCGGAAATGGCCGGCCGCACCGGAGCAGCCGAAATAGCGCGGGCCCGCACGCCGGTTTGATCCGGATCAAATTTTTCGGCACCAGGCTGATCTATCCTTAATACGATCGCCGTCCGTGGCGGTTTCCCGTGGCGGAGGACCGGGTCACGTCGTGTCGCTCCGCATGCGCAACTTGGCCCGGCCTCGCGGCCGGGCCATTTTCCTTCCGGGTCACTTCCAGCGCGCGATCTCGTCTTCGGTCGGCAGCCGCCCCTCGGGTGTCAGCTGATTGACCACGTCCGGTAAGGCCTCGCTCAGTCCCTGAATCAGCTCGCTTCTGTCGAGGCCGAACTGATCGGCGAGTTGGTCGATGACGTCAGCGCCGAAGGTGTTTTCGATCTCATCCGGCGTCACAGCCATGTTATCGCCTTGCGATACCCAGGAGCGCGCCGCATCACCGGAACCGGTTTGATCGAACTGCCGCAACAGATCGCCGAGCATCCCGCCGCCGGCTCCGCCGGCAAACAGTGCGCCGAGCCCGCCGAGACCCTCGCCCTGCAGCAACGTGCTGAACGGATCGCCCTGCGGACCGGCGAAGCGTGAACCGGGGAAGCCGCCGCCTCTCCCGCCGCCCAGGATATCGCCGAGGATATCTTCAAGTCCGCCGCCGCGTCCGCCGCCCGGAGAACCGCCGCGCGGGTCGCCGCCCGGCATGCCGCCGGTGCCGCGGCCACCGCGTAGAATCTCGCCGAGGATGTCGCCGAGCCCGCCGCCCATTCCGCCGTCCATGCGGCCATCGACCGTCTCGTCTTCCATGGGCCGCCCGCGACCGCCACCGCTTGAGGTCGGCGGCATGCGCTGGGTGGATTCGATCAGCGGTCCGAAATCGCTGTCATCGGCTGACCCCGAATTCGGCGGCGGGATTTGCCTCGGGTCGCCATGTGGTCGCTGCGCGGGTGGGGCATCCTCGCGCGGCATGCGCCCGCCGCCCGGCACTGGCATCGGCTCGGGCTGAGCGCCGCCGCCCGCGCGCGAATTCTGATACCAGCGCCAGAGCATGTAGGCGATCAGCGCCATGCCGATCTTTCGCATGTTGCCGCCGCCGCCGCGGGCGCCGCCGCGCGCATTGCCGCCGCCCAACAGGATATCGAGGATGTTCATGGTGTTCTCCCGACCGATGCTGAGCCAGGCATCGCGATGGACACGATCAAGGACGCCGCGCTGACCTGTCAGTCGTAATAATAGCGCGGCTGATATTGGTATTGGGGTTGCGCGTAGCCGCCGTAATAGGGTTGCGGTTGCGTACGGTAATAGGTCTGCCCCTGATAGGGCTGCCATTGATACCCGTCGTAATAATAGTGCGTCTGCTGCTGCCGGTACTGGTTCGGGGCGCGGTATGACGGACGCGGCGCGGCGTGCCGCTGCCGTGCAAGCGGCTCTTCCTCGACCGGTGGCGAATAGGTCGGCGGCAGGCCGGTGCCGCGCTCGGCGCGCCGCGCGCTGCCTTGCGTTAGTTGTCGGTCTGCGCGAGCGATCGCAATGCGTTCGTCTCCTGTAACCGTGACCTTGGTTTTGAGCACGCCTTCCGCCTTGACAAGGTCGAACAACACTTTGGCATTTTCCGGCGCCAGTCGCACGCACCCGCCGGACGCAGGGCGCCCGAGCTTCCTGGTCTCGAACGAACCGTGGATCGCGTGTCCGCGCTTGGTGAAGAAGATCGAATGCGGCATCGGCGCGTCGTCGAACTCGCGCGAAAAATGATCCTTCTCCATCCGGAAGGCCTGGTATTTGCCGGAGGGCGTAAAGCGCCCGACACGCCCGGTCGAAACCGGCCATGTGTGCAGCACCGCTCCGTCGCGCGCAACGGTCAACGTCTGGGCGGTCTTGTCGACGGTGATCTGGATGTCCGCAAGCGCGGGAGAAACCGCGCAGGTGGATATCGCAATAGCGAAGAAAAGTCTGGGACGCATGAAGACACCTCGAACCTGTTAGCAAATCCTACGGAATTTCCCGGCGCGAATTAAGGCGCGATTGCGCACGTGATTAAGGAGAAAAGCTAACCCTGTCTGACGCGAAACGTTGCAATTTGCGCGCTTATGTCGCCGCGCGACACCCGCACCAATGGTCGTTCTCACTTCTGCGTCATAGGGTGGCCGAGCGCGTTCGGTCACGATGTCACCGCATGCCCTGCACAGGAATGCGCCGAAATCGTCACGACATCGTCACGCCTTTCGGCGGAACGCTGAGTGCGCTGCAGCATTGGTTTTCGCGTGCGCTTCGATCGATGGGGGCGCGCGCCCAGCGTGAGAAAGGGAGTTCATTCATGAACCGAACCATCGCTACGCTTGCGGCCGTCGCCGTTGCGGCGCTATCCATTGCGCCCGCGGCCGCGCAGAACGTGCCGCCGCCCGGCAACATCAACCCGGGCTCAATGCAGTCGGGCGCGGAGGAGACGGGCGCGCCCAACCAGGCGCGCAGTTGGGGCTACGGTCCCCGCTACGCTCCGATGGCGCCTTATTATTACAGCCCCGGCTATAATGCCTACACGGCGCAGCCTGAGGTCAGCTACGGTCCGTTCGGTTACGCTCCGGGCTACGGGCCCTACGGTCTCGGCTCTGGCGGAGCCGGCGCGATCGGGGCCAACAACTAGCCCCTAGACGAAAGAAGGATACAATAAGCCCCGGTTCGCACCGGGGCTTTTTGCGTTCTGTGCATCGTCGACGCGTACCCCTCGGCGCTTCATCGAGTGCGACCGCACCACGTCGGACCTTTCGCGCCAATGCGCCACCGTTGGATCGAGCGCGTGGACAGACGCCGCCGCCCGTGTAACCGTTTGCCGCAAACAGGGGGGGGAGCATGCCATTCAACGCGCGACAGATATTCATGATCGCGCTCTTCGCGATCTTCTGGACCGCGTTTATGCTGTGGTGGAACGGCGATTACGGCCCGGCGCGCACCGCGATGATGCTGATCATCGGCGCGGGTCTCGCGCTCATCTGGGGCTTCTGGATGAAAAAATACGGCGCCTGGAAAGATCAGGCATAGCGGACAGCGGGACGCCGTCCGCTCAGCCTTCCCGGGCGTGGCGTGGTTCGGTCAAGCGCACAGCCAACATCCATGCGACCGGCAGCAGGATAATCAACGTGCCGAAGAAGCCCAGCACGCTCAGCATGTCGTGGATGTTTGGAAAATTGTCGAGAATCAGGCCGACGGACGCCGCCACGGCGATCGATACCAGCGCTGCCACCAGAAAGGTAACGAGCAAAATCAAGCCTTGCATATCAGCTCTCCGACTTTTCCGCAGGTTAGCGCAAGTTCCCTCAGGATGGAACAAGCCCTGCCTTACCGCGCATGGCGCCGGGTCATCGCCTCAGTCGGATGAATATGGGCAGGATTCCCGAAAATCCATCTTCATCAAGCGGCGGTTCGCTGGCTGCGGAACAGCAGAGAGGCGGGGCGAGGGGCCGTCACACCCGCTCAACAAAACTGTCCACCACGCGCTTCTCGCCGGCCTTGTCGAACTGGATGGTCAGCTTGTTGCCGTCCACGGCAACAACGTTGCCGTTGCCGAACTTGATATGAAACACGCGATCGCCATTCCTGAATGGAGATGACACGCCGGTTGATTTTGCAACGAGTTCACCTTCGATGGTCAGCGGCTCCCTGCGCGCGGCGAAGCGACCCCGGGAGGTGCCGGTGCCGCGGGCGGAATGCGATCCGAAGCGCCCATGGACTCCCTCTCCGCTTGGGGGAGCGGGGTGGGGTGAGGGAGATCCGGACTCTCGATAGGCATTTGCCCCCTCACCCGAACGCGCTGCGCGCGTTCGACCTCTCCCCCCAGGGGAGAGGTGATCCGAGTACGCGGGGCCGCCGTCGTCATCGTCGTTCGCGTAGCGCGCTTCGCGCTCATAGTCCGAACCCTCGTCACCGAGGCCGCCAAACTCATCGTCGCGATTGCGCTTCTGAGCGCGCTGCCAGCCGGGCGTGGCGTAGCTCGACGCGGCGGGCGCGAAATTGTCGAACCGGGAGGCCCCGTACGAGCCGCCCATGCCGCGCCCGCCGAAGGCCGCACCAAGGCCTCCATAGCCGGCCATGCCGCCAAAGCCACCCTTGGCCTCCGTCACCTCGACATGGTCTTCCGGCAATTCGTCGAGGAAGCGCGAAGGAATGGTGGAATTCCACAGACCCTTCATGCGGCGGTTGGTGGCGAAATAGATTTTCGCCCGCTTGCGCGCGCGCGTGATTGCGACATGCGCAAGCCGGCGCTCTTCTTCAAGGCCAGCCCGGCCGCTCTCGTCGAGCGATCGCTGATGCGGAAACAGGCCTTCTTCCCAGCCGGGCAGGAACACGGTGTCGAATTCCAGCCCCTTGGCGGAATGCACGGTCATGATGCTGACGGCGTCCTCGATGCCGTCAGCATCGCGGTCCATCACGAGCGCGATGTGTTCGAGGAAGCCGTTGAGGTTCTCGAAATCCTGCATGGAGCGCACAAGCTCCTTCAGGTTTTCGAGCCGGCCCGCGGCATCGGCCGAGCGGTCCTTCTGCCACATCTCGGTGTAACCGCTCTCGTCCAGCACGATCTCGGCGAGCTCGGTATGCGGCAGGTGCTCGGCCTGCGTGCGCCAGCGGTCGAAGGCGGTCATGAGGTCACGCAAGGAGCCGCGCGGCTTGGGCTTGAGCTCGTCGGTCTCGATGATGGCGCGCGCGGCTTCGGTTAGCGGCACGCGGCGGATGCGTGCGTGGTCGTGCAGCTGCTTCACCGTGGCGTCGCCAAGTCCGCGCCGCGGCACATTAACGATACGTTCGAAGGCGAGGTCGTCGGCGGGCTGGTTGATGACGCGAAGATACGCGAGCGCATCGCGGATTTCGGCGCGCTCATAGAATCTGGGGCCGCCGATCACGCGATAGGGCAGGCCGAGGGTGACGAAGCGGTCTTCGAATTCGCGCATCTGGAACGAGGCCCGCACCAGGATCGCGATCTCGTCGAGCTTGTGCTTCTTGCGCTGGAGCTGCTCGATCTCCTCGCCGATGGCGCGCGCCTCCTCCTCGGAATCCCAGGCGCCGGTGACGGTCACCTTCTCGCCCGGCACATCCTCGGTAAAGAGCGTCTTGCCAAGGCGGCCTTCGTTGTGGGCGATCAGATGGCCGGCGGCACCGAGGATATGTTCGGTGGAGCGGTAGTTGCGCTCGAGCTTGATGACCTTGGCGCCGGGGAAATCCTTGTCGAAACGCAGGATGTTGTCGACCTCGGCGCCGCGCCAACCATAGATCGACTGGTCATCGTCACCGACGCAGCAGATGTTGCGCTGAGTGGTTACCGCTTGCGCGGATGCACCCTCTCCTCTCGGGGAAGAGGGGGGCAAGGACCGAAGGTCCGAGCCGGGTGAGGGGGAATCGAAAGCGTGTACCCCCTCACCCGGTTCGTCGCTCACATGCGTTCGCGCCGGACCACCCTCTCCCCCCAGGGGAGAGGGAAGTGCGCCCGCGGCTGGGCGAGCACTCCGCGGCTGCCCGAGCAGCCGCAGCCACAGATACTGCGCGACATTGGTGTCTTGATACTCGTCGACCAGAATATAACGGAAGCGGCGCTGATAATCGGCGAGCACGTCCGGATGATGCCGGAACAGCCGCAGTTGCTCGAGCAGAAGATCGCCGAAGTCGCAGGCATTGAGGGTCTTCAGCCGCTCCTGATAAGCTGCGTACAATTCCTTGCCCTTGCCGTTGGCGAAGACCATTGCCTCGCCCGCCGGAACCTGGTCGGGCGTCAAGCCCCGGTTTTTCCA
>JBIQKQ010000049.1:15467-16523 GCA_044506365.1 Hyphomicrobiales bacterium
AGCGGTCGAGTATCCCGGCGAATATCCGGGCCGGCCACCTCTTCTCGTCGACATTCGCCACTTCCAGCAGCTGCTTGATCAGCCGGATCTGGTCGTCGACGTCCAGTATCGTGAAGTTGGATTTGAGCCCCACCAGCTCGGCATGGCGGCGCAGGATCTTCACCCCGATCGCGTGAAATGTGCCAAGCCACGGCATTCCTTCGACAATTTGGCCCACCATCTCGCCGATGCGGAGCTTCATCTCGCGTGCCGCCTTGTTGGTGAAGGTGACCGCGAGAATTTGCGAGGGATGGGCGCGACCGAGCCGCAGGATGTGCGCGATCCGCGTTGTTAAGACACGGGTTTTTCCGGTGCCGGCGCCGGCAAGGACGAGCACGGGGCCGTCCAGGGTCTCGACCGCGAGCCGCTGCTCCGGATTGAGCGCCTTGAGGTAATCCGGCGACGGCGCGCCGGTCAGCGCCTGCATCGCGCGCGCGGCGATGCCCGGCTTCTGGCCAGATTTTTCGGAACTTTTTGCGTGGTCAGACATGCGAATCCCAAGTGCCAACATGGCACCTGATGGCGCAAAACGGGAGGGGGCCGCCGCCCGTTTGTGGACGACGGCCCCCGATTGTCGGCAATTGTCGGCGATGGTCTGTCCGTGCTCGCGCGATGCTCTGCAGAGCCTCTGCGATGGTCGGTGAAGTTCCGCCCGGCTATTGCGGCTTGTATTCCTTCCGCGGCTCGTTCGCGATCTTGATCAGCGCTTCGGCTGCCTTGCGGTCCTCCTTCAGGAAGTCCACGAACCCGGCCGGGCTGGTCGGCGCCGGCACCACGAATTGCTTCTCCAGGAATTCGCCGAATTTCGGGTCGCCGAACACTGAAACGAACGCCGCATTGACCTTGTCCACGACCGCAGCCGGGGTGCCCTTCGGCGCAGCCAATCCCCACCAGCCCTGGCCCGGATAGCTGAGGCCGACTTCCTTCAAAGTGGGCACGTCGGGCAATTGCGGCGAGCGCTTGTCGGTTGTGATCGCCAGCATTCGCACCTTGCCGGCCTCCATCAGGCCGAGGAAA
>JBIQKQ010000049.1:16533-21441 GCA_044506365.1 Hyphomicrobiales bacterium
TGCACGTCGTTGGCGGCGAGCGCCTGCGCGGCCGGACCGCCGCCCTTATAGGGCACGCCGACGATCTTCGTGCTCCACTGATTGTTGAGCCACACCCGGAACAGGTCCGGGAACGACGCATTGCCGAGCGTCGCATAGTTCAGCGCGTCGGGCTTGCCCTGCGCCAGCGCGCGCAGTTCGGCGAGCGTCTTCGCCGGCAGGGCGGCATTCACGAACAGGCCTTCGGTGAGGAAGAACAGCCGTGTGACCGGCACGAGGTCGTCGGCATTGTAGGGCAGCTTGTCGAACAGCACCGGATTGTAGGACATGGTCGAGTGGTAGATGACGCACAGCGTATAGCCGTCGCCGGGCGACTGTGCGCAGGCCTGTCCGCCAAGAATGCCGGCGGCGCCGCCGCGGTTCTCGATGATGAGCGGCTGGCCGAGCTTGGGCTCGATCTCTTTTGCGGCCGCGCGCATGATCACGTCGGTCACGCTGCCGGCGGCGATCGAGACGATCAGCCGGATCGGCTTGTCGGGATAGCTCTGGGCATGAGCGGGCGAGAATGACAGCGCGGCAGCGAGAATTGCGCCGGCGCACAGATGCGCGAACGGTGGCATGGCGAGTCTCCCTGAATGATTGTTCTGGTTCTTGTTTGCGGCAGCTTCTTGAGACGAAAGATAGCGGCTTCGCGATCGCTGCTTCAAGCAGCGCCAACCGCAATGCGGTACAGCGCACAAAAATATGCGGCGCCGCCGACCAGGACGTATTCAGGCAAAATCAGCAATGTGTCGTTGCGAGGCGCGTAAGCGACGAAGCAATCCATCTTACCTGACAGAGGCTGGCTTGCTTTGCTCCGCCCGCAATGCGCCCCGCGATGCATCAGCACAGCGTGTGCGAAGCGGAGGCGCCTTCGGCTTTGATTTCGTTGAGGCGCAGGGCGCCGTCGCAGTCCTGCAGACGCTTTCAGCAATACGTCCCTGACCCCGTTCACAAACCGCGTCGGCGGAATTCCTGCGGACTGAAGCCCATCGCCTTGCGGAATGCGCGGGCGAAATGCGCCGGCGCTGCATAGCCGAGCGATGCAGAGATCGCCGTGATTGAAATTTTGGACGAGCGCAGCAATTCGAGCGCTCGCTTGGTGCGCATGGCATTGGCGAGGGTGCGAAAGTCGGTGCCTTCGCGATTGAGCTCGCGCTGCAGGCCGCGCACGCTGATCCTGAGCGAACGCGCGGCGCTCTCGATCGAGACGTTGCCCGCCAGAACCTGAGACCAGATCTGCTGCGCGATGATGTCCCGCAGACGGGCCGATCCGTTCCATTCGATCCGCATGCGCGCGAGATCTTCGACAGTAACGATCGGATAGGTTTGCCGCGCCGACTCGCGGGCGAGGTGGCGGGCATCCAGATGCACTGAAATGCAAGCGGCGTCGAAGATCACTGCACATTGAAACAGGTCTTCGAAAATCGCGGCGCGCGCCGGTCGCGGAATATCGAGTTCGATCCGTTCGGGCCGCCAGTCCGCGGGCAGGAATTGCCGGCATACGCTCAATATGACGCCGGCCGCGCCGCAAGCCACATGCCGATATCCGTCCAGGCCTTTGGCGGCGCTGGTGTAGTTCAAGCAGGCATGGCGGCCGGCGAAGGCGATGGAGAGTGTGTCGCCCCTGCTGTGAAAGCCGATGGTGCCGATGCCGCGCCTGATCGCTGCGCCGAGCGTCGGCGCGCCAAGCAGATGTTCGCCCCAGCAGCCGTAAGAGGTAATGGACAGGTGGGGCGCGATGAGCAGCCCGAAATTCTCCTCCTTTGCATCTCGCGCTACCGCATCGACAAAGGTCGTCATGGTGAGATGCGGGATAAAGCAATCGCGATCTTCGATCGCCTCGATGTCGATCATCGCCGCTTGGTTGGCCCGCGCAAGGACGCGCTCGCCGAATGCATGACGCACGAATGCCGGAATGCCGGCGAGCGCCGTGACAGAAATGACCGGCGTGGCGTCGAGCGCTCGCGAAATTTTGAGCGGCCGTGGCGCAAAATGGTTCGTCGAGGACGACATGACGTGATCTTTTTCGCTGGTGATCTTCAGCGGACGGCCGAAGATGCGAAAAATTTGTGCGTATTGGAGCCACGCGCATGCCGGCGGTACTTGTTGAGACAATCGTGCCGGTGCCTGCGCCGTAAGACGTCTTAGAACTGCACGCGACGGAGTTCCAGCATGTTTTCCAAAAGCCGCATCGCTACGTGCCTCGGCACGCTGCTTTGTGCCGCGTCCCCGCCTTTGCAGGCAAACGCATTGACACCAGGCGAGGCCAAGGCGATCGCGATGGACGCCTACATCTATGGGTATTCCCTGATTACCACCGAAGTCACGCGGGTGCAGATGACCAGTGTCGATAAGGTGGAGGGGCTGCGCGGCCCGATGGGGCAGTTCATCAACATCCCTCGCTACCCTCCAGCTGACTATCGCGGTGTCTCGGCCCCGAACGCCGATACGCTCTATTCGGCGGCCTGGATCGATCTTGAGAAAGAGCCGACCGTCTTCACACACCCTGCCATGGGTAAGCGGTATTACCTGTTTCCCATGTACAGCCTATGGATGCCGGTCATCCATTCAGCCGGCAGCCGCACCACCGGCGAGAAGGCGCAGACCTTCCTGCTGACCGGACCGGGTTGGAAAGGAACGGTCCCGGCTGGCATGACCGAGGTCAAGTCGCCGACGCGCTACATGCTGATTCTCGGCCGGACCTACGCCGACGGCACGGAGGCTGACTACAAGGCGGTGAATGCGCTGCAGGCGCAATACAGCCTGCGCCCGCTCTCGGCCGTGGGCAAGGACTACACCTACACCGCCCCGAAGGTAGGCCCCAATCCGGGATACTCGCTGACTGACAAGCCGCAGGAGGTGATCCTCGGGCTTGGCACCGAGGGTTATTTCAAAATGCTGGCGCGGCTGATGTGCAAGGACGCGCCACCGGCGGCCGAAGATGCGCCGATCCTTGCGGAAATGGCCAAGATCGGGATTGCACCGTGCAAAGACTTCACGCTGTCATCACTCGATCCGGCGGTGCAGGCCGCATTGAAAGATTTGCCAAAGCAGGCGCTCGACAAGATCGGCGCAAACAAGGCGTCGATGGGCGTGGAGGTCAAAGGATGGCTCTTCACCAAGGGACTGGGGCAGTACGGCACCGATTACATGAAGCGCGCGCTGGTCGCGGCCTTCGGCTGGCCCGCCAATCTGCAGGCCGATGCGGTCTACCCGTATACCGAGATCGACAGCGCCGGACGCCCGCTCAGCGGCGCGAACAAATACACGCTGACCTTCGCCAAGGGACAGGAGCCTCCGGTCAACGGTTTTTGGTCGATCACGATGTACCAGATCGATCAGGGCTGGTGGTTTGTGCCCAATGCGCTGAATAAGTTCACGGTCAGTCCGCGCAACAACCTCAAGACCAATGCCGACGGTTCGATCACGCTTTACCTCCAGACCGAGTCGCCCGGCGCTGACAAGGAGTCGAACTGGTTGCCGGCGCCGAAGGGCGCATTCCTTCCGATGCTGCGCATGTATTGGCCAAAGGACGGCACCCCGTCGATCCTGAACGGGTCGTGGTCGCCGCCCCAGATCGTGAAGGTCGAATGAGAGTCGCCGCCGAAAAGGTCCATTCAACCTGACAATGCGCCTCGATGCGCCGAAGGCTCCCGCGTTGATCGGCAAGTGGAATCCACCGCCGGTCACAAGAGGGCATGCGCTGTCATCCCTGACGGCGCAGTAGCGGCAACCGCGGCTGCGCAGTACAACGCTGCACAGCCGCTCTTCTGTTCCGGGGGGTACGGTTATGTCGCGGAAATCCGTTGCGGTGGCGCTGGTTGCGATGGCGTCCGCGCTTTCGCCGCTACGTCCGGCTACGGCCGCCGATATGCGCCCGGTTATGCCGGTCAAGGCCGCCCCGGCGCCGGCGGCGAGTGCATGGACCTATGACATCACGCCTTATGCCTGGGCCTTGTCGCTGAACGGATCATCGACCATTCGCGGGCATACAAGCGACATCGACATGACCTTTATCGATCTTCTGCACCGGAAGATTCCGAAGGAGATGTTCGGCCTCATGACCTCGTTCGAGGCGCGCAACGATCGCTTCGCCGTCATCGGCGATTTCGTCTATACGAAGCTCGGCGCGGACAAGGGCGGCGCGCGCCAGGTCACGCTCGGTCCGCTGCTATCGGCCGGCCTCGATTACAATCTCGATGTCGGGATCAAAATGATCATCGCCGAACTCGCGGGCGCTTACGAGATCGCGCATTGGGGCGCTGACGCGGGCGTTGGCTCGGGCACCGCACTCGACGTCTATGGCGGCGGGCGGCTGTGGTGGCAGCAGGCGGAGTTAAGCCTCGCCGCCAACGCGACGCTGATCGCGACCTTGCCGCGGCACTCCTTCACGCTGCTGAGTGCCGACCGTGCCGTTGCCAAATCCGGCGACATGACATGGGTCGACCCGATCGTCGGCATGCGCCTGCGCCACCAGTTCTCACCCGGCCACGAACTGACGCTGAGCGGCGATGTCGGCGGGTTCGGCGCCGGGAGCCAATTCTCCTGGCAGGCGGTCGGCGCCTATCGCTGGACCTTCGCCAGAAGCCATGCCGTCACCTGGTCGGGCTTTCTGGGATATCGGGCGCTGTATGTCGATTACAGCAAGGGGAGCGGCGAGCACCTCTATGCCTACGACATGCTGCAGCACGGACCGATGATCGGCGTGAGCGCGCGGTTCTGAGGGCATCGTCCTCTTCGCCTCCCCGGAAGGGGAAGGGCCATCGCATATGCCCACATCATGCACGGTGCGCTCCCTCCCCCTAAGAGGGGGAGGCAAAGGCTGCTGCGCAGCCTTTACGATAGCCCTTCGCCAAAGGAGGGAGGCGAAGCGAAGAAAAAATCACA
>JBIQKQ010000050.1:0-21288 GCA_044506365.1 Hyphomicrobiales bacterium
CCCGGCTGGCCTTCGCCCTGCGCCCAGGAATTCATGCGGTCGCAGAAGGCGCGGTTGCCGCCGGTTTTCGCCGGAATCGCCCACACCTCGACCTCCGGATCGTTCGCGATCATGTTGGCGAAAATCTTGAAGCCCGAGCCGCGGAAGGCCTCCGTGACATTCGCCATCTTGATCGGGTTGCGCAGGTCCGGCTTGTCGGTGCCGTAGAGCCGCATCGCATCGGCATAGGCGATGTGCGGAAATTGCTTCGTCACCGGCTTGCCGTCGGCGAACTCCTCGAACACGCCGCGCAGCACCGGCTCGACCGCGTTGAAGACGTCCTCCTGCGTGACGAAGCTCATCTCGATATCGAGCTGGTAGAACTCGCCCGGCGAACGGTCGGCTCTGGCATCCTCGTCGCGGAAGCAGGGCGCGATCTGGAAATAGCGATCGAAGCCCGACACCATGATCAGCTGCTTGAACTGCTGCGGCGCCTGCGGCAGCGCGTAGAATTTGCCCGGATGCAGTCGCGAGGGAACGAGATAGTCGCGGGCACCTTCCGGCGAGGACGCGGTCAGGATCGGGGTCTGGAACTCGAAGAACCCGCCCTCCTTCATCCGCCGGCGGATCGAATCAATGATCGCGCCGCGCTTCATGATGTTGTTGTGCAGCCGCTCGCGCCGCAGATCGAGGAAGCGGTAGCGCAGCCGGATATCCTCCGGGTATTCCTGGTCGCCGAATACCGGCATCGGCAATTCCCCGGCCGGACCCAGCACCTCGATCTCGGTCGCGAAAACCTCGACCATGCCGGTGGGCAGGTCGGGGTTCTCGGTCCCGGCCGGGCGCGCGCGCACCTTGCCGTCGACCCGGATCACCCACTCCGACCGCACCTTTTCGGCATCCCGAAAGGCCGGGCTGTCGGGGTCGGCGACGACCTGGGTCAGCCCGTAATGGTCCCGCAGGTCGATGAACAGCACGCCGCCATGGTCGCGGACCCGGTGGACCCAGCCCGAGAGGCGCACGTCCACGCCGATGTCGCTCTCGCGCAGTGCGCCGCAGGTATGGGAGCGATAACGATGCATGGCAGATCTTTCGGCGGTTGGGCGCTGCAAATTGGGCTGGAGGCGCGGGAAAAGCGCATGGGGGTGCTGCTTTGTCAAGGCAAGGGAATGCCTCGACAGAGCCGCCCCGATCTGCATTCTGGGGCCCTCAACCGACCCTGACGGAATCAATGCCCAAACAAGCCAGGAAGGCTGCGGTCCAGCCCCAAACCAGTGCGCAGGCGGTTCGGATGACGACCGGACAAGCCGTGGTCAATGCCCTGCTCGCGCACGGCATCGAGACGGTCTATGCCCTGCCCGGCGTTCACAACGATCATTTTTTCGATGCCCTCTACGGCGCCGGGAACCGGGTCCGGGTGGTCCATACCCGCCATGAGCAGGGCTGTGCCTATATGGCGCTGGGCGCCGCGCTCGCAACCGGCGAACCGCAGGTCTATTGCGTCGTTCCCGGTCCGGGATTGCTCAATACCGGCGCTGCGCTCCTGACCGCCTATTCGATGAACGCCCCGGTGCTGGGCTTGATCGGCCAGATTCCGCAAAGCGCCATTCGCCGCGATCTCGGCCACCTGCATGAAATCCGCGACCAGGCCGGGATCCTCGAAAGGCTGGTGGACCATTCCGCCCGTATTCCACGCGCCGCCGACGCACCCCGCAGGGTTGCCGACGCGATCAGGTCGATGGTCTCCGACCGCCCGGGTCCGGCGGCGCTCGAATGCGCCATGGATGTCTGGGGCCGCGCCGAGCCGGTGGCCGACCATCCACCGCTGCCGGTCTTCCAGGCGCCGATCGATGATGACGCCGTCATCGCTGCGGCAAAGCTGCTCGGGGCCGCGAAAAATCCGATGATCGTCTGCGGCGGCGGTGCGCAGGACGCCGCCAAGGAGGTGACGCGCCTCTCGGCCATGCTGCAGGCGCCGGTGCTAGGATACCGCCGCGGTCGCGGCATCCTCGACAGCCGCGACCCGCTTTCGATCACGCTGCCGCTGGCCCATGAGATGTGGCGCGAGGTCGATGTGGTGATCGGTATCGGCACCCGCCTGCTGCAGCAACTTACTGTCTGGGGCGCGGACAAGGATCTGAAGGTGATACGCGTCGAGGCCGATCCGGACGAGCCGGAACGCGCCGGCCGGCCGGATGTGACGCTTCTCGGGGATTCCGCGCCGGTGCTCCGCAAGCTGCTCGCCGCTCTGCCCGCGCACAATGCGAAGCGCAAATCCCGCAAGGCCGAGATGGAGGAGCGGCAGGCGAAGTTGCAGAAGCGGCTCGCCAAGCTGGTGCCGCAGATGGCGATCCTCGATGCGATCCGCGCCGAATTGCCGGACGACGGCATTTTCGTCGACGAGGTCACGCAGATCGGCTTTGCCGCACGGCTGGCGCTGCCGGTCTATCAGCCGCGGACCTTCATCTCGCCGGGCTATCAGGACAATCTCGGCTGGGGCTTTGCGACCGCACTCGGCGTGCAGGATGCGCGGCGCGACGTGCCGGTGCTTTCGATCACCGGCGACGGCGGCTTTCTCTATACCGCGACCGAGCTGGCCTCTGCCGTCCGGCACAAGATCCCGCTGGTCACCGTTGTCTTCAACAACAATGCCTATGGCAATGTGAAACTGATCCAGCAGGAATGGTATGGCGGCCGCACCATCGCCAGCGACCTGACCAATCCGGACTTCGTGAAATTCGCCGAGAGTTTCGGCGCCGCCGCCGAGCGCGTGGACAGCCCGGCGCAATTGCGCGCGGCGCTCAAACGCGGCTTCGAGCGCCGGGACGGCCCAACCCTGATCGACATGCCGGTCGAGGCAATGCCGTCGCCATGGGAATTCATCATGATGCCGCGGGTGCGCGGTTAGCTGAAGACGATATGGACCTGATCACCACAACCAAGGATCTGAGCGCCGCCTGCCGGCGCCTCGCGAAACATCCTTTTGTGACCGTCGACACCGAATTCCTGCGCGAGTCGACCTATTATCCGCAGCTCTGCGTTGCCCAGCTCGCGAGTCCCGACGAAGCGGTGGTGGTCGATGCCTTGGCTCCCGATATCGACCTGCAGCCGTTCTTCGATCTGATGGGCGACGAGACCGTGGTGAAGGTGTTTCATGCCGCGCGCCAGGACATCGAAATCGTCTGGCACAGGGCCAATCTGATTCCCCATCCGGTGTTCGACACACAGATCGCGGCCATGGTCCTCGGCCACGGCGATTCAGTGTCCTACGATCAGCTGGTCCAGCGCATCACCGGAGACACGCTCGACAAGTCCTCCCGCTTCACCGACTGGACGCGCCGTCCGCTGAGCAAGGCGCAGATCGACTATGCGATCTCCGACGTGACGCATCTGCGCGACGTGTATCGCAAGCTCAAGGCGGATCTCGAAAAACGCGGTCGCACCGAATGGCTGAGCGAGGAGATGGATGTGCTGACCTCCCCCGAGACCTACCGGATGGATCCGGACAATGCCTGGCAGCGGTTGCGCACCCGTGTGCGCAAGCCGAAGGAACTGGCGGTTCTCATGGAGGTCGCGGCCTGGCGCGAGCGCGAGGCAAAGGCGCGCGACGTCCCGCGTGGACGCGTGCTGAAGGACGATATTGTCGCCGATATCGCGATCCAGGCGCCGACCAGCATCGAGCGCCTGTCGTCGCTGCGCTCGCTCCCCAAGGGCTTCGAGCGTTCGCGCTGGGGCAGTGAAATCCCCGACGTGGTGAAACGCGGGCTTGCCCGCGACCCGAAGACGCTGCCCTCGATCGAGCGCACGAAGCCGCTGCAAAACGGCTCGGCCACCGTCGAGCTTCTCAAGGTCCTGCTGCGCATGACCGCCGAAAAGCACGCTGTCGCGGCCAAGGTGATCGCCACCGTCGACGATCTCGAACGGATCGCGGCCGACGACCGCGCCGACGTGCCGGCACTCAAGGGCTGGCGCCGCGAATTGTTTGGCGAGAAGGCGCTGGCGCTGAAATCCGGCAAGCTCGCACTGGCGATCGAAAAGGGCAAGGTGTCGGCAATCGAGCGGAGCTAGACGGCTCCGCGAACCGGCACATCCGCTCGTCCCCGCGAAAGCGGGGACCCAGAATCTGAAGGACTGGATTCCCGCTTCCGCGGGAATGAACGGAATTTGAAGCAACGCTTTTCAGAAAAGACGGTGCATCGGATGTCGAACGATCCCTCAAATCCTCCCATCGCGCGACGTGTGCCGCACAGCTTCACGCATCATGGCGTCACCATCGAAGATCCGTATGCCTGGCTGCGCGATCCGGCCTATCCCGAGGTAAAGGACCCCGACATCCTCGCCTATCTCAATGCCGAGAATGCCTGGTTCGAAGCGGCGATGAAGCCGCACCGCGACCTCGTCGACACCGTGTTCGCGGAGATGAAGGGCCGGATCAAGGACGACGATGCCAGCGTGCCGCAGAAAGACGGCGCATATGTCTACTGGTATGCCTTCGATGCCGGCGCGGAATATCCCAAATGGTACCGGCGCAAGGTCATCGGCGGAGCCGACGAAATCATCATCGACGAACCCGCGCTTGCCGCCGGCCATGACTATTTCCGTCTGGGCGGACACGCCGTCAGTCCGGACGGTCGCCTGCTTGCTTATGCGGTCGACACCAACGGCTCGGAACGCTTCGTGCTGAAGGTGCGCGATCTTGCAACCGGCGCCGAACTCCCCGACACGATCGAGAACTGGCGTTACGGGTTGGTCTGGGCCGCCGATTCGAAGAGCTTTCTCTATACCGACGCGGACGAACACTGGCGCTCCAAGACGGTCTGGCACCATTGGCTCGGCGATCCGCAGAGCGCTGACCGCGAAATCTATCGCGAGCACGATCCGAAATTCACCGTCAGCCTCGGCCGCACCCAGTCGCGCCGCTTCGCGACCCTGTCGACCGGCGATCACGCCACCAATGAAATCCGCCTGCTGCCGCTCGCCGATTTTTCCGCCGAGCCGGTGCTGGTGTCACCGCGCCTCACCGACCGCCTTTACGATCTCGACGAGCGTGAGGGCACGCTGTTTATCCGCACCAACGACACGCATCTGAATTTCCGGGTGGTCACCGCGCCCGCCGCCGCACCCGGAGACTGGACCGAAATCATTCCGGGAAGCGAGCGTCACTACATCCTCGGCATCACCACTTTCGAAAACGTGATGGTGATCGAAGAGCGCATTGACGGCCTCTCCCAGATTCGCCTGCGCGACTATGCCGACGGCGCCGAGCATTACATCGCATTCCCGGAAGCCAGTTTCGACGCGAGCCTCGGGGGAAACCGCGAATACCGGGTCGACAGGCTGCGGCTGAACTATCAGTCGATGGTCACGCCCAACACGGTCTACGACTATCACCTGGCCGACGGGCGGCTGGAAACGCTGAAAGTCCGCGAAATCCCGAGCGGCTACGATGCCTCACAATACGTCACCGAGCGCCTTGTGGCGCCGGCGCGCGACGGCGTCATGGTGCCGGTTTCGGTGGTCTATCGCCGCGACTTCATCAAGAACGGCAAGGGCCGGCTGCATATCTACGGTTACGGCGCGTATGGGCACGCCATTCCGCCCGGCTTCTCGACCAACCGCCTGTCTCTGCTCGACCGCGGCTTCGCCTGCGCGATCGCGCATGTCCGCGGCGGCGACGATCTCGGCTATGGCTGGTATCTCGACGGCAAGCTCTACAAGCGCACCAACACCTTCAACGATTTCGTCGATGTGACGCGCTATCTGATCGAACAGGGCTTCGCTTCGGCAGGCCGGGTGACCGCCACCGGGGGATCGGCGGGCGGCGAACTGATGGGCGCCATCGTCAATCAGGCGCCCGAGCTTTACGGCGCGATCGCCGCGCACGTGCCGTTTGTCGATGTGCTCAACACCATGCTCGACGAGACGCTGCCGCTCACCCCCGGCGAATGGTCGGAGTGGGGCAACCCGATCACCGACAAGGCGGCCTTCGACTATATCCGCAGCTACAGCCCCTACGACAATGTCGTCGCGCAAGACTATCCGGCCATGCTGGTCACGGCCGGATTGCACGATCCGCGCGTGACCTATTGGGAGCCGGCCAAGTGGGTGGCCAAGTTGCGCGCCACCAAGACCGACCGCAACACCCTTCTGCTGAAGACCAATATGGGCGCAGGTCACGGCGGCAAGTCGGGCCGCTACACCGCCCTGGAGGAAGCCGCGGAGGAATATGTGTTTTTTCTCACGCAGGTCGCGGCAGAGGAAAACGTCCTTGCCTGAACCATCGCGTCATTTTCCCGGTGCGATCGGCCGCAGGCGCTTCAATCCTCGATCACCGCCGCTTCGCGCCCGATCAGCCGCGCCAGGGTGCGCATCCGGTTCATCACGCGCTCGCCGTTGAGCGCCGCCTGCGCGCCGGGCAGCCGCAGCACCAGCTTGCGCCGCTCGACCCGCAGCGGCGTCATCGGCAGCACGCCGGGCATAGAGGCCGACACCATGTAGGCGACGCGCATCGCAGCACCGAGGATGCGCGCGCGGTCGAGCAGGCGGGTCGAGGCGAGTTCGCGCAGCCGCGGTGACAATTCGTCGTCATGGCTGATACCGACGTGCCGGAAATAGACCGCGAGGGCGAGATAAGCGCGTTCCGCATGGTCGAGCGAAATGAAGTCGGCATGAGCGATCAGGTTCAGCGATTGCTCGCCGCGATAATCGGGATGCGTGCGCCAGCTGACATCAGCGACAAGACAGGCGGCATGGCGCAGTCTGCGCTCCCCTGAGGTCTCGTTGATGCCGCTCGACTCCATGAACCGATCGGTCCAGCGCACCAGTTCCTCGCCGTGCTGCGGCGAGCGCGATCGCAACAGGTTGAGATTGCGGGCCGCGTCGATCAGCGGATCCTTGCGCTGCTCACGCTCGCGCAGCATCGAATAAAGCAGACCCTCACGCACGCCGAGCGCGGAGATCACCACCCGATCGGGGCGTATGATCCGGATCAGCCGGCTGAGCACCACCGCGGCATAACCCAGCAGCGGACGGCGTGCGGCCGAAACCACCTCGATATTCGACAGCGTTTCGGGATCGACGCGCTGCACCAGTTCGCAGAATTCCAGCGCCTCGCGGGCGCGCAACGTATAGCCGTGCATGACATGCAGCGGGTACCCGGTTTGCGCCATGTGAAGGGTTGCCAGCGAGCGCCAGCTGCCACCCACGGCATAAAAGGGATGGCCCCGGCCCGCTTTCAGAAACGGCACATCGGACAATTTGCGCTGGGCGATTTTTTCCGCCCGCTTGAGCGACCGGTCCGCGGTGTCCTTTAGCGCCAGGCCCCCCAGCGGGAGCGTCACCCCACGCCGCAGCTTGCCGCCACGTAGGTCGATCAGTTCCAGCGAGCCGCCGCCAAGGTCGCCTGTGATGCCATCCGGCTCGTGGATGCCGGACAAGACGCCGAGCGCCGCCAGTTCAGCTTCGCGCTTGCCGGAAAGGACATCAATCCTGATCCGGCAGATACGTTCAGCCTCGGCGATGAAGGCGGGCCCGTTCTCCGCGTCGCGGCAGGCGGCGGTGGCGATGCCGAATATGCGCTCGACCTTCAGGTTGTCGCACAATGCGCGGAATCGCCGCAGCGCCGTCAGCGCTTCGGCGACGGCATCCGGAGCCAGCAGCCCGGTGGATTGGACCTGGCGCCCAAGGCCGGCCAGCACCTTTTCGTTGAAGATCGGCGACGGGCTGCGGGTCAGGCCTTCATAGACCACGAGGCGCACCGAGTTCGACCCGATATCGATGACCGCAATTGCCGGCCCGTGATCGAGGCGCCCCCGAGCGGTCTCGACCGTCGCCAGCGCCTTTCCAGGCACGGCCTCCGCCTTATCGCATTTGCCCCCGGTCGCGGCGGCGCGCTTGCCGCGGGTCTTCTTGTCGCCGCTCTTGCTAGCGCCGGTACTGGCGTCGGCTGAGGCGGCGCGGCGTTGACTCTTTGAGCGATTTCCCACGACCCGACAGGCTCGGATTGGTCATGAAGTAATTCTGGGCGTTGAAAGGCTCCTCGCCTTTCGCGGGCCTTATGCGGGTTGCGGTACCGTCAGGCAAGAGCCTCCAGCTCTGCTCGTTGTCGTTAAAATTGACCACCATGATCTGGTCGAGCACCTGCTCGTGCACGGTGGGATTGAGGATCGGGCACAGCGCCTCCACCCGGCGGTCGAGATTGCGCGGCATCATGTCGGCGGACGAGATATAGACGACCGCCTTGGGGTGCGGCAGCCCGTGCCCGGCACCAAAGCAATAGATGCGCGAGTGTTCGAGGAAGCGTCCGACGATCGACTTGGCGCGGATATTGTCGGACAGTCCCGGCAGTTCGGGACGAAGGCAGCAGATGCCGCGCACCACGATGTCGATCGACACGCCGGCCTGCGAGGCCTGATAAAGCTTGTCGATAATTCCCGGATCGACCAGCGAATTCATCTTCAGCCAGATCGCGGCCGGACGACCGGCCTTCGCATGCGCGATCTCGGCATCGATATGCTCGTAGATGCGCTTGCGCAGCGACACCGGCGACACCGCCATTACCTCAAGTTCGGCGGGCTCGGCATAGCCGGTGATGAAATTGAAGATGCGGCCGACATCGCGGGCGATCATCGGATGGTCGGTGAAGTAGGACAGATCGGTATAGATGCGTGCGGTGATCGGATGATAATTGCCGGTGGCCACATGCACGTAGGTGGCAAGCTTGCCTGCCTCCCTGCGCACCACCAGCGACAGCTTGGCATGTGTCTTCAGCTCGATGAAGCCGAACACCACCTGCACGCCGGCGCGTTCGAGATCGCGCGCCCAGCGGATATTGGCCTCCTCGTCGAAGCGCGCCTTCAATTCCACGAGAGCGGTCACGGACTTGCCTGCTTCCGCAGCTTCAGCGAGCGCCTTGACGATCGGCGATTCCGCGGAGGTCCGATACAGCGTCTGCTTGATCGCTATCACATCCGGATCGCGCGCCGCCTGCTGCAGAAACTGCACCACCACGTCGAACGACTCATAGGGATGCTGAACGATGAAGTCCTTCTGACGGATCGCGGCGAAGCAGTCGCCGCCGTGATCTCGGATGCGCTCGGGGAAGCGCGGATTATACGGCGCGAACAGCAGATCCGGCCGGCCGATCGAGACGATCTCCTTGAGATCGTTGAGCGCCATCATGCCCTCGACGAGGAAGGTCTCGTCGTCGCTCACACCCATGGCGCGCTGGACGAAGCGGCGCAAATCTTCCGGCATCGACTGTTCGAGTTCGAGCCGGATCACCGATCCGCGCCGGCGGCGCTTGAGCACAGTCTCGAACGACCGGACGAGGTCCTCGGACTCTTCCTCGATTTCGATTTCGGAATCGCGGATCACCCGGAACGCGCCGACGCCGTTCATCACATAGCCGGGGAACAACTGCCCGATGAACAGGCAGGCAACCTGCTCCAGCGTGATGACGCGCAGCGGCCCGCCGTCCGCGCTGCGCGGCAGATGAACGAAGCGCTCGATCTTGTGCGGGGCGCGGATCAGCGCGTTCATCGCCTTGCCGTCGCTGATCCGCGACAGTTGCAGCGCCAGAGTGAAGCCGAGATTGGGAATGAAGGGGAATGGATGGGCCGGATCAATGGCGAGCGGGGTCAGGACCGGGAAGATCGACGCGAGGAACTGCTCCTCCAGCCATTCCTGATCCTGCTTTGTCACGTTCTGCGCGTCCACGATCAGGATGCCGTTATCGGCAAGCTCCTCGCGCAATGCGCGCCAGCAGGCCTGCTGGTCGCTCGCCAGCACCGAGACGACCTCCGAAATCCCGGCCAGCTGCTCGGACGGCGTAAGCCCGTCGGGCGAGCGCTCGGCGACGCCTTCGCGGACCTGTCCCTTCAGGGCCGCGACGCGCACCATGAAGAATTCATCGAGGTTGTTGGCCGAAATCGAGAGAAAGCGCAGTCTCTCCAGCAGCGGATGGTTCGGATTGGCGGCTTCGTCCAGAACGCGGCGATTGAAATGCAGCCACGACAATTCGCGATTGATAAAGCGTTCCGGGCTGTCCACGAGGCTTGGCAGCGGCGCCTCGTCAAGGCGTTTGGCTTGCGCGTGTTCCTCTTTCAAAGCAATGGCTTCTGCACGATCTTGCATGTCAGTATTCCGCGATAAGCCCGACCATAAGACGAATTCGTGACCGGGCCGTGACCTCGCCCGACAGAATTGGCCTCTATGGTTAGGAGGACAAGTCCGGACCTATCAGAACGGCTCCCGCAGCAACTCGGCGGCGAGCGCGCGATTGACCGGCTTTTTGCGCCGCAGCGCCTCGCGGTCGAGGGCCTGGACGGCAGCCTGAACGGCGGCGAAGGACCGGTCTATCCGGGTCAGGAGATAGCTAATCAGGCTTTCGTCGACTGCAAGCTGGCGGTCGGCGAACAGCTTGATCGTCACGGCGCGCAACAGCACATCATCGGGCATCGCCAGCGCAATGCCGGGCATCGCACGCAGCCGCGACGCGAGATCGGGCAGCGCCACCTCCCAGGAGGCCGGCGTCACGCGCGCCGTGACAAGCAGGTAGCTCTGCTGCTCGCGCACCAGGTTGAGCAGATGAAACAGCGCGCGCTCGTCGAAATCGCCGGGCGCGCAATCTTCGAGCACGAGCGCGCCAGTAGCCAGCGCGTCGGGCAACATCGGCATGCGCATCGCGCGCGCCGACAGGACCCGCGCCCCGGACAACGTCGCCCAGATCGCGGCCAGATGACTCTTGCCGCTGCCTTGCGGACCGGAAATGGCCATCGCGTGCGCCGGCCAGTCCGGCCAGCGCTCGATCAGGGCGAGCGCCGTTTCATTCGGCGGACCCGGCAGGAAATCCTCGCGCGACAGCTTCTCGGCGTGATCGAGCGCAAGCGCAAGCTGACGCGGCGGCGCCATCGCCTCAGCCCAGCTTGCCGCCCGTATAATACGAACTTGCCAGATATTGCCGCAGCAGGAAGCGGACCAGGACGCCAATCGCGGCAGCAACCGGCACCGCGACAAGCAGCCCGACGAAGCCGAACAGATAGGCGAAGGCGATCAGCGAAAACATCAGCCACACCGGATGCAGGCCGATTTCCTTGCCGACCAGTTGCGGCTGGAGAATATTGCCCTCGACGAATTGCCCGAACACGAATATCGCAGCCGCCATCGCCGGCATGGTCCAGTCCGGCCAGAACTGCGCGGTCGCCACCCCGACCGCCAGCAGGAAACCGGTGATCGTTCCGACATACGGCGCAAAGCCGAGGATCGCCGCCGTCATGCCGATCAGCAGACCGAAATTGACGCCGAGCATCATCAGAGCGATGGCATAGAACGTACCGAGAAGCGCACATACGATCGCCTGGCCGCGGACGAAGCCGGCGATCGCCCGGTCCATCTCATGCGCGAGCCCGCGCACGGTCGCCCGATGCTGCACCGGGGTCCATGAATCGATGGTCTGCAGCATGCGCGGCCAGTCCAGCAGCAGATAGAACGCAACGATCGGCGTGATGATGACGAGCGATATGATCGAGACAAGCGCCCGCCCGCCGGTCCAGAGCGATCCGAGTACCGCGCCCACCCAGCTTGCAGCGGTGGCGGCAACCGTTCCCGCCGAACCCTGCGCTTCGGGTAATTTTTCGCCGAGATAGCGTCCGAGCCAGCCCTGACTGGCCTCGTTGGCCAGTTGACGCAGCCGCTCGACATAGTGAGGCACGCGCGCGACGAAATCGGCGATCTGATCCGCCAGCACCGGCACCATCAGGATCAAGGCAAGCGCGATCAGCAAGATAAAGACCAGCACCACCACGACCGACGCAATCGCGCGGTTGAGGCCGAGGCGCTGCACCTGCCGCACCAGCGGATCGAGAATGTAGGCGAGCGCCATGCCGGCGATGAACGGCATCAGGACATCGCCGAGCAGCCAGAGCAGCGCAATGAAGACCAGCAGCGCGCCGCTCCAGAAATAGAGCTGGCGTCGCAGGGTCAGCGGGCTGCCGGTCAGTTGCGGCGGCGGACCGTCAGTCGGACCCGTCGTCGTGGTGTTCATGACTTGCCGTCCCCTTACCGCCCTACCGTACGGCTCCATTTGTCCCGAAGTGCCGTATCCATTCGGCGACATAGAAGCCGATCGAGAGCAACGTCAATATCGTGACCAGCGCCATCAAAACCGGCAAGACCCAGCCGGCATCGAAATTCAGACCGAGCGATCCGAGCACCGTGGCCGCGAGCACGATCTGCGCCACGGTATTCAGCTTGGAGACCGGGTGCGGCCGTACCGGCATCGGCCGGTCGATCAGCATCGCCAGCAGGAATCCCCCCACGATCAGGATGTCGCGCGACACCACGAGAATCACGAGCCAGCGCGGCAGGGCGTCGGTAAAGCCAAGCGCCACATAGATCGAGACAATCAGCGCCTTGTCGGCGAGCGGGTCGAGCAAGGCGCCGAGTTCGGTCGCCATGTTGAAGCGCTTGGCGAGAAACCCGTCGATGGCGTCGCTGACCCCGGCGGCGAGAAATAACAGGAAGGCCGGCAATGTGTGGCCGGCGGTGATCATCCATACGATCAGGGGCACGCACAGAATGCGCGCCATGGTAATTAGATTGGGCAGGCTCAAAGTGTGTAGGTCCCGGCAGAATCGGGCCGGTGCGTCCGGCCTTTTGCCGAGTATAACCGCTCTCAAAGCATTGCGCCTAATGTGATTTCCGCGCTACCACGCAGCGAATTTGCGGCAAGGCGCGTCAGGGATTTTTGAACACGATGTCCGGCACGAAACCCGGTTCGCAGCACGGCCTGACCTATGGCAAGGCCGGGGTGGACATCGACGCCGGCAACCGGATGGTCGAGCTGATCAAGCCGCTGGTCCGCGCCACCGCGCGCGCCGGGGCGGATGCCGAAATCGGCGGATTCGGCGGCGTGTTCGATCTGGCCCGCACCGGGTTCAAGGATCCCGTTCTGGTGGCCGCCACCGACGGCGTCGGCACCAAGGTCAAGATCGCCATCGAGACCGGACGGCACGACACAATCGGCATCGATCTTGTTGCCATGTCCGTGAACGACCTGGTGGTCCAGGGCGCAGAGCCGCTGTTCTTTCTCGATTATTTCGCCTGCTCCAGGCTCGATCCGGACCTCGGCGCGAAAGTGGTCGCCGGCATAGCGCAGGGCTGCCGGGAGTCCGGATGCGCCCTGATCGGTGGCGAAACCGCGGAAATGCCGGGCCTCTACCAGCCTGGCGACTACGATCTCGCCGGCTTTGCGGTCGGCGCCGCCGAGCGCGGCACGACCCTGCCGCGCAGCGATGTCGCTGCCGGCGACGTCGTGATCGGCCTGGCGTCGTCCGGCGTCCACTCCAACGGGTTTTCGCTTGTCCGCAAGATCGTCGAGCGGTCGGGCCTGCCGTTCGACGCGCCCGCGCCGTTTGCCCCCGGCAAGAGTCTCGGCGAAGCCTTGCTGGCGCCGACACGGCTCTACGTGAAAAGCTGCCTCGCAGCGATCCGCACCACCGGCGCGGTGAAGGCGCTCGCACACATCACAGGCGGTGGTTTTCCCGACAACATTCCGCGCGCCTTGCCGAAACCGCTGGGCGTCAATCTCGACCTGTCGACGATCGACGTGCTCCCGGTTTTCCGCTGGCTCGCAAAAGAAGGCGGCGTCGCCGTTCTGGAAATGCTGCGCACCTTCAATTGCGGAATCGGCATGGTCGCGATCGGCGCGCCGGACAAGGCGGATGACGTACTCGCCACGCTGCGCGAGCACGGGGAGACAGCCACCGTCATCGGCACGGTCGTGCCTGCCAGCGCAGACCAGCGGGTACTCTATACCGGCGAACTCGACCTGTCGCTGTAACCTATGCCTCGCAAGCGCACCGCGATCCTCATATCCGGCCGCGGCTCCAACATGACCGCGCTGATCGAGGCGGCGCGTGACCGGGACTATCCGGCCGAAATCGCCCTCGTCCTGTCGAACCGTCCCGACGCGGACGGCCTGCAACGCGCTGCCGATGCCGGCATTGAAACCGCGATGGTCGATCACAGGACGTTCGGCAAGGACCGCCTGGCGTTCGAGCGCGCGTTGCAGGACGTGCTGCTGCAGCATCGCATCGAGATCGTCTGCCTCGCGGGCTTTATGCGGATTCTCACTGCCTGGTTCGTCGCGCAATGGCCGGAGCGCATGCTGAACATTCATCCGGCCCTCCTCCCCGCATTCAAGGGCCTCGATACCCATCGCAGGGCGATCGAGGCCGGCGTGACCGAGCATGGGGCAACCGTCCATTTCGTCGTGCCCGAAATGGATTCCGGTCCGATCATCGCGCAGGGCCGCGTGCCGGTTCACGCGGACGACACGGCAGCTGCGCTTGCCGCGCGCGTTCTGGCGCTCGAGCACAGGATCTATCCGCTGGCGCTGAAGCTTGTCGCATCGGATCGCGTGCACGTGACGAACGGGCGCTGCGTCATCACGGGGGCGATCGGCCCAGAAGATGCCGCCTACCTTCCCGCGCTCGCCGGTCCGCAATAAAAAAACCCCGAGACGACCTCGGGGCTTCGAAAGAAAGTCAACGCAGACGCGTCAAGCGAATGAATATGGACTAAGCCACTTTGAGATTTTCCGCGGACGCCTTGCCGCGGTTTGTCACCAGCTCGAACTCGACCGACTGTCCTTCGTTCAGGGTCGAAAGCCCTGCGCGCTCAACAGCCGAGATGTGAACGAACACATCCTTATCGCCGGTGGTTGGCTTGATGAACCCGTAGCCTTTGGTCGGGTTGAACCATTTGACGGTACCCGTCGGCATCGCCTGTCTCCTGGGTCTGTCGGTCAGAGAGGACGCCGTCACGTCAGCCGCATCGGCGCCGCAACCCGGCTTTCAAGGGATCCGAACGGTCACGTCGCAACAAAGCGGAGCGGGCGAAGGAGCCAAAGTCAGATTGCACTCTGATCGGACTGCCAAATTGCGGCTTATCCAAGACACCACGCACCTCGTGCGTCGTCATGCGATTGCGATCGCAACGGTAAACATCGTGCTGCGATGCGGCGCAGCTTGCGCGTCAATTTTGCTGCGAATCTGAAGTCAAAAATTGAGATGCAATACCGTCAGGACTGACGCCGCACCCACACCTTGTTGTCGTGAAACGCCGCGCCGCCATACGGTGCGACTGCATCCGCGCCGGTCAGTGAGTTGATGCCGCAGCCGTCCTGGTAAGCCGAATTGGGCCAGATCGACTCCGCGATCACAACGCCACGCCGCACGCCCGCGAACAGCTTCGCATGCAGTCTGACGGTGCCGCGTCTGTTGCCGACCGCGATGTAGTCGCCATCGCCAATGCCCCGGGCCGAGGCATCGTCCGGATGAATCAGCAGGGTCGGGCGGCCTTCCCGCTTCAACGAAACCGGTGTTTGGTTGAAGGTTGAATTGAGGAACTGACGCGCCGGCGAAGTCGCAAGCCGGAATGGATGCTCGGCGTCGGTGGTCTCCACCACCGCCCAGTGATCGGGCAAGGCGGGCATCTGCGACGCCGGACCTGTGGTCCATGGCGACTTGAAGGGCACCGTCGACCAGTCCGGCTTGAAGCGGAACTTGCCGTCCGGCCATTTGAAGCCGCCGAGATAATGCGCCTTGTCGAATGGCGGTTGGCAGTCGATCCAGCGCTCGCGCTCCAGCCGCTCAAGGTCGCCCCAACCCGAATTCCTCAGTGTCCAGTCGATGATCTCACGCGGCGACATATCGAAGCCGGGATGTTTCGCACCGAGCCGCTTTGCCAGCCCGCAGATCACTTCGTGGTTGCTGCGGCATTCGCCCGGCGGGTCGATCAGCTTCGGCCCGAGCAGGATGTATTGGCTGCCGCCGGCCTGGTACAAATCGTCATGCTCCATGAACATGGTCGCCGGCAGCACGATGTCGGCCATCGCGGCGGTTTCGGTCATGAACTGCTCGTGCACGCAAGTGAACAGGTCATCGCGGGCAAAGCCGCGCTTCACCACATTCTGGTCCGGGGCGACCGACACCGGGTTGGTGTTCTGGATCAGCAGCGCCGTGACCGGCGGCCCCCCGAACAGCGCATCCCGGTCGCCGTCGAGGATCGGTCCGATGCGCGACTGGTCGAGCGTGCGCACGGATGGATCCCTCAGTTCCGGCGCCTCGATCATATCCTTGTTCCAGTGATAGATCGCCCCGTTATTGTGGAACGCGCCGCCGCCTTCATACTGCCAGGCGCCGGTCACGACGGGGATGCAGCTCGCCGCATGCATGTTGACCGCGCCGTTGCGCGAGCGCGAGAAGCCGTAACCGAGGCGGAAGAAAGCGCGCTTGTTCTGTTTCACGAGCCGCGCGAATTCCTCGATCGTTTCCACCGGGCAGCCGGTGATCGCCGATGCCCATTGCGGCGTGCGCGTTTTCACATGCGCTTGCAGTTCGCGCGGGGCGTCGCTGTAGCGGTCAAGATAATCCCAATCGGCGGCGCCATCGCGGAACAGGCAATGCATGATCGCGCAGGCCAGCGCGCCGTCGGTACCGGGCTTGACCAGCACCGGCAGGTCCGCCTGCGCCATCGTGCCGCTCATATAGATGTCGACCGCAACGATCTTCGCACCGCGTTCCTTGCGCGCCCGCGTCGCATGCGTCATCACATTGACCTGCGTGGAGACCGGGTTGGTTCCCCAGATCACCATGAGATCAGACTTCGCCATTTCGCGGGGATCGGCGCCGGCCAGCTTGCCGGTGCCGGCAATGAAGCCGGTCCAGGCCGGGTTGACGCAGATGGTCGAATGAAAACCGGAATATTTCCTGGCATGGCGCAGACGGTTGATGCCGTCGCGCATCACGAGGCCCATCGTGCCGGCATAGAAATACGGCCAGACCGCCTCTGCACCGTGGCGCGCTTCGGCTTTCAGGAATTCTTCCGCAACGATGTCGAGCGCGTCGTCCCAGCCGATCGGCTCGAACGCGCCCTCGCCCTTCGCGCCCTTTCTGCGCAGCGGCTTCGTCAGGCGGTCCGGATGATGGATGCGATCCGCATAGCGCGCGACCTTGGCGCAGATTACGCCCGCGGTATAGGCGTTCTCCTCGGCGCCACGCACGCGTCCGATCCGCGCGCCGTCATGCACCTCGACTTCCAGCGCGCAGGTCGAGGGACAATCGTGCGGACAGGCCGAGGCGCGGATCGCGAGAGAAGCAGGGTGATGGATGTTCATCCTGCCTCAGTTTAGAGCGGCTCCATTGGCAAAACCAGTACACTCCGATTGTCTCCGGCAGGATATGCTGCCGGCGCACACCGGCGATGGCGCTTCGCCTTGGAAACTGCTCGGCACGACCCCGACACGTCGCGCCCCCCAGTCGGCCCGGTCAATCTGCGCGCATAAAAGAAAAGCGGCGCTTCGTCAGAGCGCCGCGATAACTCACCGCTTGTGCGGAAACTCCTCTGGCCCCGGCGGGTCGATTACCAGCGGCGCCTCCAGCAGTTTCTTGTGCCGATATTGCCGGAGCCAGAAGCCGAATGCGACCACGAACAGCGCGCCGGCCGCCGCTGCCCAGTAGTGCAGCATGTGCATCTGATCCGGCGTCAGGATGCGCTCCAGCGCCGGATCCTTCGCCATGATGTCGCCGGCGACCCAGCCGAGCAAAGCCGCGCCGGCCCAGACCAGGATCGGAAACCTGTCCAGCAGCGACATCAGCAGCGCCGAACCTGCGACGATGAGCGGGATCGAGGTGACAAGGCCGAACACGATCAGCGCGGTCTTGACCTGTTCGGCATGCGCCGGATCGACCCTGATGCCGGCGGTTTCCGCCGCCGCCGCGATCGCGATCACGTTGTCGAGCGACATCACGATATCGGCGATGGCGACGATCCGGACCGCGCGCCAGAGATTGTCGGCCGCGGCGATCTTGCCGTCGCCGTGATCCTCTTCCGGCACCACGAGCTTGACCGCGACCCAGATCAGCAGCACGCCGCCGATCACTTTCAGGAAGGGATAGCCCATCGCCTGCGCCACTACGAGGGTGAAGACAATGCGCAGCAGCACCGCAACGCCGGCGCCGAGGATCATGCCCCAGAACCGCTCTTTCGGCGGCAGCATCCGGCAGGCCAACGCGATCACCACCGCGTTGTCGCCGGACAGGATGATGTTGATTCCGATGATCTGCCCCGCCGCGACCCAGAAGGCCGGCGAAAGCACGTCCGCCCAGAGCGATCCCACCCGATACCCCTTTGTCCGTCCTCGAACCGAGGGGTGTATCTACGACTGTAAATCTACGGTGGCAACCGCGTGGTGCGCCCCGGGCGACGGGAAAGCCGCGTCAGCCGACGATCTCGTTCCCGGAGAAGAACTGCTTGATCTCCTTGGCCGCCGTGTCGGGCGCGTCGGAACCATGTACCGAATTTTCACCCACCGACTTCGCGTAGAGCTTGCGGATAGTGCCCTCCGCCGCCTTGGCAGGATCGGTGGCGCCCATGATCTCGCGGTATTTTGCAATGGCGTTCTCGCCTTCCAGCACCTGAACCACCACCGGCCCCGAGGTCATGAACTCGACAAGCTCGCCAAAGAACGGCCGCTCGCGATGCACGCCGTAAAAGGTTTCGGCCTCGGCCTTGGACATGCGGATGCGCTTCTGCGCGACGATGCGCAGGCCGGCCTTCTCGATCACCGCATTGATGGCGCCGGTCAGATTGCGCGCGGTGGCGTCCGGCTTGAGAATCGAAAAGGTGCGCTCGATCGCCATGAATGACGTCCTTTGAACTATGTGGAGACAGGCCCGGAATGGGTGCGAGCGGCTTATAGCCATGCGCCCGAACCGCGGCAAGACTGGCCCGCGACCTCCGGCCGCACCGTTACGATTCCGTAAGGCTATGACCGCGCGCCGGTTTTCGGCCTGACCGGGGTCGAACCTTTTCAGGAGCAGCCGCGACTGACTGACAGGATGTGAGGACCACATCCTGTCACAGGAGAGAAACCATGTTCCGCAAGACCATCCTTGGCCTGGCTGCCGGTGCGGCGCTCGTGACGGCCGCGCTCGCCCCGACTGCCGCTTCGGCCCACTACTACGGTGGCTACGGCTATTACGGCTACAAGTCCTACTACAAGCCCTATTACGGCTACCGCTACTACAAGCCGTACTATGGCTATCGCTCGTACTACCGTTACTACTAAGCACACGCGCGCCGTGACGGCGCCGTGCTAACCCGGCCTCGCACGAGGCCGGGTTTTGCTTTTCGGCAAGGCTCTCCGCAACGCGCTCGCTGAAGCCAGCATCCGCGAACAGGCCGCTTCTTCATGCGGCCGATCACCATGCTCTTGCGCCCGTCCCGCTATTGCACAGCGACTGCACGGTGATTGCGCAAGTTTAATCCGTCAAAACCGAACACATTCCGCTCTGCAGGCGACAGACCTGGACAGGATGCGATCAGGCATCCAGCAAAAAAGGAGAGTTGAAATGCTTCGCATGACCGCCATCGCCCTCGCCGCCATCGCCACTGTGGGCATCGCTTCGCTCGCGACGCCATCCACCGCCGAGGCTCACGGCTGGAAGCGGCATCACCATCATCACTGGCACAAGCACCACTTCCACCGTCCGATTCACTATGGCTGCTGGCGCAAGGTGTGGATCAACCTGCCGTATGGCGGTGGCTTCTGGAAGCGCGTCAACGTCTGCCACTGACCATCGATTGTCGGTGCGGATGCAATGCCGGGAGGCAGAGAGCCCCGGATCCCGAACGGGACCGGGGCTTCTTTCTTTTCGCGCGGTCACACCAGTGCGATCAGCCGCGCCGGGCCACCGGTCGCTTCCTTTATCTTCGGCGCGCCCACAACGAGGGTGGCGCCAGCCGGCGGCACGCGATCGAGCCCTGCGACATTTTCCAGACCCCAGCGTCCGGACGGCAGCCATAGAGAATGCGTTTTGAAATCCTTCGACGCACCGTGGTCGAGCGACAATGTGTCGACCGCAATCCCCGCGACCTTGCGCTCTGTCAACAACCATTGCGCCGCGTCGGGCGCGAAACCGGGAAAATGAAAGGTGCCGGCTGCATCCTTGCCGGAAAACTTGGCCTCGTCGCCCGCGTAGCGCGCCCACCCCGAATGCATGGCGACACAGGAATTGTCGGGAATGCGACCATGCGTCTTCTCATACGCTTCGAGATCGGCTGGGCTCAGCTGATAATCGGAATTCTTTGACGCCTGTTCGGTGACATCGACAACGGCAAGCGGCACGACGAGCGATGCGGCATCGATGCGATCAGCGGTCAGGCCGCTATCCGAGAAATGGATCGGCGCGTCGAGATGCGTGCCGGCATGCTCCATCACATGCCACACATACGAATTGAAACCGTCCTTCTTGAGCGTCGCCTCCCGTTCCATCGCGATGCCCGGCACCCCGAAGAAGGTCGGGAAGTCGGCCGACAGGGTGTGGGTCAGATCGATTGCGGTCTTGAACCGGCGCTCCTGTGCGCTCGCCGGTGCAACGGCGCTCGCGGCGAAGGCGGTTGCGGTCGCTCCCCTGAAAAAGCCGCGCCGGCTCAACGCAGCTCGCACCGCCGCTTCACATCCCGGGACGCACATGACGACACCTCCGCTAATGTGGCGCGCGGCTCGTTGCGGCTGCAGCTTGCATGCCGCGATACCCGTTAGTATCGTTGAACCGAAATGGGGAGCTGCGCGATGCGACGCATCTTAGCGTTTCTGGCCTTGGCCGTGCCACTCGCTTTTGGCTGCGGCGCGGCGCAGTCACAACCCTACCCCTCCGGAAACGTCACCTTTCTTGTTCCCTACTCCGCTGGCGGCAGCGCCGACATCGTCGCCCGGCTGATCGGCCAGAAATTGCAGGAACGGCTCGGCCGTCCGGTTGTGGTCGAGAACAGGCCCGGCGGATCGGAGATGATCGTCACCGAAGCCGTGGCCCGATCGGAGCCTGATGGCCACACCATCGCAATCCTGTCGAACGCGATCGCGATCAATGAGACGCTCGTCCCAAACCGGCGCTTCGATCTGCGCAAGGATATTTCGCCGGTCGCGCGCGTGATCGAATTGCCGTTCGCACTGATGGTCCATCCTTCGGTGCCGGCTCGCACCGTCGACGAGCTCGTGCGTTATGCAAAGTCCAATCCCGGAAAGCTCAATTACGGCCACCTCGGTCCGGGGAGCCCGCATTTCTTCAAGATGGAGTGGTTCAAGCGCACCGCGGGCATCGATGTCGTCGCGGTGCCATATAAGGGTGCGGCGCCCGCCTATGCCGCGCTTGTGGCCGGCGAAGTCCAGGTGATCGCGTCCGGCCTCGGCGCGGCTACGCCTTTTCTCGAAGCAAAGCAGGCCGTCGCGCTCGCGGCCTTCTC
>JBIQKQ010000051.1:0-21178 GCA_044506365.1 Hyphomicrobiales bacterium
GGCCACGATGCGAAGCTGATCGACTCGCGCGGCCTTGCGGTGCTCGGCATCGAGCATTCCAAGAACAAGATGGTGGGACGCGGCGTGCTGCTCGACATCGCGCGCTTTCGCGGCGTGCCGTGGATGAAGGATGGCGAAGGCATTTCCAACGAGGAGCTCGACACATGCGCGAAGGCGCATGGCGTCGAAATCCGCACGGGCGATTTCGTGCATGTGCGCACCGGCCAGATGGAGCGCTGTCTCGCCGAAGGCGAATGGGGCGGCTATGCGGGCGGTGACGCGCCCGGCGTGATGTTCGAGAATTGCTACTGGTGCCAGGACAAGGAGATCGCTGCGCTCTGCATGGACACCTGGGGCTGCGAGGTGCGGCCGAACGAGACCGATGAGGCGAACCAGCCCTGGCACTGGGTGGTGATCCCGGCCATGGGGCTGTGCATGGGCGAGATTTTCTATCTCAAGGAGCTCGCCGAGGACTGCGCGCAGGACAAGGTCTATGAATTCTTCTTCTCCGGCCCGCCGCTGATCATTACCGGCGGAACCGGCAGCCCGATCAATCCGCAGGCGATTAAATGACAGCGTAGCAGTCATCCCGGACGGCGGGCAGCGCCGATCCGAGATCCAGTTTCTGTCGCCCCCGCGAAGACGGGGGCCCATATTCCGGAATAGTGGCTATGGGTCCCCGCCTTCGCGGGGACGACGCTGAATGAGTGGAGACCCGCCATGCCCCGCTATCTCAAACGCGGCCTGTCTGCCGACGCTGTCGAGGCGGCCGACGCGAAAGTGCGCGCAACGGTCGAGAGCATCCTTGCCGACGTGAAGGCGCGCGGCGATGAGGCCATCCGCGAGCTGTCGAAAAAATTCGACAACTGGGAGCCGGAGAGCTTCGGCCTCACACCGCAGGAGATCGAGCGCGCCATTTCACAAGTGAGCAAGCGCGACCTCGAAGACATCAGGTTTGCGCAGGCGCAGGTGAAGAACTTCGCGCAAAAGCAGCGCGACACCCTGCAGGACCTCGAAGTCGAGACCCTGCCCGGCGTGATCCTCGGGCACAGGCACATCCCGGTGAATGCGATCGGCTGCTACGTGCCGGGCGGGCGCTATCCGATGGTCGCCTCCGCGCATATGTCGATCGTGACCGCGCGCGTTGCCGGCGTGAAACGCATCATCGCCTGCGCGCCGCCGCACAAGGGCGGCCCGCACCCCGCGATCGTCGCGGCGATGCATTTCGGCGGCGCCGACGAAATCTATGTGCTCGGCGGCGTGCAGGCGGTTGCGGCGATGGCGCTCGGCACCGATACGATTTCGCCTGTCGACATGATCGTCGGACCCGGCAACGCCTATGTCGCCGAGGCCAAGCGCCAGCTGTTCGGCCGCATCGGCATCGACCTCCTGGCAGGGCCGACCGAGACGCTGATCATCGCCGACGACACGGTGGATGCGGAGATGTGCGCGACCGACCTCCTTGGCCAGGCCGAGCACGGCCCGACGTCGCCCGCCGTGCTGATCACCAATTCCGAGAAGCTCGCAAAGGACACGATGGCGGAGGTGGAGCGCCTCCTTTCCATCCTGCCGACCGCCGATGCCGCCGGCCAGGCCTGGAAGGACTACGGCGAGGTGATCGTCTGCGACAGCGTCGACGAGATGGTGGCGGAAGCCGACCGCGTCGCCTCCGAGCATGTGCAGGTGATGACGCGCGATCCGGACTACTTTCTGAACAACATGACCAATTACGGCTCGCTGTTCCTCGGCCCGCGCACCAATGTCGCCTACGGCGACAAGGTGATCGGCACCAACCACACGCTGCCGACCAGGAAGGCAGCGCGCTATACGGGCGGGCTCTGGGTCGGCAAATTCCTGAAGACCTGCACCTATCAGAAGGTGCTCACCGACGAAGCCTCGGCGATGATCGGTGAATATTGCTCGCGGCTGTGCGTGCTGGAAGGTTTCCTCGGCCACGCCGAGCAGGCCAATATCCGCGTGCGCCGCTACGGCGGGCGGAATATCGCTTATGCGACGGCGGCGGAGTGAATTGCCTCCTTATCGCTCCCCCGCTTGCGGGGGAGGGTGGCGAGCCGCGACAGCGGCGAGACGGGTGGGGGCACGTTCAGCTGTCTCCACATTGACCCCACCCCGCCTGCCTTCGCTTTGCTCGGCAGGCGGCCCTCCCCTTTCAGGGGAGGGATAAGCAGCGGCTAAAGTCATATGAACACCCTCCCCTCCACTCCCTCCTTCCGGCTCGATGGCAAGCGCGCGCTGGTGACCGGCGCCGGCCGCGGCATCGGGCTCGCCGCAGCAGCGGCTCTGGCGCAAGCAGGAGCGCATGTCACGCTGGTCGCACGCACCAAAAGCGAGATCGACGCCGCCGCGAACGAGATCAGAAAAGCCGGCAACACAGCGAGCGCGGCTGCGCTCGACGTGACCGACATCGATGCGGTGCGCGCCTTCGCCCGCGCCGAGACATTCGACATCCTCGTCAACAATGCCGGCACCAACCGCCCCGCCCTGATGGCCGATGTCACGGTCGAGGATTTCGACTATGTCCTCGGTCTCAACGTGCGCTCGGCCTATTTCGTCGCGCAGGCGGTCGTGCAGCGGCTGATCGAGGCGAAGAAGCCCGGCTCGATCATCCACATCTCCTCGCAGATGGGCCATGTCGGCGGCCCGCGCCGCACGGTCTATTGCATGAGCAAGGCCGCCATCGAGGGATTGACCAAGGCGATGGCGGTGGAGCTCGGACCGCATGGCATCCGCGTCAATACGCTGGCCCCGACCATCATCGAGACGCCGATGACGCGTCCGTTTTTCGCGGACGAGGCGTTCAAGCGGTCGGTGCTCGACAAGATCAAGCTCGGCCGGCTCGGCCAGGTCGAGGACCTGATGGGCGCGATCGTGTTCCTTGCCTCGGATGCCTCGGCGCTGATGACCGGCGCGTCGCTGATCATCGATGGCGGCTGGACGGCGGAGTGATCATCAGCGCGGCAGCAATCGTCCGTTCGTCCCCGCGAAAGCGGGGACTCAGCGTAAAACCATCACTTTGTTCCCGCTTGCGCGGGAACGAACGGTGTATGGGGTGCTACCGCCGACACTTTAACCTCCCCCTTTCAGGGGAAGGCAATTCGAACGCGGAATATGTGGCCCTACGGCCCCGGCGCGAACACCGCCGGGTTGAGACAGTTCGGCGGCATCCGCCCCTCCACAATGGCGGCGATGTTGTCCACCACGACATGCGCCATGCGCTCGCGCAACTCCATCACGGCGCTGCCGAGATGCGGGGTGAGCACCACATTGTTCATGGTGAGCAGCGCGCGCTCGATCTTCGGCTCGTTCTCGAAAACGTCGATGCCGGCCCCGGCGATACGGCCTTCGATCAGCGCCTGCGCCAGGGCCCTTTCGTCGACGATCGACCCGCGCGAGGTATTGATCAGGAACGCGGTCCGCTTCATCAGCGGGAATTGCAGCGCGCCCATCATGTGGCGGGTCTCGTCGTTCAGCGCCGGATGCAGCGACACGAAATCCGACTGGCCCAGCAATTCCTCGAAACTCACACGCTTTATTCCGAGCCTCTGCTCCTCCTCGGCCGAGAGCGCGCGCGGATCGGAATAAAGCACCGTCATGTCGAAGCCGCGCGCTCTGCGCGCCATCGCCTGGCCGATCCGCCCCATGCCGACGATGCCGAGCGTCTTGCCGCTCACCTGCGCGCCGGCAAGATGATTGGACTGCGAGCCGGGGAACACGCCGGAGCGCAGCACCCTGTCGCCCTCGACCATCCGGCGCGCCACGGCGATCAGCAAACCGAACGCAATGTCGGCGGTGGCGTCGGTGACGACCGCCGGAATGTTGGTGACAATGATCCTGCGCGCGGTGGCTTCGGCCACGTCGATGCGATCGGGCGTGATCGTCATCGAGGCGATCGCCTTCAGTTTCGGATTGGCCGCCAGCACGTCACGGTCGATGGTGTCATGCAGCAGGCACAGGATGATGTCGGACTGCTTCGCCGCATCGATCAGCCTGTCCTTGACCGGAATCCGGCTGGAATCCGGGTTGACCTCGACTTCGGCGATCTCCTTGAGGCGCAGCAGCGCACTTTCGGCGATCGGCTGCGTGACGTAGACGCGCGGACGCATACAACTCCCCCCGATTTCGCGGATCTACCGCCCGCGGCTGAAGCCTTATAGTAACGTGGGCGCGCGGCCAGGAAAGTGGACAAGACGGCGGACCGGAAGCCGTGGGGCTGACACGGGAGGCGTGGAGTGGCGGCAGGAGCAAAAGGCAGGGTTGGCATTATCGGCCTTGGCATCATGGGCGGCGCGTTCGCGCGCAACCTGATCGCCGACGGATGGGTGGTCGCGGGTGTCGATACCGATCCGCAACGGCGCAAGCAGATGACGAAAGCCGGCGTCGCTGTTTCCGACAACGTGAAAGAACTGATCGCCGAGGTGCCGGTTGTCATCACCAGCCTGCCCAGCCCCAAGGCGCTGCACGCGGTGGTGCAGGAGATCGCGGACGCCAAAGCGAAACCACGGATCGTGATCGAGGCTTCGACCTTCGCGCTCGATGACAAGCTCGCGGCCGAAAAGGTGCTGCGCAAGGCCGGACACACCATGCTGGACTGCCCGGTGAGCGGGACCGGCGCGCAGGCCGCGGTGAAGGATCTCGTGGTCTATGCCAGCGGCGACGAGAAGGCGATCGCGAAGGCGATGCCGGTCTTCGCCGGCTTCTCGCGAAAGACCGAAAATCTCGGCGCGTTCGGCAACGGCAGCAAGATGAAATATGTCGCGAACCTCCTGGTCGCGATCCACAATGTCGCGGCCGCGGAAGCGATGGTGCTCGGCATGAAAGCCGGGCTGGAGCCGGAGCAGATTTTCCGGTTCGCCAATGGGGGCGCCGGGCAATCGCGCATGTTCGAGGTGCGCGGGCCGATGATGGTGGCGGACGACTATACCGAAGCCACGATGAAGAATTACGTCTGGCAGAAGGACATGGCGGTGATCGGCGAATTCGCCGCCAGGCTCGGCGTGCCGACGCCGCTTTTTTCCGCGACCCTGCCGGTCTACGCCTCGGCGATGTCGGTCGGCTATGCTGAGCAGGATACCGGCGCGGTCTGCGGCGTGCTGGAAAAGATGGCGGGCCTGAAGCGCGGGAAGAAGGGCAAGAAGAAAAAGAAAAAATAGGCACGCAGCTCACGCCGATGCGTCGGCTGGTTATTCGATCACTTCATCCGCTGCCAGAAGCAGACCTGGCGGTATTGTCACGCCGAGCGCCTTCGCCGTCTTCAGATTGATCGCGGTCTCGAACCGTGTCGGCGTCTGCACCGGGAGGTCTGCCGGTTTGTCTCCCCTCAGGATACGGTCAATATAGGCCGCGGCTTGCCGCATCTCGTCGACACGGTCAGTACCGTAAGACATCAGGCCGCCGGCAGAGACGAGATAGCCGAACGCATAGACCGCCGGCTGGCGGTGTTGTGCGGCGAGCGCGATGATCAGGTCGCCATGCGTGGCGGTCAGAACATCGGGCGGCACGATCAACCCGCCATCCGGCACGCGTGCGAAATCGTCGATACTCCATTTTATTTCCGTCGCGTTTTTCACGGGCAGCTGCACCAGATCGATGCCGATTGCCGTGGCCGCCGAGCGGGTCGCGCCCAGATAGAAATCGTATGTCCTGATGTCGGGATTGGCGACGAAGGCGGCGCGCTTCAGCTGGGGCGCGACATCCTTCAGCATGGACAGCCATTTCCCGGCGATGCCCGGCTCGAAGGTCGTCAGGCCCGTCACGTTGCCGCCGGGCCGCGCCAGACTCGCAATCAGTCCGAAACCAACCGGATCGCTGAGACTGACAAACACGATCGGGATTGTGCGGGTCGACTTCTGGAGAGCGAGAGCGACCGTCACAGTATGCGCGAGGATGACCTCGGGCTGCGTTGCGACGAGCTCGTCCGCAAGGGCCTGCGCACGGGCGCCCGCGGGTGCATAGCGGTAGTCGATGAGGATGTTACGGCCCGCCACCCAACCGCGCTTGCTAAGTCCCTCACGCAGTGCGGCAAGCCGTGCGACCATATTGGGATCGTCTTCGGCGAGGCCGACAAGCACGCCGATGCGTCGTCCTGCCGCGGGCTGTTGTGCGCGCGAAACCAGAGGCCATGCCGCCACACCGCCGAGCGCACCGAGAAAGCTTCGCCGTCTCATACTGGCCTGCCCTGCGGTTGCTGGCTTGCGCGAGCGGTCCGCCTCCGTTTCCAGGCACTTTAACTGTACAGGAAATCCAGCGTCGCGGTTTCCTCCAGCACCCGCTCCGCCACCGCGTGCCGCGCGGCGAATGCCGCCTCCTCGCTGCTCCGCGCGGCCTGCAGATAGGCGCCGAGATGACGCGCACGCTGCACCATGCGCCGGCCCTCCGCCAGCCGCTCGCCCTGATAGTGCATGAGCGCCGCCGGCACGTCCTCCGCTCGCCGCAGCGCTGCGACCAGCGCCGCCGCGTCGCCCGCCGCCTTTGCGACTCCGGCCCCGACATGCGGCCGCGCCACGAAGGCCGCGTCGCCGATCAGGGCGATCCGCCCGAATACCATCGTATCCGACACGAGATCGAAAATGGGCTGGAGAATCGGCTGATCGACAAGGTCCACGGCCTGCACGAATTGCGGCGCCAGCAGGCGCGCGGCGGCTTTTCGCATTCCGGCGATCGATGTCCGGCTGATCAGCGGCGGCGGGATCGACATCGCGTGCTTGACGCCCTTTTCGTCGGTCAGCAGCGCGCCGAGTTCGGTGCGCTCGTCGGCGGGCCGGTACCAGACGAGATTGTAGCGCCGATGACCCGCCCGCAAATCATTGTCGGTCCCGGCCACCGGATAGCCCAGCATCTGCTCGCCCGGCGGCAGGCAGAAGGCCATGACCGGAAAGATGTCGCGGTGCACGTCCGGCGGCATTGCGCTCTCCGCGATCAGCGCGCGCCACGCCACATAGCCGGCATAAAGCGGCTGGCAATCCGGCGCGGTGAGCGCCCGCACGGTCGAGCGGATGCCGTCGGCGCCGATCAGGAGGTCGCCTGTGACGCGCTCGCCGTCCGCGAGGATTGCGGTCACGCTGCCGGCATCCTGTTCGATGGCCGCGAGCGCCCGCCCGCGGTGATAATGTCCTGACGGAAACGCATCGTGCAGGATGCGGTAAACGCGCTCCCATGCGGTCATGACCTGCGGACAATCGGTTTCCAGGGCGATATGGCCCTTGGCGTCCAGCAGGCGGCGCTTTTGCACCGCAACACCAAGTTCGGCCGTATCGAGGCCCAGGCCGTGCAGCGCCGCCAGGATTTCCCGCTGCGCGACGATGCCCGCGCCGCGGCCGGACAATGCACCCTCGACCTTTTCGAAGATATCGACATGCCAGCCGGCGGACCGCAGCATCAGTCCCGCGAACAGTCCGCTCATCGAGCCGCCGATAATGACGGCGCGGCGCGGATGGCGAGGAAGCGTTGAGGGCGGCCGCATTTCGCATCATCCCGGAATTTGCTATATGAGCCATACGATAGAGCCATACGATGCCATAGGAGGAACCACCATGGCCCTCTCCATGATGGAAAAGGCGGCCCTCAAGACTGACCGCGCCGCATGGCCGGAAGCGATCGCAAAGGAATTCGAGCGCGAGCGCGCCAATCCGAACCCTTGCGTCGGCTCCCGCCTTCTTTCAGAGAATGAAAGGGTGCGGGTCTGGGAAATCCGGCTGCAGCCGGGCGAGCGGATCGGCTTCCACCGGCATGTGCTGGATTATTTCTGGACCGCAGTGTCGGGCGGTCGCGGGCGCCAGCATGTGCATGACGGCACCACGGTCGAATATACCTACCAGCCGGGCGAGACCCGCCACGAGACCTATGGCGCGGGCGAGTTCAAGGTGCACGACCTGGAGAATCTCGGGGACAAGGAAATGGTCTTCATGACCATCGAGTTCCTGAATTCGGCCAACAAGCCGCTGCCACTGCCGGAGCATGTGCGCAGCAAGGCGGCGGCGTAACAGCCGTCCCTTTGATCAGGATGCAGAAAGCCGCCGCCGTTCCGGCGGCTTTTTTGCATGTGCGAGCTGCCGCATGAGTTCGGCCGCGTTCCGGTAAAAGCGCTCGACGATCTGGTTCACGGTGCCGGGAACATCGCTCGGCGCGCCGACATTGTAGACCCATTTTCGAATGCCGATGTAGAAGATGCTGCCGTGCAGCGACCACATCAATTCGATTTCCGGCTCGCTCATCGGCTCGACCGAAAGGTCAGGACGGCCGAATTCATGTCGAAGCTCGCCGACCACGCGCGCATAGACGCGATCGGTCACCATGCGCGCGAAGCGCTGCGCGATCCCCGCTCCGCCAAGACCCGAATAAAGATAGATGCGGCCCCATTCGTAGTCGTGCAGCATCTTTGAATAATCGAGATAGAACTCGATCAATCGCTCGCGCAGGTCACGCGATCGGTTGCCGAGGATCTCATCCCATTCCGGCTTCCAGCGCCCTTCGAACAGCGTCTCGTAGATGCGATCGATCAGGGCATCCTTGGTTGGAAAATAGCGAAACAGCAGCCCGCTCGAAATGTTGAGCTGCTTTGCGAGATCCCGTGTCTGCCCCTGAAACCCGCGCTCGGCAAAGAAGCGGATCGCACCGCGCAGGATGAGATCGCTGCGCGCCTCGGGACTGAGACGCACGCGCTTGGTCGCTCGCTGCACCGGCTTTTTTTCGGGCTTCGAGCGGCGTTTTGCGCGTTTGCGTGCGGACTTTGACTTCATGCGTATGACGTTACCGGGCCCTGCCCGACTGGGTAGCAGAATCGCCACCGGGCACAAGCCGGAGAAATGGCACATAGCACGCCTTGACATATTGAGCACATGGTCAATACTATTGACCAATTGCTCAATTAAACCAATCCAAAAGCATGACGGGAGAAGCACCATGGCGGAAACATTGCCCCGCGCAGGCCTGCGCCGCGAGGACATGCTCAAGCGCGTAGCGCGGTTCAAGGATCTGAAGGGCTATGACGGCGGCTTGCCGGACAGCAATTACGAGAGCGCGGTGCGCACGCTCTACAATGTGATCGGGTTTCAGCCGCCCAAGGGCGAAGGCGGCGCGGTCACCTCGCCGGTCGGCGAAGATGCCGCCCGCATGGCGGCGATCAAGATTTCCGAAGGCTTTAACCTCGGCTATTGCCGCGCCAAGCCGGGCAAGGGCCCGATGATGCACAATCACGACACCAACGAGACCTTCATCCCCATGACCGGCAAGTGGCGGTGCTCATGGATCGATGAAAAGGGCAATGTCGATTATGTCGATGCCGAGCCTTTCGATGTGGTGTCGTTTCCGGCTGGCTGCGCGCGCCGCTTCGAGAACATTACTGAGGGTGATCCAAACGAGGAAGCCATCCTAATGTTCGTGATCGGCGGTGACGGCCCGCGCGCAGAGTTCACCGACGAGTCCATGCGCGAGCTCGAGCAGGCCGGCGTCTGGCCGAAGAAGTGACAATGTCCGCTCCGCGCGCGGCCGTCGCCGATACGGCGGCGGTCAGGCCATGGGCCCTTGCTGCTTCGATTGCGACCGCAACGATCGGCGGGGAGGTTTGGCCTTATATCGATACGCGCGCTGAGGGCCCGGCGCTTGTCATGCTGCCGGGCTCGGTCGGCACCTGCGAGATGTTCTTCAAGCAGATCGAAGCGCTCGGCCGACGGCTTCGCATCATTTCGGTCAGCTATCCTGCACTGTCCGATCCGTCGCATCTCGCCGATGGCCTTGCCGGCCTGATGGATCATCTGCGTATCGCCCGTGCCAGCGTCCTCGGCTCGTCCTTCGGCGGCTATTGGGCGCAGTTCTTTGCTCTGCGCCATGCGGACCGGCTTGAGCACCTGTTCCTCGGAAATATCTTCCTGACACCCGAGGAGTTGTTCTCAAATCCGTTATTCGATCCAGCCTTCATCGCGACGACGAGCGCACCCGATCTGCAGGCGACATGGCGCAGGCGCGTCGAACAGGCGCCCGACAGTGAATTGAAGACAATTCAGCTTGCCATGCTCGGCGGCCGCCAGAGTGCGGACAACCTCAAGGCGCGCTTTGTCGGTGTCGCGGCCGCAACGCCCTGCCCTCCACTTGCCATGCCGCGCGAGCGCATCACCGTCATCGATTGCGATGACGACCCGATCATCCCGCCGCGATCGCGCCAGGCGGTCCGCAATCATTATGCGGGCGCTCACCTGCACACGCTGACGACGGGCGGACACTATCCGCACATCCTGAATCCACAGGCCTACGACGCCGTCATCGAAGCCCGACTGTTCAATTGATCAAAGCCGGACCAACACGGGGAACCAGGGAGACCACGTCCATGCTCGGAACTTTGCTGCGCCGGATCGGCGCGATATTTGCGGTGGCTGGCGCAATGAGCCTTGCCGGTCCTGCATTTGCCAACGAACCGATCAAGGTCGGATTCAGCATGGCGCTGACCGGCGGCCTTGCGGCCAACGGCAAGGCCGCGTTGCTGGCGATGCAGATGTGGGCCGACGACGTGAACAAGAAGGGTGGCCTGCTCGGCCGGCAGGTCAAGCTCATTCACTATGACGATCAAAGCAATCCCGCGACCGTGCCCAGCCTCTACACCAAGCTGATCGACTTCGACAAAGTCGACCTCGTGGTATCGCCCTACGGCACCAACCTGATCGCACCCGCCATGCCCGTCGTCATGCAGAAGGGCAAGATGATGATGAGCCTGTTCGGCGTCGGCGTGAACAAGCAGTTCGACTATGACCGGTACTTCCAGATCATGCCGCTCGGCGTGGAGTCCGGACACGCGATCCCGAACGCGTTCTTCGAGGTCGTGAAAACAATCAAGCCGATGCCCAAAACAATCGCAATCGTCGGCGCGGATGCGGAGTTCGGAAAGATCACATCCGATGCCGCGCGCGACATCGCGAAAAAGATGGGCCTGAAAATTGTCTATGACCGCTCCTACCCGCCGTCGACGGTGGACTTCGCACCGATCGCGCGCGCCATCCAGAGCGCAAATCCCGAGCTCGTCTTCATCGCGTCCTACCCGATCGATAGCGTCGGCCTGTATCGCGCCATCAACGAGATCGGCCTGAAGGCGCAGCTCATCGGCGGCGGCGCGGTGGGACCGCAATTCACCACGATCAAGGCTCAGCTCGGACCGTTCCTGAATAACGCGCTCGGCTACGAACTCTACGTGCCGTCCAAGACGATGAACTTCCCGGGGATCCAGGAATTCATCGCCCGCTATCAGAAGGAGGCCTCGGGCCAGGGCGTCGACCAGCTCGGATTCTACGTGCCGCCGTTCATCTATGCAGCGATGGAAGTGGTCGGCCAGGCGGTCGAAAAGACCAAGTCGCTCGATCAGAAGGCCCTCGCAAAGACGATCCATGACAGCGAGTTTTCGACCATCGTGGGCAAGATCCGCTTCGCGCCCAACGGCGAATGGACCGAGCCCCGCGTTCTCATGGTGCAGTATCGCGGGATCGAAGGAAACAGCGCAGACCAGTTCCGCGATGCGGAACGCTACACCATCCTCCATCCGCCGGCCTTCAAGTCGGGCGATGTTGTCCTGCCCTATCGCTGAGCAGATTTGTCGCAGCCTATCCACGCCGGGCGTCACACGTCGCCCGGCGTTTTGCTGGAGAACGCTGCCCACCGCGATCAAGGGACTAGCCAAGCCTTGCCGCTTGCGGCAATACTCCGCCCCTCAAAGCGCAACGCGGAGGCCGCCGGGAGGGCGATCGTCGCAACAACCAACAAGCGCGGGCGGGGAGATGGATGACATCACGCAACTGGCGTATCGGGCCTTCGTGCTGAGGGGAGCCCGGTGATGGATTTTCCGGTCGAACTGTTCATCAACGCCCTGATCGCCGGCATCCTGCTCGGGGGCTTCTATGCCGCGGTGACGGTCGGGATTTCGATCTCCTTCGGCATCCTCGACATCGTCAATATCGCGCACCCCGCCTTCATCATTCTGGGCTCGTATATCGCCTACATCCTCAACCAGCGGCTCGGGCTCGATCCGATCCTGGTCAGCATCCTCGTGCTGCCGTTCTTCTATTATCTCGGATCGCTGGTCTATCAGGTCTATTACGTCTCGTTCGAGAAGCGTGGGCAGGAGGCGCTGCGCGGCCTCGCCTTCTTCTTCGGCCTGCTATTCGTCACCGAAGTCATTCTGATCCTCGCATTCGGCGTCGATTATCGCTACGTGCAGGCTGGCTATATCGACACCACGCTGCGCTTCTCCTTCCTCGACCTGCCGATGCGCATGGTGGTGCCGTTCGCCATCTCGATGATCCTCGTGATCGGCCTGCAGCTCTATCTGACCAAGACCTTCACCGGCCGCGCGATCATGGCGGTGGCGCAGGACCAGCTCGCGCTGTCGCTGATGGCGGCCGATCCGGTCCGCATCAAGCGCATCGCCTTCTCGATCTCGATCGCCACCGCCGCCGTCGCCGGCGCGCTGCTCATCATCATCCAGCCGGTCGAGCCTTCGGTCGGACGCGAATATATCGGCCGCGTTTTTGCGATCTGCGTGCTCGGCGGCATGGGCAGCCTGCCAGGCACGCTGATTGCGGCAATCCTGCTCGGCATCGTGGAGAGCATGACGTCGACCTTCTACGGGCCGTCCTGGGCGCCCGCGGTCGCCTTCGGCTTCCTCCTGGTCACGCTCGCCGTGCGTCCTTCCGGGCTCTTGGGTCGATAATGCGCACCTGGCAATTCTTTCTCGTCTCGCTCGCCATCGCCATCGCCGGCTTCCTCGGCGCGCGCTACCTGCAGAACGACTACCTGTTTTTCGCGGGCTATGTGGTGCTGCAATTCATCGTGCTGGCGACCGCCTGGAACATTCTCGGCGGCTATTGCGGCTACGTGAATTTCGGCTCGGCCGCATTCTTCGCCATGGGCGCCTATAGCACAGTGGTGATGACCAAGCTGCCGGCCTTCGCCAACCGTCATTTCCCGGAAGAAATCGCCGCGCTTGTCGGCGTACCGCCGATCCCGGTTCTGATCGTGCTTGGCGGCATCGTCGCCGGGCTGGTCGGGCTCGGCACCGGCTATCTGACGCTGCGGCTGCGCGGCGTGTTCTTCGCGATCGCGACGCTCGCGCTTGCGGTCGTGCTGCAGACCCTGGTCGTGAACTGGGATTTCGTCGGCGGATCGCGCGGCGCCTATGTGATCCGGCCGGCCACGGCGCCGCTGCTCGGCATCAACTATATCGAATATCTGTTCCTGGTGATGCTGATCCTGGTGGTGGTCGCACTCACCGTCGCGCGCGCCATCGAGCGTTCGCGGCTCGGCTACGGCTTTGCCACCATCCGCGACGACGAACTCGCGGCCGAAGCCTCGGGCGTACCGACGCTCAAGCTCAAGCTGGTCGCAACCACCCTGTCCGGCGCGTTCATGGGCATGGCCGGCGCGCCCTTCCCCTATTATATCGGCTTCCTCGAGCCGTCCTCGGCGTTCGGTCTGTCCTATGCGGTCAACGCGATCGCGATGCCGATGATCGGGGGCACCACGAGTTGGGTCGGCCCGCTCTTGGGGGCCGTGCTGCTTGGCACGTTGCAGCAGCTCGCGACCGTGACCATCTCCTCGGCCGTGAGCCTGCTGATCGTCGGCCTGCTGCTGGTGTTCTTCGTGATCATCGCGCCGAATGGCGTGATCGGCCTCTGGCAGCAGTTTTTCGGGCGCAAGGCGCCGGACGCCAAGCCGGCGCACGATCCTGCGGTGAAGACATCATGAGCACGCCGCTCCTCAAGGTCGAGAATGTCGGCAAGCGCTTCGGCGGCTTCGTCGCGCTCGACGGCATCAATCTCGAAATCGCCAAGGGCGAGCGGCTCGGGCTGATCGGGCCGAACGGTTCAGGCAAGTCGACGCTCGTCAATTGCATGAGCGGCACCCTGCATAACGAAACCGGCACGGTGACCTTCGACGGCAAGCCGATGAACGGCCTGCTCGCGCACCAGCGCACGCATCTTGGCCTCGCGCGCTCGTTCCAGCTTCCGCGGCCGTTCCACAGCCTGACAGTGGCCGAGAATATTCGTGTGCCCCTGCTCTACACGGTGCGGCTGCGGCGCGATGTGCCGCATACGCGCCAAGAGATGGACCATCGCTGTCACGAGGTGCTCGCGCTGGTCGGGCTCGAACACAAGGCCGGCAGGCCGCCAAGGGACCTGACCCAGGTCGAGATGCGCAAACTCGAACTCGCGCGGGCGATGGCAGCCGAGCCCAAGCTGCTGATCGCCGACGAGGCAATGGCGGGACTGTCCGAATCCGAGGTCAAGGATATCGTTGCGCTGCTGATCGCGCTCAACGAGCGCGGCATCACCATTATCCTGATCGAGCATATCATGACCGCGGTGATGAGCTTCTCGCAAAGGCTCGCGGTGCTGGTCGGCGGCAGGAAGATCGCCGACGGCGATCCGCAGGACGTGATCCGCGATCCCGAGGTTGAGAGGGCGTATCTTGGCCAATAGCATCAGCGTCCAGAATGTGAATGCCGGCTATGGCGCGGTGCGCGTCATCGAGAACGTGTCGCTCGACGTCGATGCCGGCAAGACCGTGGTGCTGCTCGGCACCAACGGCAACGGCAAGTCCACCCTCATCAAGTGCATCATGGGCCTGTGCCGCCCGAGCGAAGGGCGCATCACGGCGGAGATCGACGGCGTGACGCATGATCTCGTCGGCAAGAGCACCGAGGAGATTGTCGATCTCGGCATCGCGCTGGTGCCGGAGGGCCGCCGGCTGTTCCCGCGCCTGACGGTGGAAGAAAATCTCCTGCTCGGCGCGTTCCGCAAGAAAGCGCGCGAGCAACTGAAGCGCAATCTCGATTTCTGCTTCGAGGCCTTTCCGCGGCTTGCCGAGCGCAGGGGCCAGCTTGCCGGCTCGATGTCGGGCGGCGAGCAGCAGATGCTCGCGCTGGCCCGCGCACTGATGCTGGCGCCGAAAATCCTCCTGGTCGACGAGCCGTCCGTCGGACTCGCGCCGGTGCTGGTGTCCCGCACCATCGATACCATCCGCGAACTCAAGACCAAGTATCAGCTGACCGTGCTGATGGCGGAGCAGAATTTCAACCAGGCGATCCGGATCGCCGATGCCGGCTATGTGATCGTGCACGGCAAGATCGCGTTCAGCGGCAAGTCGGCGGACGAACTGCACAACAACGATCTGATCCGCAAGCTGTATCTGGGGATTTAGGCGCGGCCCGCGCCGTGCGGCTCGGCTGCGCAAGCACCGCCGCGCGTGCTACGATTTCATCGTTGCGATGAATGCTCCCTTGCGGCGCCGACTTAAAGTGCGGAACCGGTCATGACAAAGGACCGCATTCTTGACCGTGCCGTGAGCGATATCGTGGCACAGCATCGTTGTCACTCGGTCGTTCTTTACGGGTCCAGAGCCCGCGGAGATTGGACCGACGAGAGCGACTACGATCTGATTGGATTTCGCGACGAAGGCGAAAAGCGACGCGACGCCAGGCTTATCGACGGAAAGTTCATCGACGCGTTTGTCTATCCCGTAAGCGACGTAATCGATCGCGAGCAGGATTTTCTTCGTATCCGCCAGGGAACGGTCCTGATCGAAGAACACGGCTTCGCCACACGCCTGCTCGGCAAGCTGGACGACATCTACACCAGCGGCCCGCCGCCTCTCCCGGAGGATGAACGCAACGCCATCCAGCTCTGGATTGGAAAGATGCTGGCGCGCATCGCAAAGGGCGATCTTGAAGGCAATTACCGGCGCGCGTGGCTTCAATACGATTTGATCGAGAGCTATTTCGCGCTGAGAAAGCAATGGTATCTCGGTCCAAAGGAGGCGTTTCGCTGGCTGTCTGAGCACGACCGTGCGAGCTATTCACTGTTCGAGCTCGCACTGAGGCCGAATGCCGACCTTGCCGACATCCAGCGCCTTGCCGAGAAGGTGCTGTCCGAATGAGGGCGCTGCCCTGTTTGAGCAGCGTCACAGGCGGTCCGTCGCGGAGCCGGGCTATTTTGTAAACTCCCCGCCCTCCACCATGATCGTCTCCACCTCCCCCGCACCGCTGCGGCGGAACGCGGCGGCATCGTCATATTCCTTCGAGGTGAAGCAGGCGACGCCCTGCTCGAATGTCGGAAACTCGATCACCACGAAACGCTGGAACTTGTCGGGCCCTTCCATGATCTGAAATTTCCCGCCGCGCGCCAGCACCTTGCCGCCGTATTTGGCGATGATGCCCGGCACACGGTCGGTGTATTTCTTATATTCGACCGGATCGTTGATCTTCGCACGCGCGACCCAATAGGCGGGCATTCGACACATCCTCTTCGCTTGTCATCCCCCCGCGAAAGCGGGACAGCCAGCAGTTTACGGATTTCATTTTCTTGCGGAAGCGTCGGATACTGGATCGCCCGCTTTCGCGAGCGATTGCGAAGAAAAGCTGACCGCATGAGGAGCGCATGCCCCGCAGGATCATCGACATATCCGTGCCGCTCGAGAATGACGTACCGGCCGATCCCCCGGGCTATGGGCCGACGATCGAGTATCTCAACCACCGCGACACCGCGCCCGACATCTGCAAGTTCTTTCCGGGTCTGAAGGAAAGCGACCTGCCCGACAGCGAAGGCTGGGGATTCGAATGGGTGAAACTGTCGACGCACTGCACCACCCATCTCGACGCCCCGTGGCATTTCGCATCCACCATGGATCACGGCAAGCGCGCCATCACGATCGATGAGGTTCCGCTCGAATGGTGTTTCAATCCGGGCGTGAAGCTCGACTTCCGCCACGTCCCGGATGGCCATGTCGTGAGCGCAGCCGAGGTCGAAGCCGCGCTGGAAAACATCGGGCACACGCTTTCACCATTTGAAATCGTGATCATCAACACCGCGGCGGGCAAGGCCTATGGCCAACCGGACTACGTGTCGAAAGGCTGCGGCATGGGGCGCGAGGCCACGCTCTATCTGCTCGAACGCGGCGTGCGCGTCACCGGAACCGACGGCTGGAGCTGGGACGCGCCGTTCGTGCATACCAAGGAGAAATATGCAGCCACCGGCAATGCAAAGCTGATCTGGGAGGGACACAGGGCCGGCCGCGAGATCGGCTATTGCCATATCGAGAAGCTCCACAATCTCGAAATCCTGCCGCCGACCGGATTCATGATCGCCTGTTTCCCGGTCAAGGTGCGCGGCGGCTCCGCCGGATGGACGCGCGCGGTGGCAATCATGGACGGCGCCGAGGATTGATGCTCGACCTGATCCGATCGAGCGGTTAGGCTCACCGACTTCTCTTCGTTCGTCCCCGCGAAAACGGAGGACCCAGACTCAAGGACTCTGGATTCCCGCTTTTGCGGGAATGAGCGGGAGACAAGACATATCCGGCCCAAAGAAGGCTGGACCGCTTTAGGGAGAGGCTCATGGATCGACGTCAATTCGTCGCGGGCTCGACCGCGGCACTTGCTAGCTTCAAAACATTACCGGCCTTCGCACAAGACGCGTATCCCTCACGCACCGTCACGCTGATCAATCCGTTTCCGCCCGGCGGCGCGGCGGACGTCGTGGCGCGGCCGTTCGCAGCGATGCTCGAACCGCTGGTGAAGCAGCCGGTCGTGATCGAAACCAAGGCGGGTGCGGCCGGAGCGGTCGGCGCGCAATTCGCAGCGAATGCCAAGCCGGACGGTTACACCCTTCTGGTGCATATCGTCTCGATTTCGGGCTTCGCCGAAGTCGACAAACTGTTTGGCCGCCAGCCGAAATTCACGCGCGCCGATTTCATCCCGATCGCGCGTTTCACCGAAGGGCCGATGGCGCTCGTGGTCAATGCCGAGACGCCCTACAAGACACTGAAGGACCTGGTCGACGACGCCAAGAAAAACCCCGACAAGATCGTGTTCTCGTCGTCGGGACTCTACGGCGCGCTGCACCTGCCGACGCAGCTGTTCATGAACGCAGCCGGAGTCAAGATGCGGCATCTGCCGACCAATGGCGGCGGCCCGGCGCTCACCGCGCTCCTTGGCAACAATTCGCAGGTGCTCGCGACCTCGGTCGCCGCCGCGATGACGCATATCAAATCCGGCAAGGTGCGCGTGCTCGCCAGCTATTCCGACAAGCGCGCCTCCTCGTTGCCGGATGTCCCGACCCTGAAGGAACTCGGTTATGACGTCGAATTCTACCTCTGGGTCGGATTGTTCGCGCCCAAGGGCACGCCGGAAGCCGTGGTCAACACGTTGCGCGCGGCGGCGAAAGAGGCGGTGAACTCCGACAAGTTCAAGGCCGCCATCGCCAATCTCGGCGACAATGTGCGTTACATGGACCAGCCCGATTTCAGCAAGTTCTGGGACGAGGACGCCAAGCGCGTCGAGTCCGCGGTCAAATCCATCGGCAAGGTCGAGGGATAGTGTTGCCTCGCCGGGCCCTTCACCTCCGCTCGTCCCAGCAAAAGCGGGGACCCAGTATCGAAAGACTGGAGTCCCACTTTGACAGGAATGAGCGGAAAACGGATGGCCCGGCCCTTCCCCAATGGATCAACATGCGCATCGGTGCAGCATGAATCTCCGCGCCGACCACGTAGCCGGAGGCGTATTCATCGCGTTCGGCCTGCTTGTCTTCATCCTTGGCTGGGATCTGCCGTTCGGCCGCATCACCGCGCCCGGCGCCGGCATGCTGCCGAAACTGCTGGCCGGATTGCTGATCGCGCTCGCCCTCGCCATCATGATTGCCGGCCCGCATGGCGAGACGCTGGCCGAGATACCCTTTGACGATGCAACCCACGCCGTGCTCGTCGTCGGCATCGCTGCGCTGGCGACCTGGCTCTACAGCCGGCTTGGCTTTCTCCTCACCATGCCGCTCCTGGTTTTCGGGCTGCTGGCCGTGGTCGAACGCCGCAGCCTGATCGCCGCCGCGATCTTCGCCATAGCCCTCACGCTGTTCGCCTATTGGCTGTTCGCCATCGTTCTGCATGCTCCGCTCGAACGCGGCACGCTCTGGTTCTGACACGTGGAAGTCGTCTCCAGCCTCGCCCTCGGCTTCTCGGTCGCACTGCAGCCCGACGTGCTGCTTTACGCCCTGATCGGTTGCCTGGTCGGCACGCTGGTCGGCATGCTGCCCGGCATCGGCCCGCTCGCCGGCATATCCATCCTGTTGCCGCTGACCTTCGGGCTCGATCCGACCAAGGCGCTGATCATGCTGGCCGGCATATATTACGGCTCGCAATATGGCGGTTCGACCACCTCGATCCTGTTGCGCATTCCCGGCGAAGCCGCCTCGGTCATGACCTGCATCGACGGCAACGCCATGGCCAAGAAGGGCCGCGGCGGGGCGGCGCTGTGCATCGCGGCGGTCGGCTCCTTCGTCGCCGGCACCTTCGGCGTGATCATGCTGACGCTGATTGCGCCTCCCCTTGCCACTTTCGCGCTGCGCTTCGGGCCGCCGGAATATACCGCCCTGCTCGTGCTCGGCCTGATTTTCCTTGCCTATATGTCGACCACCTCGTTGGTCCGCACCCTGCTGATGGCCGCGGTCGGATTGCTGTTCGGCACCATCGGCATCGACGTGGTGTCCGGACATTTCCGATTCTCGTTCGACATCCCCGAACTCGGCGATGGCATCGGCATCGTGCCGGTCGCGGTCGGCCTGTTCGGGCTCGGCGAGATCCTGTCGACGCCCAGTCGCGACGTGAAGAACGACGTGAAGGCGCCAAAACTCCGCGAGTTGCTGCCGACCCGCGACGAATGGCGCAAGTCCGCGATGCCGATCGCGCGCGGATCGGTGCTCGGCTTCTTCATCGGCATCATTCCGGGTTCGGCGCACATCATCTCGAGCTTCATCTCCTACGCCATCGAACGCCGTGTCTCGAAGCATCCCGAGGAGTTCGGCAAGGGCGCGGTGGCGGGCGTCGCCGGTCCGGAATCGGCCAACAACGCGGCCTCGACCGGCGCCTTCGTGCCGATGCTGTCGCTCGGCATCCCGACCGGCCCGGTGATCGCGGTGCTGATGGCCGCGCTGCTCATTCACGGCATTCCGCCGGGGCCCTCGCTGGTCAACGAACAGCCGAAGCTGTTTTGGGGCTTCGTCGCCTCGATGTATGTCGGCAACCTGATGCTGCTGCTCCTGAACCTGCCGCTGGTCGGCGTGTTCGTCAGCATCCTGCGCATCCCTTACGCCTACCTCTATCCGATGATCATCATGTTCTGCATCATCGGCGTCTATGAGGTGAACAATTCGGTGGTCGATGTCTGGATCATGCTGATCTTCGGCGTGATCGGCTATCTCTTGAAGAAATTCCGCTTCGACCCCGCGCCCCTGGTCCTCGGCCTCGTCATCGCGCCGATCTTCGAATTGTCGCTGCGCCAGTCGCTGATCATGTCGGGCGGTTCGTTCACGATCTTCTATCAGCGCCCGATCGCGCTCGTCCTGCTGCTGATCAGCGCGCTGCTGCTTGCGCTGGCGGCGTGGGGCGCGTTCGCCGCGCGCCGCGACTGGCGCGCCAAAATGGCGGAAGCGGAAGCCGGCGAACAGGCGTGATCTTGCGCCGTCGCAGTGCTGGCTGCCTCACCCTTCCTCTTGCGCAGAGCGAACGACCGGTTGATCGCGCCTTCGCCGGAGGGATGGCGAGATGCCGCGCCTCTCATCACCTCCCGGCGGCCCAATGCGCGAGTGCGACGATATCCTCGTCGCGCAGGCCGAAAATCGCCGCCGTCATCGCGGTATCGGCGCCGCTGCGGCTGTCGGTGAGATACTGCTTCATCGCGTGGACCATATAGTCGATGCGCTGCTTCGCGAGCCGCGGCATCTGCTGCTGGCCCGCGAGCGAGGGCAGATGGCAGGACTCGCACCGCCGCTGCGCCGCGATCTTCGCCCCGCGTTCGGCCAGTGCCGGGTCGACCGTCTCCTCGCTCGGCTTCGCCGGCAGTTTCTCGAAATGATCGGCCAGCGCCTGGATGTCAGCGTCCGTCAGGTCCTTCACGAACGGCGCCATGGCCTCGACCTTGCGCACCCCCTCGCGCATCAGAATCAACTGGTTGAGCGTGAAGAAGGCCGGCTGCCCGGCGAGCGACGGGATATTCTCCAGCTTGGAATTGCCGTCCTCGCCGTGGCAGGTGCCGCATTGCACGATGCGCTCGGCAAGCGTCAGGGTTTGCGCCATGGCCTGATCGGTCGCCACGGCGAAGCATAACACCAGCAGTCCGAGCAGCGATCTCAAGCTGAGC
>JBIQKQ010000052.1:0-21101 GCA_044506365.1 Hyphomicrobiales bacterium
GCCATGACGGCCGCGCAGAACGGATTCGCGCACTGGTCGGCGATGCCGGTCGAGGAGCGCGCACGCATCCTCGACCGCGCCGGCAATCTGCTCGAACAGCGGCGCGGGGCGTTCATCGCGCTGCTGCAGTCCGAAGGCGGCAAGACGCTGGACGATTGCGTCGCCGAGTGGCGCGAGGCCATCGACTATTGCCGCTATTACGCGGCGCAGGCGCGCAGATCTCTTATGCCGCAGACGATGCCGGGTCCGACCGGCGAGACCAACGAGTTGCGCTATCGCGGGCGCGGCGTGTTTGTGTGCATCGCGCCCTGGAATTTCCCGCTCGCGATCTTTCTCGGCCAGGTCACGGCGGCGCTCGCCGCGGGCAATGCGGTGGTGGCGAAGCCCGCCGAGCAGACGCCGCTCATTGCGTATCAGACGGTGCGGCTGCTGCATGAAGCGGGCATCCCCCAGGGGGCGCTGCATCTCGTGCTGGGTGACGGCAAGGTCGGTGCGGCGCTGGTCGCCGATCCCCGGGTCGCGGGCGTCGCCTTCACCGGCTCGACCGATGTCGGCCGCATCATCAATCGCGCGCTGGCGGCGAAGGACGGTCCGATCGTGCCGTTTATCGCCGAGACCGGCGGTATCAACGCCATGATCGTGGACGCGACGGCGCTCCCCGAGCAGGTGACGGACGACGTGGTCAGTTCCATATTCCGCTCGGCCGGGCAGCGCTGCTCGGCGCTGCGGCTGCTGTGCGTCCAGGAGGAGGTGGCTGATCAGGTCTTCGACATGGTTGCGGGGGCGGCGGCGACGCTGACGCTCGGCGATCCGCGCGACCCGGCGACGCATGTCGGGCCCGTGATCGACGCCGAGTCGAAGGAACGGCTGGACGGCTGGATTGCGAAACATGAAGCCCGCATCCGTTATCGCTGGGATCGGGACCACGCGATGCCGGCGTCCGGATTGTTCGTGCCGCCGACCGTCATCGCGCTTCCACATGCGTCGGATTTGCAGGAGGAGGTGTTTGGTCCGATCCTGCATGTCGTGCGCTTTCGCGCGCATGAGCTGCACGCGTTGCTCGACGAGATCGAGGGCAACGGAACCGGCCTCACGCTCGGCATTCACTCGCGCATCGATGCGCGCGTGACCGAGATCGCGGACAGGCTCGCCAACGGCAATGTTTACGTGAACCGCAACATGATCGGCGCGGTGGTCGGCACGCAGCCGTTCGGCGGCACGCGGCTCTCCGGCACCGGGCCCAAGGCGGGCGGTCCGAATTACCTGCGACGCTTTGCGACCGAGCAGGTGATCGCGATCAACACCGCCGCCTCCGGCGGCAATGCGAGTCTGCTTGCGACGGAGGAGTAGCGCCGTAGGTGTAGCCCGCATGAGCGACGCCACATGCGGGTCGAGTCTACAAGGCGACCGCCATGTGTCGGGTGGCCCGGGCATCGCTTCGCTTACCCGGGCTACGAATCCGCAGGCTACTTCGCAGGCTGTCGCATGTTGCGCGTCAGGTGGCAGTGTTCATTACCGGCGCATGACCGGCTCGTTACAAAAACATAATTCGTCGTTCTCTCCCAAAGTCGCATCGGCGATGCCAAATCATTGCGCGGCGTGGGTGAGTGTCGAGGCGAACGCATCTCAAACGCATGTGCGCGCGCCGCCCCCATCACCCCTGAAATTCCGCTGCTGCCGCTTGGGCTGCAGCGCGATTAGTAAACCGGTGGGACAAAGCCGGACGTTCAGACTGCAGCCCGGCCGGGTAAACCCGCCGGGCTTTTTTTGCGGCTCGATGTTGAGCGTCGCACTAATTTTGCAAGCCAGGCGGGCCCGAACGAAATCGTTAACGATTATTGAATCCGTTGACGCTATTGTCGAAGCATGAGTGATTCTCTCGAACGGTTGCACAGATCGGTGCTCGCCCTGCAGAAGGGCGATCCGCAACTGTCGCGCACCGCGCGGTTGATGCGTTCGGGGCGCGCCAAGATCGCCAAGAAGATGGCGGAAGAGGCGGTCGAGGTCGTGGTCGATGTGATGCGCGGCGATCGCGAGGCCGCGGTGCGCGAAAGCGCCGATCTCCTCTACCATCTGGTCGTGCTCTGGGCTGAAGCCGGAATCCGTCCTCAGGACGTCTGGGCCGAGATGGACCGGCGCGAGCGGCTGCTGGGCCTCGCAGAGAAGCCGCCGAAGGACATGCCGGCCGAGCCGGTTGCCGCCGCCGTGCGGGTGGTGCGTCGAAAAGTCGTGGCGCTGCAACCCAGCCGCATTCCCAAGCGACGCCGATCCGGCTATTGATCCGGCCTCTCGCGCCGCGCCTCAGCGGCGGTTTCACCGACAGGACGAGCATGCTCCGCCGGATGTATGACTGGTGCGTTGCGGCGGCCTATCGACCAGCCGCGAAGTGGATCATGGGCTCGGTTTCGTTCGCGGAGAGTTCGTTCTTCCCGATCCCGCCCGACGCCATGCTGATCCCGATGTCGCTGGCGCGGCCGGACAAAGCCTATTCATATGCCTTCCTCTGCACCTGGACCTCGGTAGCGGGAGGCGTTTTGGGCTACGTGATCGGGGCGCTGCTCTATGACTCGGTCGGGCAGTGGGTGATTTCGGCCTATGGGCTTGGGGCCGAAGCCGACGCCTTCAAGGAATATTATGCGCAATGGGGGGCGCTGATCATCCTGCTGAAGGGGCTGACACCGATCCCCTATAAACTCGTGACCATCACATCGGGCTTCGCAGGATACAACCTGCTGCTGTTCGTCCTGTTTTCCGTGATCACGCGCGGGGCGCGGTTCTTCATCCTCGCCTTTATCCTGCATCGTTACGGCGAGCGGGCGCGCGCGATCATCGAAGAGCGGCTCGGATTGTGGGCGACGCTCGCCGCCGTCCTGATCGTGGTCGGTATCGTCGCGGCGGTCTATGTGATCTAGAAATTCCGGCGGCCGGTTCCTCAATTTCGCCACCCGCGCGCGGCAAAAGCCGTGTCGGCGACGCCGAGACGGTATGCTACACTTCAAGCACACCAGCATCCGAGACTTCTGAGACACTTGGATCGCGCAATGGCCAGATCGGCAGCACGAGGACGACCTGTCTTTCCGCCCGCCTTTCGTGGTTGGCTGGCGGCCGGGGCGCTGTGCCTTCTGTCTCAACCTGCGCTCGCGCAGACTGCGGAACCGCAAGCCGGTCCCGTCGCCCCGCCACCGCTGTCGCAAGCCGAGCCCGAGGTGCAGGCCGCGGAGCCGCCCCAGGCAAGCGAGGCACCTCGCAAGGATGAGGGCTTTTTCGGTGCATGGCAGCGCTGGAACCGCGAACTCAAGGCGAAGGTCGACGAAGCCAATGCCAAGTGGCGAGCCAGCGTCGAGGAGGCCAACGCGAAGCTGAAGGCGCGCGCCGACGAGACCAATGCCAAGCTGAAGGCGAGCGTTGACGAAAGCAACGCGCGCTGGCGCGAGATGAATCAGCGCACCGAGCAGGCCGTGAAAGAGGCCGCCGCCGCGCAGAAAGAAGCGGCCGACGCCTTCAAGAACCTCGCCAAGACGCGCCTGGTTGAGGGCCGGCAGGTCTGCGAGCCGGCGCCCAACGGATCGCCCGATTGCCAGGCTGCGGCGGAGGCGATCTGCAAGGACAAGGGTTTCGCCATCGGCAAGAGCGCCGACATCACCACCTCGCGCAAATGCTCGGCGCGTGCATTGCTGCGGCGCGACGAAAGCGAATGCCGGACCGAAACGGTGGTGATCAAGGCCGCATGCCAGTAAGGCTGCTCCTTCGATTGCGTTATTCAAGACAATCGCTTTGAGGTCTGGACTCCCTCCCAACTGAAGTCGGATATTTCCGAGAGTGGGGTGTCTTGTTCGGCTGGCCCCAACCCGACTTGCTTTTCGCAACTCGGCCTCCCCCTTGCCCGGGGGGGTGAAGAACCGCGGGGGGAGGACCATCTGTGAATCTCTATGCCAAGCTCAGCGAGCGCGAAGCCGCCGGACGCCCCATCCGCGTCGGCCTGATCGGAGCCGGCAAGTTCGGCACCATGTTTCTCACGCAGGTGCGGCGCACCACGGGCATGCACCTCGTCGGACTTGCCGATCTGAACGTCGCGCGCGCGAAAGATCAGCTCGCATCGGCCGGATGGGACGCTGCGCAATATGCGGCCGGGTCGCTCGGTAACACGCTGAAAGCGCGCACGACATTCGTCACCGATGATGCCGGGTCGCTGATTGCGTGTCCCGACATCGACGTGATCGTCGAGGCGACCGGCGATCCGAAGACCGGCATCGGCTTTGCGCTCAAGGCGATCGACCATGGCAAGCATATCGTGATGGTCAATGTCGAAGCGGACGCGCTGGCAGGTCCGCTGCTGGCGCGCAAGGCGCGCGCGGCCGGCGTGGTCTACAGCCTCGCATGGGGTGATCAGCCGGCGCTGATTTGCGAGCAGGTCGACTGGGCACGCGCCTGCGGCTTCAAGGTCATATCCGCAGGCAAGGGCACGCGCTATCACCCGAGCTATCACCGCTCTAACCCGGACACGGTGTGGGAGATTCTCGACAAGTATCTGAAGATCGACGATCGCGGCTCGATCAATCCGAAAATGTTCAACTCCTTCATCGACGGCACCAAGTCCGGCATCGAGATGACCGCCGTGTGCAATGCCACAGGTCTCGTGCCGCAGACGCATGGCCTCGGCTTTCCGCCCGCGAGCCGCTTCGAACTCGCCGATATCTGCAAGCCCAAGGCCGAGGGCGGCGCACTGGAACTGGCGGGCGTCACCGAGGTGGTGTCGTCGGTCGATCGGAACGAGCGCGACGTGCCGCATCATCTGGCGATGGGCACCTTCGTGGTGTTCGAGGGCGAGAGCGATTATGCGCGCCGCTGCTTCCGCGAATATCACCTAATGCCGGACAAGAGCGGGCGTTATGCGGCGCTGTATCGGCCGACCCATATGATCGGACTGGAGCTCGGCATTTCTGTCGCCTCGGTTGCGCTGCGCGGCGAGCCGACCGGGGCGCCGGTCGGTTTTCATTCCGACGTGGTGGCGACCGCCAAGCGCGATCTGAAGGCTGGCGAGATGCTGGACGGGGAAGGCGGTTTCTGCGTCTGGGGCAAGCAGGCGCCGGCGCAGGCCTCGCTCGATGCGGGATATCTGCCTCTGGGGCTCGCGCATCAGGTCAGGCTCAAGCGCGACCTGGCTGAAGGTGCGGTGCTGCGGTGGAGCGATGTGGACTATGACGCCGCCGACCTCGCGGTGAAGGTCCGGCGCGAGATGGAGGCGGCATTCGGCCGCCGCAACACTGCTTGATCCCCCCGGCGGCCCGGTGCCCTGGCTGCGCTATTCGATCCGGATCGCACCATCGACCTCGTGCGTCAGACCGAGCGGCTCAATCGTCAGCACGACGCGCGCCGGCAGCGGCGCATTGCCCTTGAGCCGGCCGTTGGCGACGGCATCCCGCACCGCCTTCTCGATCTCGCGCTGCGAGGTAACGCCGACCTCCTTGAGGAATTTGCGAATCGACGTATTCAGAGCGTCTTCGTTCATGGTTCTGGTCTCCTGGATTTACGTGCAGTTTAGACTTGCGTGGCGCAATCCGCTATGAGCGATGCGCCGCGTCGGCGTCGCGGAAGGGCCCCCTAAATGACGAGTCTGGACCGGCCACTCATGACGGACACAAGGCGGTCCTGGCGGCGCACCATTGCCGCGAAGCTGATGCTTGCCTTCATTGTGATCGCGGCGCTGACCGCGATCGCGGCGCTGGTCGCAGTCCAGCAATTCGGCCGGATCGAAACCGCAATGGGGCAGCTCACGGAAGAGAGCCTGCCCGAAGTCAAGTTCGCGCTTGCGGTCGAAACCAACGCCAGAGCCATTGCCGCCGCCGGCGCGCAACTCGCCGGCGCGACTACCGATGTGCAGCGTTTCGGGCGCATGAACGACGCCACCGAGCGCATCGGTCAGCTCTGGTCGGCGCTGTCGCGATTGCGCGATGCGACGCAGGACGCCGCGGCGATTGAAAAACTGCAGTCCCTGATTGCCCAGCTCGACGGCCGAATCGGTCAGCTGGACCGCATGGTCCGCGAGCGGATCTCGGTCAATTCAGCGCTCGACAATGCGATTGCGCGCCTGACGCGCGACAGTGCCGAGCTTGCCGAACGCCTGCTGCTGCTGCCGCGGCAGACCGATCAGGTACAACTGGTGGTCAACGGGCTGCGCGGCGACACATACCGCTCGGTCGGTGTGCTCTACCGGTCGGCGACCGCGCCGGAACCGAAGGCCGTGGCCGAGGGACAGAAGGCGTTCGACGAGATCAAGGAACGCTTCGACGGCGGACTGGCCTTCATCATGAAAGATCCGACATTCGACCGGTCGGAGGCGGTGGCGATCGACAAGGTCGCGCGGTCGGTGCTGGCGCTCGGATCGGGCGGCGGAGGCATCTTTGCGTTGCGCCGCTCATACCTCGAACAGCGGGCCGCCGCCGAGACTCTTCAGGCCGGCCTGGAAAAATCGGCCGAGGACATGCAGACATTGGTTTCGGCGCTGGTCGACCAGGTCGAGGCCGAGGCGGCGCAGACCACGGCCGCCACGCGGCGGGCCCTCGACAATACCCGCTTCTGGCTGATCGGCATTTCGCTGCTCAGCCTCATGGTCGCCGTTTTCGTCGTCTGGTTCTTCGTGCAGCGCTACGTGGTCGCGCGGCTGCAGCAGGTCACGGATGCGATGCTAGCAGTCGCAAGCGGCCAGCTCGATACGCCATTGCCGCCGGCCGGCTCCGACGAACTCGGCGCCATGAGCCGCGCCCTCGTGGTGTTTCGCGAAAACGCACGCGATATCCAGCAGGCGCGGGAAGAGGCCGAAACCGCGCGCCATCAGGCGGAAGCGGCCTCGCGCACCAAATCCGCCTTCCTCGCCAATATGAGCCACGAATTGCGCACGCCGCTGAACGCGATCATCGGCTACAGCGAAATCCTGCGCGAGGATGCACAGGATCGCGGCGACAAGGCGAGCGAGGGCGATCTCGTCAAGATCGAAACCGCGGGCAAGCATCTGCTTGGGCTGATCAACGACATTCTCGACCTGTCGAAGATCGAGGCCGGCCGCATGGACCTGCATCTGGAGGATGTCGACCTCAGCCGGCTACTCGCCGAGGTGCGCGTGCTGGTGACGCCGCTGATCGACAAGAACGGTAACCGGTTCGAGATCGACGCGCCGGCCGATATCGGCACGATGCGGGTTGACCTTGTGAAGCTGAAACAGAGTCTGATCAACCTGCTCAGCAATGCCGCAAAATTCACGAAAAGCGGGCTCATCACCCTCGCGGTCAGCAAGCAGGTCTCCGATCAGGGTCGCGCGACCTTCACCTTTGCCGTCACAGATTCCGGCATTGGCATGAACGACGAGCAGATCGGGCGCCTGTTCCAGGCCTTCACCCAGGCGGACGCGTCCACCACCCGCAATTACGGGGGCACGGGGCTCGGGCTGACCATCAGCAAGCATTTCTGCACGATGCTCGGCGGCGACATTTCGGTCACGAGCGCACCCGGCCAGGGCTCGACCTTCACCATAACCCTGCCGGATGGCGGCAAGGATGCGGCCACGCCGCGGGTCGAGGCGGGCGCGCCGGCTGCCGACGGCGACCTGTCCGGCAAGACCGTGCTGATCGTCGACGACGATCCGACGGTGCATGATGTGCTGCGCGCGACCATCGCCAAGGAGGGGTATCGTCTGCTGCATGCCTATGACGGTGTGCAGGCGCTGGAAATCGCGCGCAGCGAGCGGCCGGATGTCATCACGCTCGATGTCATGATGCCGAAGCTCGACGGCTGGAGCGTGCTCGGCAAACTGAAATCCGACCCCGCCCTCGCGCCGATTCCGGTCATCATGCTGACCATCGTCGACGAGCGCACGATGGGCTACTCGCTCGGCGCCTCCGAATACATGACGAAACCGGTCGACCGGAACCGGCTGATCGAACTCCTGCGGCGTTTTGCGGCCACCACGCGCGAAGCGGTGGTGCTGGTGGTCGACGATTCTGCGGATGTGCGCGCGGTGGTCCGCTCCACCGTGGAGAAGGCGGGCCTGAAAGCGGTGGAAGCGGAAAACGGCCAGGCGGCGCTTGACTGGCTGAAGAAAAACCCGAAGCCGGCGCTGGTGCTGCTGGATCTGATGATGCCGGTGATGGACGGCTTTGCTTTTCTCGATCGCGTCAAGGATGCTCCCGAACTCGCGAAGGTGCCGATCGTCGTGCTCACCGCAAAGGATCTCACCGAGGCCGAACGCCGGGTGATCAACGAGCGGACCCTCCTCGTGCTGACCAAGGGGGCGCAGCCACTGGCCTCGCTCGGCTCCGCGCTCGCGGCGATTGCGCGCCAGCCGGCGGAAAAGGTCGCGGGATGAAAGATCGTATTGTCGAGCGCAAGTGCCTCGCTCCTGATCCGCCCTGAAAGGGGGCGGTCGCCCGCCGCAGGCGGGCGCCTTGTCCGCAACTGATCTGACTCCCGCTCCGACCCTCCCCGTTTCAGGGGGAAGAAGTCTGGCCACCGCACTCGCCGCGACATGAACCAAGAGCGTCCGCAATGCCGAAAATTCTCCTCGTCGAAGACAATGAAATGAACCGGGACATGCTGTCGCGTCGTCTGCTGCGCAACAATTTCGAAGTCGTGATGGCCGTGAACGGGCGCGAGGGCGTCGAGATGGCGAAGAGCGAAAAGCCCGACCTCATCCTCATGGACATGAGCCTGCCGGTGATGGACGGCTGGGAGGCGACCCGCACCATCAAGGCGGACGAAGCGACCAAGGCGATCCCGGTGATCGCGCTGACGGCGCATGCGATGGAATCCGACCGCCAGGAGGCGCTTCAGGCCGGGTGCGACGATTTCGACACCAAGCCGATCGAATTGCCGCGGCTGCTTGGAAAGATCAGCGCGCTCCTGCCGAAATGATGGCCCGGCCTGACAGCGATAGTGCCCGCTTGCACAATGCGTTGCGCGCGCAACTGCGTCAGGAATTCGTTGCGCCGGCGGCTGCGATTGTCGGCTTTGCCGACATCGTGATCGAGGATGCGGAGCAGGCCGGTCTGACAGGCTATCGCGCCGATCTCGACCGGATCAGAAGTGCGGGCTTGAGCCTGCAGGCGCTGCTCGACGAAGTGCTGCGCCAGAGCGGCGAGGTCAAGGATATCGACGGTTACCGCACCCGGTTGCGACACGACCTGCGCACGCCGATCAACGCCGTTAAAGGTTACGGTGAAATGATCGTGGAGGATGCCCGCGAAAGCGGGCACGACTCGCTGCTGCCCGACTTGGAGAAGCTGCTCGCGGCCGCCGACGGCATGCTGGCGCGCATCGATGCGCTGGTGGCGTTCTCGGGCGAGGCTTCGCTCGCTCGCGCCGAACCGTCCTTCGCCGAGGCTTCGCGCGTGCTTGATGCGCTGCGCGTGTCGCAGCCGGCAGCGGCGCCGAAGGCGATCGCAGGCCAGATTCTCGTGATTGACGACAATGACTCCAACCGCGATCTGCTGGCGCGGCAGCTCGCGCGCGACGGCCATGCGGTCGAGACCGCAGCGTCCGGCAAGGACGGACTTGCGCTGCTGCGCGCTCGCGCCTTCGACCTGATCCTGCTTGACGTGCTGATGCCGGAAATGAGCGGCTACGAGGTGCTGGCCACGCTGAAGCGGGACTCACGCACCGCGGAGATACCGGTGATCATGATTTCGGCGCTCGACGAGATGGACTCGATCGTTCGCTGCATCGAGGCGGGTGCGGTCGATTACCTGCCGAAGCCGTTTGCGCCGGCGCTGCTGCGCGCGCGCATCCGGTCCTCGCTCGAAAACAAGCTGCTGCGCGACCGCGAGCGCGCGATGATGCAGGAAATCCGTATCGCCAAGGAGCGCAACGACAGCCTGCTGCTGTCGATCCTGCCGCGCGCCGTGGTCGACCGCATCAATGGCGGCGCCGGCATGGTCGCCGACCATATTCCCGAAGCGACCATCGTGTTCGCCGACATCGTCAATTTCACGCCGTTCTCGGGCAAGCTGTCGCCTGCCGATGTCGTCGGCGTCCTCAACCGCATCTTTTCCGCATTCGACAGGCTGGTGGACCAGCATCGCGCCGAAAAGATCAAGACCATCGGCGACGGCTATATGGTGGCGGTTGGCATTCCGGAGCCGTGCGAGGATCATGTCGCGATCGCGGCGCGGCTGTCGCTCACCATGCTCGACAGCTTTGCCGAGATCCGGCGGGAGATCGACGCGCCGATCGATCTTCGGATCGGCGTGCATACCGGCCCGGCAATCGCCGGGGTGATCGGCGAACGCAAGTTCGCCTACGACATCTGGGGCACGACCGTGAACATCGCGAGCCGTATGGAATCGCACGGCGCGCCCGGGCATGTTCATGTGTCGAAAGCGGTGGCCGAGCGGCTCGCGGGGCAATTCAGGTTCGTGCCGCGCGGCGCGGTCGAGGTCAAGGGCGCCGGGCTGATGGAGACGTTCTGGCTGGAAGCGGGGGCGGCCCGATAAATCGAGGTTGTTTGCGCGCGGCTGCGCGAGGCGCGCAGGCGGCACGGCTCGCATTCCACAACATGCCGGGCGGCGCAAGAGGATGATTTGCCGGCGGCGTCCGCTATTGTTTTTGGCGGATCAAGCGGGCGCAGGTGGTGCGGGCCGACGCGCCGGCCTCGGAATAGCAGTAGTCAAGCGTGTCCGGATTGACGAGCGTGAACCAGTAGAAGCCTTCCTCGTCCGAGCCCACCATGAGATGGCCGTTGGGCGTGAAGGCGCCCCACAATTCCTCCTTCACATCGCTGTCCTTGTTAGAGCGGGTGAGGTGGCCCTTGAACGCGCGGCCTTTCTGCTCCGTGACCACGAGGATCGCGGGACCGTCGCGATAGCCCTCGACTTTGGCCATGCGTTCGCGCTGACCGGTCCAGGTCCCGACCAGCGAGAGCTCCTGCGCCTGCGCCTCCTGGAAGAAGCCGGCGGTCATGGCGACGATCGCTGCAGCAAGAAACACGCGCTTGGTCATGGCTGGCTCCGGGCTTGTGAGATGAGGCAGCATCTGCGCATGGGCCGGCACTGTCCATCGGCATCCCGGTGGACAGTATACGGATCGTCAATATCGACCCAGCGTCGCTGGAGCCGCGTGGCTCCGCGACCGAAACAGACCTCAGAACATACCGTTCTTGTTCAGCGCCTTTTCCGGGTCCGGGATCGGCTGTACGGCGTCCCAGTGTTCGAGCACCTTGCCGTTATCGTCGAGCCGGAACAGGTCGAAGATTGCATTGCCGCGCTGGCCGGGCTCACGCACCGCGTGGACATGCACGATGACGTAATTGCCGTCGGCGAATACCCGTTTGATCTCGCTCTTGTTGTTCGGAAACTTGTCGCGCAGGAAATTGATAAAGCCCTTGATGCCTTCGAGCCCGTCGGCGCCGACGGGGTTATGCTGGATATAGGTCGCGCCGACATAGGTCGCGGCCTTGTCGTAGTTTTTTTCGTTGAGGACCGCGTTGTAGAACTCGACTACATTCTTCTTGTTGCGCTCCATTTTCTGGGCATCGGTCAATTGCGCCTGCGCTGGTGCTGTAAACGCGAAAAGCGCAAACACAAGACATGCGAAAGCCGATTTGATCATGCTGTCCTCCCGTTGCCCGGCTTTGTTGCGGGCGTGCATGAATGTCCGGAAGGCTATTGAAGGGCGGGGTTTGCGTCAATTGCGCGGACGTTGCTTCCCATGTCGATGCCTGCGCGGCCGCCCAGCGCGCGATTACGGCGTGCCGAACACAAAGTCGGATGTGCCGAGAGAGGAGAGCAACACGCCGTCCATGGTGATGACATTTCCGCCGCCGAAGTCGATGACCGTATCCGGTCCGCTTTGCGTGGCGAGCGACTGCGCCGTGGCAAAGTCGTCAACGCCAGACACGCCGGTCAGGTCGATCACATCGGTTTCTGCCGACTGGAAGTCGGTGATGACGTCGTTGCCGAAGCCGTTCTGAAAGGTGAATCGATCGAAGCCGTCCCCCCTCCGTGAGGATGTCGTCGCCGCCGCCGCCGATAATCGTGTCGTTGCCATCGCCGCCATCAATGGTGTCGGCGCCGTTCATGCCTTCGAGAGAATTGTTGCGCGCGTCGACCACGAGGATGTCGTCGGAATTCGATCCGCGCCCGATGCAGTTTGCCCGTGAAGGTATCGCTGCCGACCGAGGCATCGCCCGGTGACGGCGGCCGTCGCGCGCATGAACACCATTTACGCACAGCGCGCTGCCGTCCGGCGGCGCCCTGCGGCGATCGACGGATTCCGATGGCCCGAATCCGCTGTGATTTCTCCCGCAGCGGCTGCTACGGGCAGGCCGATTGCGATGGGTAGGCTGGTGAAGTGTCTTGGTGCCCCTGGCCGGAATCGAACCAGCACGACCTTGCGGCCACCTGATTTTGAGTCAGGCGCGTCTACCAGTTCCGCCACAGGGGCAACGCCGCGACGAGACGCTCTTTCGGGCGCGGGGAGGGAGAAACCCATCCCGGCGCAGACATAAGGGGAGCGCCTCCCCCGATCAAGCGGATTTGCGCGCGGGCTCGCAGGGTGATCTGGAGCGACGGGCGTCGGCTTCCGCTCGCGGCCCTGTGTCTTGACGCAAGGCGCCTCTTTCCCGTGAATGCGGACCACTCCGATGCCGAACCGGGAGCCGGGATGAACGAGATTGTCGCAGCGTTCGATCGCATGAAGAGAGACGAACCGATATGGCTGGCGGCGAGCGCGGTCGCAATCCTCGCACTCGCAACGATCCTCGGCGCCTGGTTCTTTCAGCTGGTGATCGGCCTGCCGCCGTGCCCGCTCTGTCTCGAACAGCGTTACGCCTATTATTTTGCGATCCCGCTTGCGGTGTTGGTGCTGCTGGGGGCCTCTCATGGCGCCTCGCAGAAGGTGCTGGTCGCTGCGCTCGCGGTGATCGCGCTTGGCATGCTGTGGAATGCCGGCCTTGGCGCCTACCACGCGGGCGTCGAATGGAAATTCTGGGAGGGTCCGAGGGACTGCGCGGGCGGCGGACTCAGCGATCTCGGCACGGCTGGCGGACTGCTGGAAAAATTGAAGGACATTCGCGTCGTGCGCTGCGACGAAATCCCCTGGAGTTTCCTGGGTATTTCGCTGGCCGGCTACAATGCAATCATTTCGCTGGTGCTGTCGCTGATCGCCGGCTGGGGCGCGTGGCGCGCATGGCAGACGCTGCCTCCGAGCGAGACGCTGAGCTGACGGCGGCGCGCCTTGCATGGCGCCCGGGTTCGTGAAGAGCAGGGCCACGCGCATCGCCCCATGGCGCTCCGCTCATGCGGGCTACCGGCGACGACTCCATCTCCGTAGCCCGGGGGAGCGAAGCGATACCCGGGGCTATCCGATACATGGCGCTGGCCGTCGACCGGACCCTGCCGCCCGCGCGGTCGGCGTTTCGTCTGCCGTGCAGATGTTGCTGGCAGAATACGGCAAACGCGATGACGTTGACCGGATGCCGCCATCTCGATGAGATCGGAGTGCTCGCGGGTCCGCTGCTGAGCCTTATGGCTCCAGCTCGGTGTCCCAGTAGAGATAGTCCATCCAGCTTTCGTGCAGATAGTTCGGCGGGAACAGGCGTCCATTGCGATGCAGGTGCTGCACGGTCGGCTGGAACGGCATCTGCGACGGATGCATGTTGGCCTCCGCCATGGTCTTGCTGCCCTTCCGCAGATTGCAGGGCGAACAGGCCGCGACCACGTTGTTCCAGGTGGTGAGGCCGCCGCGCGAACGCGGGATGAGATGATCGAACGTGAGGTCATCATCGGCGCCGCAATACTGGCAGGCGAACCGGTCGCGCAGGAAGACGTTAAAGCGTGTAAAGGCGGGGTGGGTCGACGGTTTGACGAAGGTCTTGAGCGAGACCACGCTCGGCAGCTTCATCTCGAAGCTGGGAGACCGCACTGCGCGGTCATAATTGGCGACAATATTCACACGTTCGAGGAACACCGCCTTGATCGCGTCCTGCCAGGACCATAGCGACAGCGGGTAATAGCTTAGCGGACGAAAATCGGCGTTCAACACCAGAGCCGGAAATCCGCTTGGCGAGACGTGGACGTTCAAGCGATGGCGCTCCTTTCAAGCACCGTGAATTCATCTCTTGTATACGGGAGTGCGACGGGAATGTGAAGGTAGCAACAAGGCTTACCGCGCTGCGTCCCATCATCCCCGCTCGCGCCTCGCGAACTCTCCTTGGAACCCGCTCCGCTCGCGGGGGGAGCCCTTACAGCCCGAACCGCCTCGCCAGGAACTCGCCGCCATGCCGCAGCCCCTCCTGGTCGATGCCGTGCCCAACCCCCTGCGAAATGTGCCATTCCACCGGCACGTCGAGGGCGGACAGGGACGAGGAGGCATGGAACAGCGCCTGCACCGGGATCAGTTCGTCCCGATCGCCATGGATCAGCAGGATCGGCGGGCGTGACACAATTTCGCCTGCAACCGTTTCGGGCGGCCCGTCCCCCGGCATGATGAACATGCCCGAATAACCGACGATGGCTGCCGGTGGAACCTGCCGCCGCAGCCCGGCATGCAGCGCCATCATGGTGCCCTGGCTAAAGCCGACCAGCGCCAGCGCGGATGGCGGCAATTGCCGGCGCTGCAATTCCGACTGAAGATAGCCATTCAGCGCGGGTGCCGCCTGCTTCACGCCGCGCCAGCGCTCCTCCGGATCGCGAAAGGTGAGACCGAACCATTGCCGGCCGACCGGCGCCTGGCCGCAGGGCTCAGGCGCATGCGGAGACACGAAGGCGGTGTCGGGCAGCATCGGCTGCCAGGCCCGGCCGATATCGATCAGATCGTTTCCGTCGGCCCCATAGCCATGCAGAAATACGACGAGACGTTTGGTTTTGCCGGATGTCGGCTCAAGGCTTGGCCCCGATAGCACCGGGACGTTTGGTCCGGCCATTGCGTTTTGTTTTCCCTGCTGATGTGCGTTCGGCCGCTTTCGCGGCCCTCGGTTTGGTTGGCTTCGTTTCGACGGCGACACCCTCGCGCCGCTTCACGACATGATAGTAACCCCATAGCAGATGCGCAGCCACGCCGCGCCATGGCCGCCATGCATCGGCGATGAGCGCCAGTTCCTTTGCGGTCGGCCGTTCTTTCAGCCCAAGCGCAATGCGCGCCGACTCTTGCAAGGCAAGATCGCCGGCCGGCCACGCGTCGGCATGGCCGAGACAGAACAGGAGGTAGATGTCGGCCGTCCATGGGCCGATGCCATGCAATGCGATCAGCGCGGCATGCGCGGCATCGGCGTCGCTTTGCGCAAGACGGTCGAAATCAAGCTCGCCTCCGGCGATGGCGTTTGCGATCGCTTTGATCGATTTGATCTTGGCCGCAGACAATCCGAGCCGCGCGAGGCGGTCGCCCCGCGCGCGGCGCAGCGCGTCGTGATGAAACGGATCGAAGGCCGCCTGCAACCGATCCCAGATCGCGCGGGCGCTCGCGGTCGACAATTGCTGTCCGCAGATGATCCGGGCGATACCGGGAAAGCCGGGCTCGCCGCGGCGTAACGCAGGCTCCCCCGCCTTGGCAAGAACAGGCGCCAGGCGCGGGTCGGCCTGCACGAGGCGCGCGAGCGCGGCAGCGAGATCGGACTGCGTGTGGAGGAATTGGGTCATTCGTTGCGGCATTCTGCGATTCCCTCTCCCCTTGGGGAAGAGGCCCGAGCGAAGCGATGAACCGGGTGAGGGGTTTCTTGCAGCGCGTCGTGCAGAAAGATACCCCCCACCTGGCTCTCATCTTCGATGCTCGCCTCTCTCCCCAAGGAGAGAGGGAAACGGAGTGCGTGGCTAGCAATGTGTCCACCCGTTTTCCGCTTCGCGCCGTCGCCGAACGGCTATCTGCATCTGGGTCACGCGCTGTCGGCTTTGCTGAACGCCGATCTGGCGCGGGAGACGGGCGGCCGCCTGCTGCTGCGGATCGAGGACATCGATCGCACGCGCTGCAAGCCTGAATACGAGGACGCGATCTATGAGGACCTGGCCTGGGCGGGCATCGTCTGGGAACAGCCGGTCCGGCGGCAATCGGAGCATTTCGATGCCTATCGCGATGCGCTGGCGAAGCTGCAGGCGCTGGGTCTCGTCTATGCGAGCTTTGAGAGCCGCGGCGAGATCGCAGAGCAGGTCACGGCGCGCGGTGAGGGTTGGCCGCGCGATCCCGACGGTGCGCCGCTCTATCCCGGCAGCCGGGCCAGCTTAAGCGACGCCGAACGCCAGGCGCGGATTGTGGCCGGTGAGCCGTATGCCTTGCGGCTCGATATGGCGCGGGCCGCGGCACTGGCCGGCGACCTGACCTGGAGCGAAGCCGGGGCGGGACCCGCCGGCGAGAGCGGCACGATCGCGGCCAATCCACTAGCCTGGGGCGATGTGATCCTTGCCCGCAAGGAGACGCCGACGAGCTACCATTTGTCGGTCGTGGTCGACGATGCCCTGCAGGGTGTGACCCATGTTGTGCGGGGGCAGGATCTGTTCTGGTCGACCAGCGTGCACCGGCTGTTGCAGGTGCTGCTCGGATTTCCGCAGCCGGCTTATTGGCACCATCGGCTGGTGCGCGATTCCCGCGGCCGCAAGCTTTCGAAGTCGACACTGGCGACCGGCCTTCGCGCGCTGCGGGCGGGCGGCGCAAACCCGATGGACATCCGCAGGTTGGTCGGCCTGCCGCAAGCGTGAATGGCGCACCCCGCGCCGGCCATGCGATGCTTGCGAATCATGGGGCGGGGCAGACCAGCGCAAAAGGCAGCGAAGCGTGCGCGCAAGTCCGCGCCGGCGCGCAAACGCGCTCCGTCCTCACAGCACCGTGCCGTGGAGACCGCGCTCGCCGCGCTTGCCCACGACATCCGGACGCCACTGACCGGCATACTGGCGCTGGCCGACCTGCTGGTCGCCTCCAACCTGCCTGAGCGCGAGCGCGGCTGGGCGCGCGCGATCCGCGACGCCGCCGACCACCTCGCGCAGACGACATCGGTGGTGCTCGATGCGGTGAAGGCGGATCGGGCAGGACTTGTCTTGCGAAGCATTCCATTTTCGCCGCGCCAGCTTGCGCAGTCAGTTGCCGCCGCGCTTGCGGCGCGTGCACAGGCAGGCGGTCTGACCGCGGAGATCGCAATCGGCGACGAGCTGCCGACGCAGACGCTCGGTGATCCCGTGCGATTACGGGCCGCACTCGAAAACCTCGCCGACAATGCGGTGAAGTTCACCGCGCGGGGTCGTGTGCGCTTTTCGGTCACGGCGGAGCCGGCGGGGCGCAACCTTACCCGCCTGCATTTCGCAGTGAGCGACAGCGGAATCGGACTGACCAGGTCGGAGATCGCAAAGCTGTTCCGTCCATTCGCGCAGGCGAGCCGGGACGTGTCGCTCCGATATGGGGGCACCGGGCTCGGGCTCGTGTTGGTGAAGCGGCTCGCCAAGGCGATGGGCGGTGATCTCGCCGTCGTCAGCAAGGAGGGCGAGGGCTCGACCTTCACGCTCACTGTTGCGGTGGAAGCGACAGCGGCCCGGAGCGATGCCGTGCCGGACGACAGGAGAGGTGCGGGACGGGCAACGCCAGCTGCATCGCTTCGCATTCTTTGCGCCGAGGACAATCCGTTCGGACGCGTGGTGCTGAATGCGATGCTGACCGAGCTTGGCCATCGCGTGGATTTCGTGACGAGTGGCGAGGCGGTGGTGAGCGCCGTGCAGACCGGCGGCTACGATCTTGTTCTGATGGATATGATGCTGCCGGGCGGCATCGACGGACTGGAGGCGACGCGCCGTATCCGCGCGCTGCCTGCCGGCGTCGCGCGTATTCCGATCATCGGCATATCGGGATGTTCGTCCGACGACGATGCCCGGAAGGCGCGCGCAGCGGGCATGACGGATTATCTGACGAAGCCGGTCAGTCCTGCGGCGCTGGTGGGAGCAGTGGGGCGGCTCGGCTCACCTCTCCCCGCGGTTGCGGGGAGAGTTCGACCGCATGAGCGAAGCGAATAAGGCCGGGTGAGGGGCCTGCGCAGCGCAGGCAGCAGGCTCCCCCTCACCCGGCTCGCATCTTCAATGTTTCGCCACCCTTTCCCCGCAAGCGGGGAGAGGGAGCTTACGCCATCTTCCCGTTCGCTTCTTCGACGATCCGCACAACGTCGGACATGATCTGGTTGATCTGGAAATCCTTCGGCGTGTAGACGGCGGCGACGCCGGCTTCGCGCAGCGTTGCCTCGTCCTCCGGTGGCACGATGCCGCCGACAACCACCGGCACGTCGTCAAGCCCCTCGGACCGCATGCGGTCGACCACCTCTCGCACCAGCGGCACATGGCTCCCGGAGAGGATCGACAGCCCGATCACGTCGACGCCTTCGTCCTTCGCGGTCTTCACGAGTTCGGCGGGCGTGAAGCGGATGCCGGCATAGATCACGTCCATGCCGACGTCGCGCGCCCGCACCGCAATCTGCTCGGCGCCGTTGGAATGGCCGTCAAGGCCGGGCTTGCCGACCAGGAATTTCATGCGTCGGCCGAGCTTGTGCGACACACGCTCGACCTCGGCGCGCACCGGCTCCAGCAGCGCACCGCCGACCTGGCGCGCGGCTTTTGGCACGCCGGTCGGCGCGCGATATTCGCCGAACACCTCGCGGAACACCGCGCCCCATTCGCCTGTGGTGACGCCGGCCTTGGCGCAGGCGATCGAGGCGGGCATGACGTTGATGCCCTCCTTGGCCGCGCGGCGCAATTCTTTCAGTGAAGCCTCCACCGCCTTGACGTCGCGTGCGTCGCGCCAGGCATTGAGCCGCGCGACCTGTTCCGCCTCGATCTCCTGCGGCACGGTGAGAATGGCATCGACGCCGCCAATGAGCGGGGAGGGTTCGCTCTCGGTGAAGCTGTTGACGCCGACCACGACGCTGTCGCCGGCCTCGATCGCTTCCAGCCGTCTGGTGTTGCTTTCGACCAGTTGCTGCTTCATGTAGCCCATCTCGACCGCCGCGATCGCGCCGCCTAAGCGCTCGATGGTTGCAAGTTCCTTCCCGGCGGCCTGGATCAGCGCATCCACCTTCTTCTGGATCTCGACCGATCCGTCGAAAATGTCGCCGTATTCGAGAAGGTCCGATTCGTAGGCGAGGATCTGCTGCGCGCGCAGCGACCATTGCTGATCGAACGGCCGCGGCAGGCCGAGCGCCTCGTTCCAGGCCGGAAGTTGCACGGCGCGGGCGCGCGCCTTTTTCGACAGCGTGACGGCCAGCATCTCCAGGAAGATGCGATAGACGTTATTCTCGGGCTGCGGCTCGGTCAGTCCGAGCGAGTTCACTTGCACGCCGTAGCGGAACAGCCGCTGCTTCGGATCGGTGACGCCATAGCGCTGCGCGGTGATTTCGTTCCACATGTCGACGAAGGCGCGCATCTTGCAGATTTCGGTGATGAAGCGCATGCCCGCGTTCACGAAGAACGAGATGCGCCCGACCACCTCGCCCATCTGGCCGTCCGCCACTTCGCCGGACGCCTTGACCATGTCGAGGATCGCGATCGCGGTGGCGAGCGCATAGGCCAATTCCTGAACGGGCGTCGCGCCTGCTTCCTGCAGGTGATACGAGCACACATTCACGGGATTCCATTTCGGCATTTCCTTCGTCGTGAACAGGATCGTGTCCTTGATCAGACGCATGGACGGGCCGGGCGGAAACACATAGGTGCCGCGCGACAGATATTCCTTGATGATGTCGTTCTGGGTCGTGCCGGTGAGCTTGTCGCGCGGTGCGCCGGTTTCATCCGCAACGGCGATATAAAGCGAGAGTAGCCACGCCGCCGGCGCGTTGATCGTCATCGACGTATTCATCTCGGCGAGCGGAATGCCATCGAGCAGCGTCCGCATATCGCCGAGATGGGAGATTGGCACGCCGACCTTTCCGACTTCGCCTGCCGCAAGCGGATGGTCGGAGTCGTAGCCGGTCTGGGTCGGGAGATCGAAGGCGATGGACAGGCCCGTTTGGCCCTTCGCGAGATTCTGCCGGTAAAGCGCGTTCGACTTTTCGGCGGTCGAATGCCCGGCATAGGTCCGGAAAATCCAGGGTTTGTCCCGTTTCGGTTTGTCGTCCGCGCTGTCGCCCATTCGATCTCCGCGCCACGTCTGCTCTAGCGTCTGAAGAAGCCGATGATGACGAGCAGGATCACCGCGCCGATCACGGCATTGACGATCGCCCGGATGATGCCGCTACCAAGATTAATGCCGAGCCACGGCAACAGCCAGCCGGCGATCACCGCACCGACAATGCCGACAACAATGTTGCCGATCAGGCCGAAGCCATAGCCCTTCACGATCAGGCCGGCGAGCCAGCCCGCGACACCGCCCACGATCAGCCAAACGATAAGGCTTTCGATACCCATGTCCGCCTCCCCACATGCGCGGGGGACCGCTGCTGAGCCTCGCCCCCGCGGCTTGATTGCAGCGGGATCATCGTAGAGCGGTGCAGCCGCCTCGTCAGCGGCTCACCGCGAGTATTCCCGCCTTATCCGGCGCAAACGAATGTCCTATTGCAATGCAGCATAGTCCGTTGCGCGGTACGCGCAACAGAAACCCGGTGCTCAGCCAATGACGACGGCGTGCCCTTGATCGACCAGGATTTCGGCGGCCGTCGGATGGCTGAGAAAGCCGTTCGGACTTGCCGAAAGGCCGTATGCGCCCGACTGCATCACGGCGACGAGGTCTCCGGCCCGGAGCATTGGCAAATTCGCCGCGCGCGCCAGCGTGTCGAGCGGCGTGCAGAGTGGCCCCGCGACGGTGCTGCGTTCGAATTCCGTGGAATCCATCCGCGCCGGCGCAACGACCGGATAATCGCGCTTGATGACCTGGCCGAGATTGCCGGACGCTGCGAGGTGATGATGCATGCCGCCGTCGGTGACGATGAACCGCGTGCCGCGCGATAGCTTGCTCGCGATGACGCTCGCGACATAGAGCCCGCCGGGGCCGGTGAGGTAACGTCCCGGCTCGACGATGACACGCTCATCTCGGATCAGCGGCTCGCTGCGCTTCGCCTTCAAGAGGACATCCAATCCTCCGCGGACCGCCGCAAGGTCCCGCGGGGCATCGCCTGAATAATAGGGTATGCCGAGGCCGCCGCCGAGATCGATGCTGCGCAGGGG
>JBIQKQ010000212.1:0-3049 GCA_044506365.1 Hyphomicrobiales bacterium
GGTGCTGCAGGTTCGTTCGGTTGAGCTTGGCATGGTGCACAAGGTCAAGATCTTTGTGCGCTCCAGCTTCAACAAGCCGGAAGAGATCGATCCGCACGGCATGCCTCCGGGCACGCTGATCTGCGATGAGGAGGATATCGTGGAGCAACAGGTCGTCACCGGGATCGCGTTCTCGAAGGACGAAGCGCAGATCTCCATCCGCAACGTCGAGGACAAGCCGGGCATCGCCGCCGCGATCTTCGGTCCGCTCGCGGATTCGAGCGTGAACGTGGACATGATCGTTCAGAATGTCTCGGCCGACGGCAAGACGACGGACCTCACCTTCACGGTGCCGGCTGCCGATTATCAGCGCTCGATGGACGTGATCGCGAGCGCGAAGGAGACGATCGGCTATCAGCGCATCGATGGCGCGACCGATGTTGCGAAAGTCTCGGTGATCGGCATCGGCATGCGCAGCCATGCCGGCGTTGCGGCGCGCGCGTTCAAGGCGCTGGCGGAGCGGAAGATCAACATTCGCGCGATCACCACCTCGGAAATCAAGTTCTCGGTGCTGATCGATGCCGCTTATACCGAGCTCGCGGTGCGCACGCTGCATTCGCTGTACGGCCTGGACAAGGCTTAGGCTTTTTTCCGCTCGTCCCCGCGAAGGCGGGGACCCAGGGCCACAATACAGATTTCGCTTGGGATACTGGATTCCCGCCTTCGCGGGAATGAGCGGAGTATGTTGCGCCCTCACTACCTTTGACCCCTTCGCCGACCCTGTTCTTTAGCTGGCGCGCCCGTCGTCGCATATGTCCTCCTCGCAAATGGACATCCTTTCTTTTCCCTCCCCCCATGAGCCAACGGGTCCGCGCGAAGCGCGGCCCGATGATAAACTCCGCGAATGGCGGGGAGGGTCGATCGACTGAGCGATAGCGAAGGAGATCGGGGTGGGAGGCTTGCGGCAATCGACTCAATGTCGCCTCCACGGAGCGAACTCCCCCCACCCGACTCCTCGCTTCGCTCCGGAGAAGACGCCCAGCGTGGAATGAACATAAAGCTCCGCCGGCTCTTTTGTTTGCAGCGCACGTACTTGTTCCACCCTGTCGTTTGCTGCGGACGTGCTGGTGCGGCCCTGTTGTTGTGACGGCGCGGGCGCGCCCGTAATCCATTCGCCGCATTCCTCCCCTCGGCAATCCCAAGGGCGCGCGGAACGCCGGGCTTTCAGCCAGCCCATGGCCTCATGCGCGAAGTGTAAAGCGCATGAGTGATAGTCACCACGGACCGCCGAATGGCTCCGGCGTTCCGCGCGCGGTGTTTGAGGCTTGCTCCGTGCCGCCCCTGGTGGCGTGACATTCTTGGCCACCACTGCGGACGTTGCACACGGCGCCAGGAGGGACGAAACCCTTGCCGGCGCCGGCGACACGACCAGTGACTGCCTGCACATGGCAGCCGGGTCGGGCACGGCTTGGGCCTCCGCGCAGCACGACACGTCTCTCGCGCCACACGGCCACCGCATCCCGCCCCGCGTCTCGCGACGCTCATGAAACGCCCCTTGGACGGGGCGGGACAGGCAGGAGTGAACCATGGGAAGATGGCAGAAATAAGGAATTTATTCCTGATATCTTTATCGGCAATCTGGGATACAAACCGGCCGAGGCGCGCCGCCGCGCAATCGCTCGGGACAGAGAAGCGTGAATAGCATCAGACCAGTCATCGCCGTCATCGCGCAGGGCGCCATGGGCGCCGGCGTCGCCAAGCGGCTGACCGAAAACGGCGTGCGGGTGCTCACCTCGCTGCAAGGCCGGAGCGAAGCGAGCGCCGCGCGCGCCAGGGCCGCCGGCATGATCGATACGAGCGATGCCGACATCGCAGCGGCGGATTTCATCCTCTCGATCGTGCCGCCGGGCGAGGCGCTGCCGCTCGCGAGGCGGCTCGCTCCCGCGCTTACCAACGCGAACAAAAAGCCGCTCTATGCCGATTGCAATGCGGTGAGCCCTGACACGGCACGCGCGATCGCAGTCGTGGTCGAGGCATCCGGCACGCCCTTCGCCGATGCCGGGATCATCGGCGGACCGCCGCGCGCAGGCTATGGCGGCCCGGTCTTCTATTATTCCGGCCCGGACACGCAGCCGCTGGAGCGGCTGAACGATTTCGGCCTCGTGTTCCGGCCTGTGGATGGTGGGATCGGCGCGGCCTCGGCCCTCAAGATGAGCTATGGCGGCATCACCAAGGGGCTGACCGCGGTCGGCTCGGCCATGCTGCTCGCGGCCGAGCGCGCGGGGGTGGCGGAGGCGCTAAAGGCCGAGCTTGCGGCCAGCCAGCCCAATCTCCTCGCCTATTTCCAGCGCAGCGTGCCGGATATGTTCGGCAAGGCCTATCGCTGGGTGGCCGAGATGGAGGAAATCGCCCGTTTCACCGGCGGCGGCCCCTCGCGCGAGATGTACGAGGCAATCGCCGCGCATTATCAGCGGTTGGCGGACGACAACGACGGCGAGAAAACAGAGATTTCCGCGCTCGCCCAATTTTTCGAACAATCGCGCGGGTAAATCCCTCCCCGCCATGCGCTGCGCTCGCGGGGGAGATAGGAAACGCCCAGCTTGCGGCTGACATATCGCACCCGCTATAGCCCGCAGGTCCGGCCTGGCCGGACATCCCTGGAAGGATCGACCCATGCGAGGCGCAATGGGCGGCCCGCGCGTGTTGTTGCGCCGGCTCCGCGAAGTGATGGCGGAACCGGTGAGCGCGCAGGACCGGCTGGACCGGATCGTCGTGCTGATCGCCGCCAACATGGTTGCGGAGGTGTGCTCCGTCTACGTGTTGCGGGTGGACGGCACGCTCGAGCTTTACGCCACCGAGGGCCTCAACCGGGAAGCGGTCCACCAGACCGTGATGCGCATCGACGAGGGCCTGGTCGGCCTGGTCGCCAGCCAGGCCAATCCGATCAACCTGCAGGACGCGCAGTCGCATCCGGCCTTCGCCTATCGCCCGGAGACCGGCGAGGAGATCTACCATTCCTTCCTCGGCGTGCCGATCCTGCGCGCCGGCAACACGCTCGGCGTGCTGGTGG
>JBIQKQ010000213.1:0-3044 GCA_044506365.1 Hyphomicrobiales bacterium
CGGCTCGCCGGGCAAGTTCGTCGAGCTCGCCGACACCATCAAGGGCTTCAAGGGCCTTTGCGAAGGCAAGTACGATCACCTGCCGGAAGCGGCCTTCTACATGGTCGGCACCATCGAAGAGGCCGTCGAGAAGGGCAAGCGTCTGGCGGCGGAAGCGGCGTAGTTTCCTTCTTCACCTCCCCTGAGAGGGGGAGGTCGACCGCAAAGCGGTCGGGTGGAGGTCTTCGCACTGAGCAGTGCGAGCCCCTCCCACCCTCCTTCAGGGGAGGGCGTGAGAAAGCGGAGCAAGTTTCATCATGGCCACCTTTCACTTCGATCTCGTCTCCCCCGAGAGGCTTCTCCTGTCCGGCGAAGTCGAGCAGGTCGACGTGCCCGGCTCCGAGGGCTATTTCGGCGTGCTCGCGGGGCATGCGCCGATGGTGACGGCGCTGCGTCCTGGCATCCTCACCATCAAGCGCGACGGCGGCGAGATGCAAATCATCGTCCTGGGCGGCTTTGCCGAGGTGTCGCCGACCGGACTGACCGTGCTCGCCGATGTGGCGGCCTCGGTCGAGGAGTTCGACCGCACCGTGCTCGCCGAACACATCAAGGCAGCCGAAGAGAAAGTCGCCGGAATGAGCGCAGGCGAATTCATCGACAAGGAGATCGCCCGTCTCGATCATTTCAAGGCGCTCGATTATCACCTGCAGGGCACGGGGATGCATTGAGCGCGCGGCGCTTGATGAAATGCAAAGAGCCGGGCAGCAAGGCCCGGCTTTTTGTTATCCCGGATGCATCTGCGGCTTCACCCCGCCCGCGGTGGGACGGGTGAAGACCATTGCGGGCATTGTCGTCACGACAATCACACACCGGGCCTCGCCGGTAGCGTCGCGCCTTCCATCGTCGCGTGCAGGTGCTTGACCAGCGCGTCGTCGAGATTGAGTCGGGCAGCGAGCAGGCCGAGATAGGCGCGCTCCGACGCATTGTCGACATCGATCGCAAGCAGCGAGGCGGTGTAGATGCTCGCCGCTTCCTCGGGCGTGCGCGCGGCGCTCGCGACGGCGTCGACATCGAGCGGCTTGCGCAGTTCGTCCATCACGAACGCCTTGTCGTCGGCATCCAGCGGGAGCTTATCCATCTCCGCAAAAATCGCGGCCTGTTCGTTCGCATCGATATGCCCGTCCGCTTTTGCGGCCGTGATCATCGCCCGCAAGAGATGTCGGCTGAGCGATTGCTGTTCGGATTCGCGGGCCGGCGCGAACGGCGTGTCGGCTGGCGGCGGAGGCAGGGATGCGGCCCCGACCGGCGGCACGGTCGATTGGGTCACGGTCTTGCCGGCCTGCCAGTCTTGATAGGCCTTGTAGGCAATCGCGCCGACCACGGCCATGCCGCCGAGCTGCAATGCGGTGCCGGCCATCTTGCGCCCGGACTTCGAGCCCATCAGCAGTGCGGCAAGCCCGCCCGCGACGGCGCCGCCGCCGACGCCGCCCATGCTGCCACCGAGCATGTTGCCAAGACCGCCGACAAGGTCGCCAAGTCCGCCGCCCTGCTGCGGCTGCTGCGCCGGGAACCCGCCGCGTTGCGGCGCCTGCGGCAGGCCGCCCCCCTGGGTCGGGGCGCCAAGGAACTGATCAAGCAGGCGTTTGGCATCGAGCATGCGGGATGGCCTCCGGTTGGGACCGAGCAAAGCTAGGAATGCGGCAGGCGCACGTCACGGCTGGCCCGATGCGGCGAAACGCCCCGTTGCGCCCCGGGCGGTTCGCGTTAAGCAAACCGGCAGAATTCCTTCACCACCTGCTCATAGACCTGCCGCTTGAACGGAATGATCAGCCCGGGAAGGTTGCGCATCGGCTCCCAGCGCCATTCCACGAATTCCGGCTTGTGGCCGCCAACCGGCTGCAGAATGTTGATCTCGTTCTCGTTGCCGGTGAATCGGAAGGCGAACCATTTCTGCTTCTGGCCGCGATACCGCCCCTTCCAGGCGCGCCCGGCAATCCGCTGCGGGATGTCGTAAGACAGCCAGTCATCGATCTCGCCGAGCTTCATCACCGAACGAATGCTCGTTTCCTCCTGCAATTCGCGCAAGGCGGCTTGGTACAGATCCTCGCCGTCATCGACGCCGCCCTGCGGCATCTGCCAGCTATGGCTCGCATCGACGTGTTCCGGCCCGCTGGTACGGCGGCCGATAAAGACATGATTGTCGCGATTGAGCACCATCATGCCGACGCATGCGCGGTAGGGCAGCGTCTCGTGTCTGTCATCAGTCATTGGCGGATTTTGCGCCGGGCTCGGCGGCCTTTGCAAGATCATGCGGGTCGGGTCAGGTCAGCTCGACCGCGCGCGAATAGCCGCCGCGGTGACCGGCACCAGAACGATGCCGCGGCCCTTCGCCGACTTCGCCCATTTGGCGATGCGGTCGATGCTGGCCGGTAGCGCCGAGGAATAGCCGACCACGACTCCGCGACCGCGCGCCAGCGTCTCGAGGCGCTTGAGCGCGTTGTCGATCTCGACCGCGCTCGGGGTCGCGTCGATCACCACATCGGCCTTCGCATAAGGCAGCTTGTTGGCGCCGGCGATCTGTCCGGCCTGGCTGCGCGGCGAGGAGCCGTCGTCGACATAGATCAGCCCGCGCTTGGACAGTTCCCGCAGAACCGGCGCGAGCGCGTGGTCCGAAGCGGTGAAGCGTGCGCCCATGAAGTTGACGATGCCGACATAGCCCTGCATGCGGCTGAACAGCCAATGCAGACGGTCGACATTCTGATCGGCCGACAACGACGACAGCAGCGTCTGCGGACCGGGGTCGTTGTCGGGAAAGTCATGCGGCTCCATCGGTACCTGCAGCAGCACCTCGTGTCCCTTCTCGCGCGCCTGCGAGACCAGCAGGTCGAGGTCATTGCCGTAAGGGGTGAAGGCAAAGGTGACGGCGCCGGGAAGTTTGGACAGGGCGTTCGCGGTGGCGGTCGCGCTGACGCCGAGACCGCCGACCACGATGGCGATCTGCGGGCCGTCCGGGTTGCCCTCGTCGGACGATGGGTTGCGCGCATAAACGTCGGAAGGACGCAGTC
>JBIQKQ010000214.1:0-3042 GCA_044506365.1 Hyphomicrobiales bacterium
CTGAAGGCCACCGAGATCACACCGGAACCAGTGGAACCGGCAGGGCAGCCCGCGACGACCGCGAACCAGCCATCGGTGCCGGAGACGGAAAGCGCCACAAGGGCAGCATCGCAGGACGTGTCCGAGGACGCGGCCAGCGATGCCTCCAAGGATGCCGCATCCAAGGATGCGCGGAATGAGGCGTCCGAGGGCGAACCGCCTGATCCCGCTCCGGAAGCCGCAGCGCCGCCGCGTGACACCGTATCCGCCGGCCGCGACCAGTCGCCGAAGGACCGACCCTGGCGCTCGATCGGGATCGCAGCCGCGGCCGCCATCGTGTTCTTTGCAATCGGACTCGGCGCAGGACAATGGCTGGCCGGCCGGATGCAACCCGCGTCCGCTCCGCCGACGCTGACGGCGTCGCCATCGCCCGAATTGCTGTCGCGCATCGACAAGCTGGAAGCGCAGCTCGCATCCCGGAAAGAAGACCCGCAACTGCAGGCGCGGCTTGCCAAGCTCGAAGCTCAGCTGGGCGCGCCGCGCGCCGACGACAAGCAATTGCTGGCGCGTATCGTGGCCGCCGAAGCGGCGGTCAAGACGCTGGCTGACATGACGGCGGAACGCGAGAAGCGAAGTGACGAGATCGCAGCGCTGGCGCATGAAGCGCGAGACCGTGCCTCAAGCGCGGCCACCACCGCCGAAGCTGCGCAAAAGTCGCAAGCCGCGTCGCCTCAAGCGCGGGCCGACCTCGACGCACTGTCAGCGCGGATCGCCACCCTTGAGCAATCGGCGCGGTCCAGCCAGGACGAGGTGGTGCGGCGTCTTTCTGCCGATGATGCGAAGGGCCGCTCCGCCATTGCGGCCATCGCACTGCGCGACGCGGTCGAGAGCGGCATGCCGTTCGAGTCGGAACTTGCGGCGGTGAAGTCGCTGTCCGGCGATGCCGCCAGTGTCGCAGCGCTGCAGCCTTTCGCCGCGTCGGGCGTCCCCAGCGCCGAGGCGCTCGGCCGCGAACTTGCGGGCCTCATGCCGGCCATCTGGAAAGCCGCGCGCAATGAAGCGCCGCAGACAGGCACGTTTCTCGAACGGCTGCAAGCCAATGCGGAGAAGATCGTGCGCATCCGGCCGGCCGGCGATGTCTCCGGGGATGATCCGAGCAGCATCCGCTCACGGATCGAAGCCCGCGCCGAACATGCCGACATTCGCGGTGCCTTGGCTGAACTGGCGAAGCTGCCGCCTGACGCGCGCGCGCCGGCGCAGGCCTGGATCGCGAAGGCGCAAGCCCGCAACGCGGCGATCGCGGCGGCCCGCAACATGTCGCAGACAGCGCTTGGCGCGCTCCTGAAGTCCGGGTCATGAGGCCGCGCCAGCGATGATCCGGGTTGCAATCTTCTTCATCGTTGTCGGGCTGATCGCGCTTGCGGTGAGCTGGCTGGCCGATCGACCGGGTGAGGTCGCGGTAACCTGGCTTGGCTGGCGCATCGAGACGTCGCTGATGGTGCTGATCGCCGCCATGCTGACGACGCTCGCGATCTGCATGTTCGTATGGTCGATGCTGCGTGGTTTGTGGCGCTCGCCGGCTCGCGTGGCGACCGCTCTGCGCAACCGGCGTGAAACACGCGGCCAGCGCGCGATCGCGCGCGGGCTGATCGCGGTCGGAGCAGGCGATCTGCGCGCCGCACGACGCTATGCCGACGAGGTGAGAAAGTTCGCGCCCGACGAGCCGCTGGCCATGTTGCTGGCGGCGCAGGCCGCGCAGCTCGGCGGCGATCGCGCGGCCGCCGAGAAGGCGTTCCGCCAGATGGCTGGCGCCGAACAGACCAGACTGCTCGGCCTGCGCGGCCTGTTCATCGAGGCGCAGCGGCGCGACGATCTCGCCAGCGCACGGGCTTATGCCGAGGAGGCGGCGGCGATTGCGCCGTCATCGTCATGGGCGGGCAATGCCGTGTTGCAGATCCGCTGCGCCAGCGGCGACTGGGCCGGCGCGCTCGATATGCTCGAGAAGAACCGGACGGCCGGCGCACTGGACCGCCAGAGCTATCGTCGGCAACGCGCGGTGCTGTTGACGGCGCATGCGCTCTCCCTGGAGGACAGTGATCGCGGCACCTCGCAGGCGCTGGTCTATGAAGCCGTGAAGCTTGCGCCCGATCTGGTCCCTGCGGCTGCGCTGGCGGCGCGCTTCCTCGCGGAGGGCGGCGATCTGCGCAAGGCGAGCCGCATCATCGAGCGGGCCTGGGAAGCAACTCCGCATCCCGACCTCGCGGAGACCTATGCCTATCTGCGCTTCGGCGATTCCGCGCGCGACCGGCTCAGCCGCGTGCGCCGGCTTTCTGCGCTCGCTCCAAGTCATCTCGAGAGCGCGCTGGCGCTCGCCCGTGCGGCCATCGATGCACGCGAATTCACCGAGGCGCGGAACGCGCTGGCGCCGTTCCTCGCCCAACCCTCCCAGCGCGTGGCGCTGCTGATGGCCGATCTCGAACAGGCCGAATTCGCCGATGAGGGCCGCGCGCGCGAATGGACCGCACGGGCCGTTCATGCCGCGCGCGATCCAGCCTGGACGGCGGACGGATATGTCTCGGATCAGTGGCTGCCGATCTCGCCGGTGTCAGGCCGCATCGATGCGTTCGAGTGGAAGGCCCCGGTTGAGGCGATTGCTTCGCCATCGGCGGCCGCAGAGGTTGCAGGCGAGACTGAATCCACGCCTCCGACGATCGAGGCGAAGCCGGCTGCTCCGGTTCCCGCACCGCCTGCGGCTGCGCCGCCTGTCACCCCGCGCGCCGTGGCCGATACCGGCGCGGTTCCGGAATCGATCGTGCCGATCGCGCATGTGCCGGACGACCCCGGACCCGATCCCGACCGGGAACTGCCGGATGCGAACGCCACGTCCCCCGGCTGGAAGCGCCTGTTCTTTTTCTGACCGGGTCCGCGGTCGCTTGAAAAGCCGGGTTCGGACCGCTATCACAAGCGCCTTGCAGTGAGCCGGCGTAGCTCAGTGGTAGAGCATCCGCTTCGTAAGCGGGTGGTCGGGGGTTCAAATCCCTCCGCCGGCACCATGCCAAGTTG
>JBIQKQ010000053.1:0-20703 GCA_044506365.1 Hyphomicrobiales bacterium
GTGAGATGTAGAGGGTGTGCAGGCCTTGGGACCTCTGCACCTTTCGCCCCGTAGAAACGAGTCGCTTCTTTTCACCTCCCACCGCGAGCCGGCTGTCTTCCCCTCGCCCCGCGAAGCGGTGGGGCGGGGTTAGGGGTGGGGAGTCACTTTCATCTGACTTCACCTCCCCCCACCCCCGATCCCTCCCGACCACTCGCTCCGCTCGCGGGGGGAGGGGAGAAGAAGCAGCGCTCATACCTGCCTCACTCAACTCCACAAGCGTCGGCAGAAAACCCGCCAGCGTCTTGCCACCCCCGGTCGGCGCGATCAGGAGTACCGATGTGTCCGCGCGGGCGCGCTTCAGCAATTCGAGCTGATGCGTCCGCGGCTTCCAGCCGCGCCCGGCGAACCAGCGCGCGAATGCATCCGGCAAGCCGTCGGTTGGCGCGATCGGATCGGAAAGGGTCACCGCGCGATCTATCGCTTCGACCATGGCGAAGCCGGGGCGCGCTCCGCAATGACCAGCAACCCCGGCACCGGCACATCGGCCTCCATCCGCGTGGAAGCCGGCACCAGCTTGCGGATCGTCAGCCCGGCGGCTTGCAAGGCCGTCCGCACATGCGCCTCGCCATGCGCATAACGCAGCTTCGGCCCGAGAACGACGCCGCCGCCCTGGTGCGTCTCAACGGTGAATGCGAACAGTCCTTCGGGCGCCAGCACGTCATGGACAAGCGCCGCGATCAGCGTGAGATCGGCACTATAGACGAACACATCCGCCGCAACGACGAGATTGAAGCGGGCGTCCGCGCGCAGGTGCCGGTCGAGGGTTTCGGTCAGGTCGCCGACGGCGAGCACGTCGTAAAGGCCTTTGCGGCGCGCCCGCGCCACCATGCCGGGCGAGAGGTCGACGCCTTCCATCCAGTCGACCAGGGGGCGGAACGCTGCGCCCGACAGCCCGGTGCCGCAGCCGAGATCGAGCATGGTGCCGAAACGCGCCGAACGGTCGCGCCCTCCTTGCAGCTCCGCGACGGCGGCAGCCAGCATCTCCGGCGCCGTGTAGGACAACGCCATCAGCGCCTGATCGAACCGCTCGGCATATTGATCGAATACAGAGCGGACATAGTCCGCCGACATCGCGTGTCCGCCGATATTCAGAAGCCGCAGCCGCAGTCCCGCCCCGTACCGGTCGGATGGGTCCGCGGCCAGCGTCTGTTCAAACGCCGCCACCGCCCCATCGCGGTTCCCGTCCAACTCGTGCAATTCGCCAAGATCGAACCAGGCCGCGGCAAAACCGGGAGCCATCTCGACCGTCTGTTCCAGAAGGTCGATGGCCGACGTCAGATCGCCCCCCTGCCGATAGGCGCGCGCAATCTCGTAGCGCCGGTCGGCAATGAGATCACCGGACGACTGAAACAGCGCCTGGCCTTGCGGCGTTGATGGCATTCTCGCGATTTTCCCCGGATGGCCTATCTAGCCACCATGCGTCCCGAAGACCTGCTGCTGCCGACGCCCTCGGGCGTGTGCTGCAAGACCGGCGGCTTTTACATCGACCCGACCCGTCCGGTCGACAGGGCGCTGATCACGCATGGTCATTCCGACCATGCGCGGGCCGGCCATGGCGCGGTGCTGGCGACGCAGGAAACCCTCGACATGATGCGCCTGCGTTATGGCGAGGATTTCGCGGGTTCCACCCAGGTGATCCGCTATGGCGAGACGGTGACTCTGAACGGCGTCACCGCCACCTTTCATCCCGCCGGTCACGTGCTCGGCTCCGCCCAGATAGCCGTGGAGCACAAGGGCTGCCGGATCGTCGCCTCCGGCGACTACAAGGATGTGCCCGACCCCACCTGCGCCCCGTTCCAGCTTGTCCCCTGCGACGTGTTCATCACCGAAGCGACCTTCGGCCTCCCGGTCTTCCGTCATCCCGATCCCGACGCGGAGATCGCAAAGCTTCTGCATTCGGTCACGCTGTTTCCCGAACGGGCGCATCTGGTCGGCGCCTATACACTCGGCAAGGCGCAGCGCGTGATCGCGCTGATCCGCAAGGCGGGTTATCGCGAGCCGATCTATCTGCACGGCGCGATGGAGCCGCTGTCGCGCTATTACATGTCGCACGGTGTCGATCTCGGCGAATTGCGACCCGTACGCGACATGAAGAAAGCGGATCTGGGCGGCACCATTACGCTGTGCCCGCCCTCGGCGCTGAAGGAGGTGTGGTCGCGCCGCTTTCCCGATCCGGTCACGGCTTACGCCTCGGGCTGGATGCGGGTCCGCGCACGGGCGCGGCAGAGCCTCGTGCAGTTGCCGCTGGTCATCTCCGATCATGCCGACTGGGACGGATTGCGAGCCACGATCGTTGCCACAGGGGCATCCGAAATCTGGGTCACGCACGGGCAGGAGGATGCACTCGTTCACTGGTGCGCCACACGGGGGCTTAAGGCGAGGCCCCTTGATATCGTCGGCTATGGCGATGAGGACGGGACGGATCTTCCCTCCCCCCTTGGGGCAGAGGGTGGCAAGGCGCAAAGCGCCGAGCGGGGTGAGGGGTCGTTGTCGGAGACATCATCGCGATTCCAATCACCCCCCTCCCGCCCGTCTACGCCTTCGGCTTCGACGGTCGACCTCCCCCACAAGGGAGGAGGTGAAGAGGGCGAAGCATGATCCGCTTCGCCGAATTGCTCGACCGTCTGAGCTACGAGCCGGGCCGCAACAACAAGCTGCGGCTGATGACAGACTATTTCCGGCACACGCCCGATCCGGAACGCGGCTATGCGCTCGCGGCCCTTACCGGCAGTCTCGTCTTCCAGCATGCCAAGCCCGGCATGATCCGCACGCTGATCGCCGAACGCACCGATCCGGTGCTGTTCGGCCTGTCGCGGGACTTCGTCGGCGACACCTCCGAAACCATCGCGCTGATGTGGCCGGCGCCACCGCGCAGCATCCCTCCCCTGCAAGGGGAGGGTGGACGCCGGAGCGAAACGACGGCGGCCGGGTGGGGTCCATTGCACACGCCGCCCCCGCCCGGCTCGCTACGCTCTCCACCCTCCCGCGAAAGCGGGGGAGGGATAGAAGAGCCATCGCTCACCGACGTCGTCCTCACTCTCAACACGCTCGGCAAGGCGCAGCTTCCCGCACAGATCGCGCGCTGGCTTGATTGTCTCGATGAAACGGGACGATGGGCACTGCTTAAGCTCGTCACCGGCGCGCTGCGCGTCGGCGTCTCCGCACGACTCACGAAAACTGCCGCCGCCGCGCTCGGCGACAAGGACGTCACCGAAATCGAGCTGATGTGGTCCGGCCTTGACCCGCCTTACCAGGATCTGTTTGCCTGGCTCGAGGGCCGCGCTGAAAAGCCGAAGACATCCGATCCGGCCCCATTCCGCCCGGCGATGCTTGCCCAGGCGATCGAAGCGGCCGATTTCGAGAAGCTCGACCCGGCCGATTTCGTCGCCGAATGGAAATGGGACGGCATTCGGGTGCAGGCTTCGGCCGGGGTCAATGCGCGCGGCGACCGGATCGCGCGCATGTATTCACGCACGGGCGAGGACATATCGAAAAGCTTCCCCGAGTTGATCGAGGCGCTGAACTTCAACGGCTCGCTGGACGGTGAACTCCTGATCCTGCGCGATCGGCGGGTGCAGAGCTTCAATGTCCTGCAGCAGCGGCTGAACCGGAAGGCTGTGACCCCGAAGCTGATCCATGATTACCCGGCGCATCTGCGCGTCTATGACCTGCTGATCGATGGTCATGATGACCTTCGGGAGCTTCCATTCGTGGAGCGGAGAATGCGGCTCGAGGCCTTCATTGCGCGTCATATGCATCCACGGCTCGATCTGTCGCCGCTCGTGCCCTTTGCAACCTGGGACGAACTCGCCGCTGCGCGCGCCGACCCCGCATCGGCGGGCGCCGGCAAGGATGCCGGCGCTGTCGAAGGCATCATGCTCAAGCGCCGGGACGCGCCCTATGTCCCGGGCCGGCCGAAAGGCCTGTGGTGGAAATGGAAGCGCGATCCGTTCACGGTCGATGCGGTGCTGATGTATGCGCAGCGCGGCAGCGGCAAACGCTCGTCCTTCTATTCCGATTACACCTTCGGGGTCTGGACCCTGATCGACGGAGAGGACACCCTCGTTCCGGTGGGCAAGGCCTATTTCGGCTTCACCGATGACGAACTGATCAGGATCGACCGCTTCGTCCGCAACAACACCGTCGAGCGGTTCGGACCGGTGCGCGCGGTGAAATACGCGCCCGACCAGGGCCTCGTGCTGGAGGTTGCATTCGAGGGGCTGCAGCGCTCCAGCCGCCACAAATCGGGTCTGGCCATGCGGTTTCCACGAATCGCGCGGCTGCGCTGGGACAAGCCGCCGCGCGAAGCCGACCGGTTGGAAACACTGGAGAAAATGGCCGATGCGATCGAGCGCGGCCGTGGATCTTGACCGGGCGGCTTGCAAGGCGCGGCCTCGTCATTAAATGATCGCGGTTTCCGGACGCGTTCCGGGTGGAGGGGATGATGTCAACCAACGATCCGCGAGCCTCGATCGAGACGCCCCGTTCCTCAGGCGATTCCGTCACCCGTTTTCTCGGCGGCTCGCCGATCGCGGTTGCCGGCCGGCTGATCCTGCTGTCGATCCTGGTCGGATTCGTGATGGTGACGTTCGGGCTCGATCCCTACAACATCATCCGCAGCATCCAGCATCTGATTGAGACCGTCTGGCATCTCGGCTTCGACGCCATTCACTGGCTCTGGCGGTACTTCCTGCTCGGCGCGGTGATCGTGATCCCGGTCTGGCTGATCATGCGGCTCATGAATGCGCCGAAGGGGCGGTAGGCTCCGCGCTCGCACATTTCCGTTCGTCCCCGCGAAGGCTAGGACGAAGGCATAATGAAGGCTGCATTCCCTCTTACGCGGGACTCAACGGCGTTTGCGGGACCATCACACCGGCCAGGGCTGCGCGGTGATGTCCGCGGCGTCCCCGCCGGTCAGTTCGGCCAGTGGTACGCTCTGGGCCTGCTGCAGCAACGCGCGCTTGATCTCGTGCACCAGTCCAATCCCCCGAAACACCAGGCCGCTGTAAAGCTGCACCAGCGTTGCGCCCGCCCGGACCTTGGCGACTGCGGCCTCGCCTGAATCGATGCCGCCGACCCCGACAATCGGCATGGCGCCTTCGAGCCGGACGTAAGTCTCCGCCAGCATCCGCGTCGAAAGCGCAAACAGCGGCTTACCGGACAATCCGCCCTGTTCCATCGCCTTCTCGCGCTCGCGCAGGGACGGCGGGCGCAGCACCGTGGTATTGCCGACCACCATGCCATCGACCTTGCGGCGGCGGGCAATGCCGACAATATCGTCGAGATCGGCGAGCGTCAGATCCGGCGCGATTTTCAGAAGCAACGGCGTCGGCCCGGCATGCAGTCGCACGCGGTCGCGCGCCTCCATCACCCGGGCCAGAAGATCGTCAAGGCTCTTGGCCTCCTGCAGATTGCGCAGGCCAGGCGTATTCGGTGACGACACGTTTATGGTGACGTAGGAAACCACCGGCGCGAACGCCTCCACGAGGCGTACATAGTCGGCAGCGCGGTCGGCACTGTTCTTGTTCGCACCGATATTGATCCCGACAATCCCGCCACGGTCGGCGCGTGCGGCCAGCCGCCGCAGGACGACCGCAGCGCCCTCCGAGTTAAATCCGAACCGGTTGATCACCCCGCCATCCGCATCGAGGCGGAACAGACGGGGCCGGGGGTTGCCAGGTTGCGGCAGGGGCGTCACGCCGCCCGTCTCCACAAAACCGAATCCGAGCCGCAGCAGCGCGTCCGGAACCTCGGCATCCTTGTCAAAGCCCGCGGCGAGGCCGACCGGATTTGGGAAATTCAGTCCGAAAGCGCGGACCTGCAGGCGTGGATCCTCGGGCCGCGCGGCCGGCAGCGGCGTCCATTGCAGGGCGCGCAGCGCGATCCGGTGGGCTTTTTCGGGGTCGAAACGATACAGGACCGGGCGCGCCAGGCGCTCCAACAGGGCGACCACGCCTGAACACCTCCAGAATTCGGGCGCGCGAAACTAGCCACTGAACCGGCGGCGCACAAGAAACGTGAGGTGAGGACTGGACAGCGTGGCCAAACGGCACTAATTCCTATACATAAGTAGGATAAAAGTCACACGACGACGCGTTTGCAACGCGCGGGGCCGCCCATGCTGACGCACGCACAGATCTGGACCGCCATCGACCGGCTCGCGGCGCGCGCCGGCCTTTCGGCGTCGGGGCTCGCCAAAAAGGCCGGGCTCGATCCGACCACCTTCAACAAGTCCAAGCGCATTACGCCGGACGGCCGGGCGCGCTGGCCCTCGACCGAATCGGTGGCGAAATCGCTCGCCGCGACCGACACCAGCGTTGAGACTTTCATTGCGCTGATTTCGGAGGCGCCGCGCCCGATCACGCAGGCTGTGCCGCTGATCGGCTTCGCCGAGGCAGGATCGCGCGGTTATTTCGACGATGGCGGCTTCCCGGTCGGCAAGGGCTGGGACGAGATCCCCTTCCCCTCGGTGAATGACGAGCATGCCTATGCGCTCGAGATTTCCGGCAACTCGATGGAGCCGGCCTTTCGCAAGGGCGACATCATCGTGGTGTCTCCGGCCGCACCGGTGCGCCGCGGCGACCGGGTCGTCGTCAAGACCAAGGACGGCGAGGTGATGGTCAAGCAGCTCGCGCGCAAGACGGCGAAGACGATCGAACTGCATTCGCTCAATCCCGACCATCCGCCGCGCACCTTGCCGATGTCCGATGTGCTATGGGTCGCGCGCATCATGTGGGCGAGCCAGTAGCGTTTCAGCGCTCTTATTCCGAAATCCATTCCGGCCTCGTCCTGAGGAGCGCCCGAAGGCGCGTCTCGAAGGAGGAGGTCGGCCCCATCCTTCGGGACGCATTGCTGCGCAATGCTCCTCAGGATGAGGCCGGAAGGTGCTTAGTGGCCTAAAAGTGCTCTGTGGCTACGCGCTGCGCGCCAGCGCGCCGTCGATCATGTCGACCGTGTTCTTCAGCCCGTAGGCCGCAACGAACGAGCCGAAGCGCGGACCTTTCTCCTGCCCGAGCAGCACCTGGTACAGCATGTTGAACCAGTCGAGCGAAACGCCGGGCTTGCCGTCCTTGGCTTTCTTCTTGTGATCGAGGAACGGCTCCCTGCGCCCGATTTCGTAGACCACGTCCTGGATCGCTTCCGCCGTTGCGTCGACCGGCATGTTGGACAGCGCGTCGCGCAGGTCCATGAGCGCCGCGCGCTCCTGGTCGGTCGGCTCACGAAAGCTTTTGGTCGGCAGAACGAAGTCGCGATAGTAATTGAGCGCATAGCCCACAAGCGCATTCAACTTCGGATGCGTCTGCGGGCTGACGCCGGGCCGATAGCGCGCGATGAAGCCCCAGAGCGTCTCGGCATTCTCTGCATTGGACGCTGTCACCAGGCTGAGCAGCATGGCAAAGGGTATCGGAATCTCCGGGGCCGGCGGATTGCCGGAATGGATGTGCCAGACCGGATTCGACAGCCGCTGCTTCTCATCCTGCCGCTGATAGGCCTCGAGGAACTGCAAATATTCGTCGACATGGCGCGGGATCACATCGAAATAGAGACGCTTGGCCGCCTTCGGCTCCCGATACATGAACAGTGACAGCGATTCCGGCGAGGCATAACGCAGCCATTCGTCGATGGTGAGCCCGTTGCCCTTGGACTTGGAAATCTTCTGTCCCTTCTCGTCGAGGAACAGTTCGTAGTTGAAGCCTTCCGGCGGGGTGCCGCCGATCACGCGGTTAATCTCGCCCGACAGTTTCACCGAATCGATCAGGTCCTTGCCGGCCATCTCGTAATCGACGCCGAGCGCATACCACCGCATCGCCCAGTCCGGCTTCCATTGCAACTTGCAGCGGCCGCCAGTGACGAGCGTCGTGATGGGCTCCTTCGTATCCGGGTCTTCATAGGTGATCGTGCCGGCGGCAGCATCATGGGCGATCACCGGCGCTTGCAGCACGATGCCGGTCCGCTCGGAAATCGGCAGGAACGGCGAATAGGTCTGCGCCCGCTCCGACCGCAGCGACGGCAGCATGACCGCCATCACCTTGTCGTAGTGCTTGAGGACCTGAAGGAGCGCCTGATCAAAACGGCCGGACGTATAGCACTCGGTCGCCGACAGGAATTCGTAATCGAATCCGAACGTGTCAAGAAACGCCCGCAGCCGCGCATTGTTGTGCGCGCCAAAGCTCGGATGCGTTCCGAACGGATCGCGCACTTTCGTCAGCGGCTTGCCGAGGTCCCGCGCCAGCATTTCGCCGTTCGGCACATTGTCCGGCACCTTGCGCAGGCCGTCCATGTCGTCGGAAAACGCGATCAGCCGGGTCTTGACCTTGTCGTCGGTCAGCACGCGGAAGGCGTGGCGCACCATGGTGGTGCGCGCGACCTCGCCAAAGGTGCCGATATGCGGCAGACCCGAAGGCCCATAGCCGGTCGAGAAGATCACCTCGTCTTTCGGCTTCTTCTTCAGACGGGCGACGATCTTCCGCGCCTCTTCGAACGGCCAGGCGCCGGACTGCTCGGCGAGCGCGCGCAGATTTGCAGTTTCAGTCACAGACATCTCTTTTCAGTTGACGGTCAAAACGGGCTGACCGGGAAATAGCGCAGCCACAGGTCGGTGAAACGGCCCTTTTCCCACAGCCGGAACAGCGCATAATTAAGCGCCTGCCGCACGGTATCGTTGCCCTTCTTGACGGCGATCCCGACCCCTTCGCCGAAATACCGACTCTCGAAAAACGGTCCGCCGGCAAACGCGCAGCATCCACCGGAATCGGTTCCGTTGATCCAGAACGACAGTGCGATGCCGTCGCCGAAGGCGTAGTCGACCTCGCCGCGCCGGAGCGCTTCGCGGGTCGCATCGGCGGTCAGATAAGCGACAGGCTGCGCTTCGGTGAACAGGGTCTTGAGATAGGCCTCGTGCGCCGAACCGCCAACGACCGCGATCTTCTTGCCCTCGAGTTGCTCGGGCTTCAGCACCGGTGTGGCCGCTGCCTTGAGCGTCGCAAAGCGCGCGGGCACCCGGTAATAGGGATCGGTGAAATCCATCACCTTCCGGGTCTCGCTATTGACCGCAAGCGAGGCGATCACCGCCTCGCCGCGATTCTCGTTCAACGCCGGCACAAGGGTGTCGAAGCGGCGCATCTGGATCGTGCAGGTGATTTTCAGTTCCTCGCAGATCAGCCGGGCCAGGTCGACATTGAACCCGACCGGATGGCCGTCCTTGTCGGCATAATTGAACGGCGGATAGTCCGTTTCGGTCATGAAACGAATCTGCGACAGGCGCGACAGGTCGGGCCGTTCAGGGCGTCGTTTCGGATCCCAGAAGCCGGGGTAAGGCGATGGCGCGGGGGCGACCTCGCGCGGCGGTGGCAGGTGCGGTTGCGCGGAGGCGAAAGGGACGCCGCCCGTCAGCACCGCCCCCGTCATGGCGCTGGCAAGCAGGACCTTCCACACTTTCTGGTAGTAAAGACCTGAGGAAATCGGCAATACTCGCATCCGTTGTCGCAGCGTCAGACTTCGCGTTTCTATAGCAGAGTGCGTGTGGCGTGGCATTTGCGGGTCGTAAGGCGGCCAAGTGGGGGCCTGAGTTCCATGCCGTGCTGGCCGGCCGGCAGGCGCACGAGTTGTCTTACGGTCGGCGGGCGGGTTCAAGCCCGGATTCCAATGCTGCGCGGATTCATGCGCGGCTCACCCGTTGCCCCGAGATCGACTGTGTCCGCCATCTCCTGCCGCCGGCCGCCATTGCTGCAGCCGAATTGCGCGCGGCCGAAACCTGCACCGGCGCCGATCGCGTGCTGGTCACCCAAGGCCTTCTGACCGACCGCGGCTACGTGCAGGCGCTGGCGACAAGTTGCCAGGTCGCGGTCGAGACGTTGCGTGGTACGCCACGCTCCGCATGCCCGGTCGGTGACGACGATCTGATCCTTGGCCTTGCGAACGGAATCCTTCCGGTCCGCATCGGTTCAGAGGTGATCTGGGTTGTCGCCCTCTGGCATCTGTCGGCGCGCCTTCTGGTCGGCACGCTTCGGCGCCATCCGGCTATGCGATCGCGGATTCGCGTGACGACCATGGATGATATGCGGGACTTCGTGCACCGCGAGGCGGAAATCCCGATGGCCTGCCGGGCCGCGTTCGACATGCGGGCGCGACAGCCCCGCCTCTCTGCCGGCTCCCTGCACAGCCGGGCGCCGCTCAGGTGGTTCGCAGCCGGCCTCGCAGGCATTGCAGGCCTGTTCGCGTTGCAATCGCCGATGACGGTCGCCGTCGATATCTCACTCGCCTTGATTTTTCTCGGCTGGAGCGGGCTGCGAGTCATTGCGATGCTGCTGACCTTTGCTCCAAGCCACCCACCCATCAGGCACGGCGACGAACATCTTCCGCTCTATTCGATCATTGTCGCGATCTACAGGGAGGCGAAGTCGGTGCCGGGATTGGTCCGCGCACTGACGCGGCTCGATTACCCGAAAGAGCGGCTCGACATCAAGCTGGTGGTCGAAGCCGACGACATCGCGACTCGGCTTGCCCTCGACTTGATAGAGCTATCGGCGCCGTTCGAAATCGTGATCGCTCCGTTGGCAGGCCCGCGCACCAAGCCAAAGGCGCTTAACGCGGCGCTTCCCTTCGTGCGCGGCCGTTACGTCACGGTCTTCGATGCCGAGGACAGACCCGAACCGCAACAACTGCGCACCGCACTCTCGGCCTTCGAACGCGGCGATCCAAACCTTGCCTGCGTGCAGGCGCGCCTCACCATCGACAATACCCGGGACAATTGGCTCACCCGGTTGTTCACGGCCGAATATGCCGGACTGTTCGACGTGTTTCTGCCCGGACTTGCCGCTTGGCGCATGCCGCTGCCGCTCGGCGGCACCTCCAACCATTTCCACACGCCGACACTGCGCGCCCTCGGCGGCTGGGATCCTTACAACGTGACCGAGGATGCCGATCTGGGCATTCGCCTTGCCCGCGCGGGCTTTCACACGACGCTCGTCCCGTCGTCGACCTACGAGGAAGCGCCGGCCCGTCTCATCCCGTGGATCAAGCAGCGCACGCGCTGGTTCAAGGGCTATCTGCAGACCTGGGCCGTGCACATGCGCACGCCGAACCGGCTGTGGCGCGAGCTCGGCGCGAGGGGCTTCCTGATCTTCCAGCTGGTGATCGGCGGGGCGGTCCTGGCCGCGCTTGTGCACGGCATTTTTGCAGGCGTGCTGATCGCTCAGCTTGGATCCGGACTGCTTCTTGCCGACAAGGCGAATACGTTCGATCAGATATTCGCGGGGCTCTATTTCATGACGCTGGTCACCGGATATCTGTTTTCAGCGCTGCTCGGACTTGTCGGGCTGCGGCGGCGCGGCCTGTTGCGCAGCGCTCCTTACCTCCTGCTGCTGCCGATCTACTGGCTGCTGCTGTCGTTTGCCGCCTGGCGTGCGGTGTTCCAGATCATGCGCGCGCCGTATCGGTGGGAGAAAACCGAACACGGGCTCGCGCGTACATCGCGGCAAGGCACGGCGACGGTTCCGCCGTAGGGACCGGACCAAAGCCGAGAATCAAAGCCCAACAGTGGTTTCCAGCCAGCCGATCACCGGACGGCTGCCCAGTAAGTCGATCACGGCGGCTTCGGTGTCATCCGGCCGCTCCTTGCCGATCAAGGCCAGAGCGACGATCGCGTCACATCGGTCGTGGAATGCCAACGTGATTGCCGAATGTCCGATGCGAGCCGGCTCCGTCACGGAATAGTTTCGGCTCAAGCCCTTCATCCAGGCGACGCCAATCGCCTTGCCCGGACCGAGAGGCTGCAGTTTTTGCCCCAGCAGCGGAAGATCGCCGAGACGTTCAAGTTCTGCGTCGTCGCTCACGCCGGCCATGCAATTGCAGAACCCGATCTTCGGCCGCACGTAAACATTGATTTCGGCGCCGCAATCGGCCGAAGCGCATCGAAAAGCTTTCCCGCGGCCCCAGATGTCGGGCGCGAATGGCCAGCTCACTTCAGTCCACGTGGGCCGGCCATTCGATAACACAGCCTTTTTGCCATGGACGGCGACATTCCATGCCAGCGCCGCAAACATCACCCCTGTCGCGAATGCGATCATCGCAGCCGGAAGGATGCCGCGCCGGTTCATGACAAACCGCCTACTGCTTGTTGGCCTCGATAAATTTCCGGGCCGCGGCGATTTCCGGGCGATCCGTATCGGCGTCCGACGTCAGCGCGATCAGCTTTTGATAGTTGTCCTTCGCCTTTGCCGTATTGCCAAGCTTATCCGCCGCTTGTCCCGCACCCGCATAACCAAGGAACCGGTTCGGCTCCTTCGCCTTGGTCAGTTCGAACGCAGCCAGCGCCTCGTCCGCGCGGCCGCGCTCAAGCAACATGACGCCGTAGAGCTCACGCGCGGGAGCAAGAGGGCCCGGCGTGACCGCGTGCTTCTCGGTTTTATCCTCCGCATCGGCAGCCGCCTTCATCGCGGCAAGGGCCTCTTCGTGCTTGCCTTCCGCAGCGAGAAGCCAGGCCGCGGCGATCTGGCGCTGGATGTCTACAATCTCGGACCAATAAGCGTCCTTGGCCTGACGCAACTGGTCGCTCAACTCGGCCAGCTTCTGGACATCCGCCGATGCGGCAGTCACATCGCCGCTGCGCGCTGCGCCGAGTGCCCGGGCGAAATGAGTGATCGCCATGGTCTGAGGGAACTTGCTCTGACGGACCTGCAGTTGCGCCGCGCCCTTCCAATCGGACCTCTCGACCATGTAGCGCGCAGACGACGCCGCCAATGCAAACTGGCTGGGGAACGCTCCGTCGCCGACATTCTTCGTCGCCGCCATGTCATCCATGACCGCGCGGGCGCTCTTGTCCTGCCCGAGCTGCAGATGAGCGTAGACCATATAGTCCTGCCCGTGCAGCTGATTGGCAGCTTCCTTGTCCGCGCGGGCGGCCCGGGCCGCCGCATCGTTGGAGGCAATCGACTCCTTCCAGTAGCCCACGCGCGTGTAGATGTGCGACGGCATGTGCTGGGCATGAGGCGCCGCGGGAGCAATCTTGGCGTATCGCTGGGCTGCCTCGAGGCCTTTGTGGGCGGTCTCGGGATAATCGTACAGATGAATCAGATAATGGGTGACACCCGGATGCAGCGGCAGGCGCTTGGATATCGGTTCGAGCAGCGCGGCGCCCTTGGTTTGCTGGGCATAGGTCTTGTCGGTCGGTGAAGCCGACGCATTCAGCGTGATGGCATACGCGATCTGCGCTTCATCATCCTTCGGGTATTTGGTTGCGAGGCCTTCCATGGCCTTCAGGAACGCGCCGATGCGTTCGCGGTGCGACAGCTTGTCGTGATCGACATACATCAGCGCGAGCGCATCGATATAATCGCGCTCGCGCTCCGTCCCGGCCTTGAGCGCCTTTGCACGCTGGATAGCGGCAAGTCCCGGAGCGAGATTGGCCGCTGGAATGGCGTTATGGGGGTTGTTCAGATAGGTCAGCGCGATGCCCCACTCCGCGATCGCACATGTCGGATCGGCCTTGAGCGCCTCTTCGAACACGTCCTTGGCCTGATCGTACCAGAACGAATGCTGATAACGCATCGCCCGGTTAAAGCGGCGCTGAGCGACGTCGTTACATGATGTCTCGAAATTGACGACGCCAAACTGCTGATCGAGAACTTCCTGGGCTGTTGCGAATTGCGACGCGCCTGCCGCAATGGTGAGGCTCAGGGTCGCGAGGTGCAAATGCTTCTGCATGGCTGACACTCCGCTTGCTGGGGCTGCTGGTACGTCGACTATATGCCTCCGTGCCGCGGCCCGGCAAAACGCGGATAGTTGATCAAGCCGCCAATTTTGTTGACCAAACGTCTGGATGGGAACCGGGCCTTGCGCGCGTGCCCCGGAACGGCGCTCTAGAAATACCGCCGCAGCTCCGCCGCGGAGTCCTCCGGCTTGCGCTTCATATTGAAGGGAGCGACAAAACGCCCCTGCTTATCCATCAGATAAACGAGCGCGGTGTGATCCATGGTGTAGCCGCCATCATCGAGCGGAACCTTCTTGGAATACACCCGGTAAGCCTTCTCCATCGCCGCGACCGCGGCCGGATCGCCCGTCAACCCGCGCAGACGCGGATCGAAGCTCGACAAATATTCCTTGAGGATGTCCGGGGTATCGCGCTCCGGATCGACGGTCACGAAAAAAGCGGCCAGGCGGTCGCCCTCGCTGCCCAGCGCCTTATAGACCTGTGTCATGTCGAAAAGCGCGGTCGGGCAGATGTCCGGGCAGTGCGTAAAGCCGAAAAATATCAGCGACGGCTTGCCCTTCAGATCATCCTCCGTCACCACCGCTCCGTTCTGGTCGACCAGCCGGAACGCCCCGCCGATCGCCGACGGCGCCGGGACCGGCGCAGGCAGCCGGCCGGCGAACATGAAGATCGCGACCGAAAAGATCACGAGCCCGCCGATGAAGGCGCCAAGCACGGTGATGATGCGAGCCGTCTGTTGCGTCATTGGCGCGTCATCGCACGATCAGAAACACGCCGCGATTCCCGAACGGACGATCTCAAAAAACACCGCGGTCCCATAATAGAACCAGAGCGCGCAGGCCGTCGCCACGAGCGCAGCCAGGGCAAGCCCGACGGCCACCAGCGGCCAGGACATGCGGCGCTCTGCCGCGCTTGGGAACGTCTCGGACATGACAGCCAGATAGGCGCGGCCGACCCGCGGATCAACTCCTTTGTGCGACGGACCGGAACCAATCCTGCCGTCGTGCGTCTACCGGTCCGGCGCGTCAGCGCGGCGCGCGACCGCAAAAGAATCCCGCCGGCGGGGCCTGATGGACTATCTCTTCGACCTCGCAGCCGATCCGACCGCCTGGGCCGCGCTGCTGGCCCTCATCGCCATGGAGGTGGTGCTCGGGATCGACAACCTGATCTTTATCGCGATCCTCACCAACAAGCTGCCGCCGCAGCACCAGCGGAAGGCGCGGACCATCGGCATCGGGCTTGCTCTGATCATGCGGCTGGTCCTGCTCGGCACGGTGGCCATCATCGTGCAACTCAAGGCGCCGCTATTCACGGTGTTCGGCCACCCGTTCTCCTGGCGCGACCTGATCCTGATCGCCGGCGGTCTGTTCCTCGTCTGGAAGGCGACCACGGAAATCCACCACAATGTCGATCCCGAACCGGGCCCGGACCTGTTCGACACCAAGGCCGCCGAGCTCGGATTTGCTTCGGCGATCACCCAGATCATCCTGCTCGATCTAGTGTTCTCGGTCGACAGCATCATCACCGCCGTCGGCATGACCGACCACATCCCGATCATGGTGATCGCGGTCTGCGTCGCGGTGTTCGTGATGCTCGTGGCGGCGACGCCGCTGTCTGATTTCATCGGCCGCAATCCCACCATCGTCATGCTCGCTCTCGGCTTCCTGCTGATGATCGGCATGACGTTGATTGCGGAGGGCTTCGGCGCGACGATTCCGAAGGGCTATATCTACGCCGCGATGGCGTTCTCCGCCTTTATCGAACTCCTGAACATCATGGCGCGCCGCGCGCGCCGGCGGAAAGCCGGGAACTAAGCCTGTTGCGCAGGTGTTGCACTACAGAGTTTCCGACGGCCCGCCAACACAATCGAAAATCGATTCCGCATCAAATTGACTTGCACCTCAAATTGACTTGCACCTCAAATTGACTTGGACCTCAGATTGACTTGGACCTCAAATTGACTTGGACCACACAATTGACCTTTAATCCGTCCTAAGGTGTTCGGCGAGGTCAAGGTGAACGATAGAGTGGTGGCGCCGGATTCGATGACTTCTCCTGTAGAGAACGCTCCCGAGCAGGAAGCGCCGCGCAATACCCGGCGCGAAGAACTGTTCGCCTTCTTCGTTCTCGCCGTGCTGATCTGGCCTTTCCTGGCAGTCGGCGTGGTCGGCGGCTACGGCTTCGTGGTCTGGATGTACCAGATCATATTCGGCCCGCCGGGTCCCCCATAGGAGGGTGGTCATGACCGCGACCCGCGATCCGAGCAGACGAAGCCTTCTCAGCGGACGGCTGCATGAGACCGTTCACATCTCGAGCGCGGTCGTTTCCGTACTGCCGGCGCACCGCGACGCCGTGCTTGGCCGCCTTGCGCTCATGCGCGGTGTCGAAGTCCACCATCAGGCGGAATCGAAAATCGTCATTGTCCTCGAAGCATCCGACAGCGGCGCGATCGGAAGCCGCTTGATCGAGATCGCGGCAATGGAAGGCGTGCTGGCAGCCAATATGGTGTTCGAGCAGGTCGAGCGGCTGCCGGGATTCGGAGAACAGACATGACCGTTTCACGTCGGGACATGCTGAAGGCGCAGGCCGCCGCCATCGCGGCAGCGGCCGCGAATATCAGTGTACCTGCATCGTCCCAGCCGGTGGCCGGCGGGATTGGCACGCTGGAAATCGAGTGGTCGAAGGCCCCCTGTCGATTCTGCGGGACCGGCTGCGGTGTGATGGTCGGCGTCAAGGAAGGCAAGGTGGTGGCCACGCACGGCGACCACCTCGCGGAGGTGAATCGCGGGCTCAACTGTATCAAGGGCTACTTCCTGTCCAAGATCATGTACGGCGCGGACCGGCTCACGACCCCGCTGCTGCGCAAGAAGGGAAATGTTTACGACAAAAACGGCGAATTCACGCCGGTGAGCTGGGACGAGGCTTTTGATGTGATGGCCGCCCAGGCCAAAAGAGTGCTGAAGGAAAAGGGGCCGACCGCGGTCGGCATGTTCGGCTCCGGCCAGTGGACCATTTTCGAAGGCTATGCGGCGACTAAGTTGATGCGCGCAGGCTTTCGCTCCAACAATCTCGATCCCAATGCGCGTCACTGCATGGCATCCGCCGCCTATGCCTTCATGCGCACCTTCGGCATGGATGAGCCGATGGGCTGTTACGACGACTTCGAAGCCGCAGACGCTTTTGTGCTCTGGGGCTCGAACATGGCGGAGATGCATCCGATCCTCTGGACCCGCCTCACCGACCGCCGCCTGAGCTATCCGCATGTGAAGGTCGCGGTGCTGTCCACTTTCACCAACCGCTCCTCCGACCTCGCCGACGTTCCGATCGTCTTCAAGCCAGGCACCGATCTTGCGATCCTCAATTACATTGCCAACCACATCATCTCGACCGGGCGCGTGAACAAGGACTTCGTCGACAAGCATACGACCTTCGTCAAGGGCACGACCGATATCGGCTACGGATTGCGGCCGGATCATCCGCTTGAGGCAAAGGCGAAGGGTGTGCCGAGCGCCGCAGCGATGGAGCCGAGCAATTACGCGGCCTATGCCGCTTTCGTGAAGGACTATACGCTCGACAAGGTGTCGGACCTGACCGGCGTCGAGCGCGGCTTTCTGCGGGAGCTCGCAGAGCTTTATGCCGATCCGAAGACCAAGGTCATGTCGCTGTGGACCATGGGCTTCAACCAGCATGTCCGCGGCGTCTGGGCCAATCAGCTGGTCTACAACATCCACCTGCTGACCGGAAAAATCTCGGAGCCCGGCAACTCACCCTTCTCGCTGACCGGTCAGCCGTCGGCCTGCGGCACAGCGCGCGAGGTCGGCACCTTCGCGCACCGCCTGCCTGCCGACATGACCGTGACCAATCCCGAACACCGCAAGCACACGGAAGAAATCTGGCGTGTCCCGCACGGCCTCATTCCGGAGAAGCCTGGCTACCACGCCGTCGAGCAGGATCGCATGCTGCGCGATGGCAAGCTCAACTTCTACTGGATCCAGGTCAACAACAACCTGCAGGCTGCGCCGAACAACACGCAGGAAACCTATCCGGGCTATCGCAATCCCGAGAATTTCATCGTGGTGTCGGACGCCTACCCGACCGTTACGGCAATGGCCGCGGACCTGATCCTGCCGGCGGCGATGTGGGTCGAGAAGGAAGGCGCTTACGGCAATGCCGAGCGTCGCACGCATATGTGGCGCCAGCTCGTCAATGCGCCGGGAGAGGCACGGTCCGATCTCTGGCAGATCATGGAATTCTCCAAGCGCTTCACCACTGACGAGGTCTGGTCCGCCGACATCCTCGCCGCCAATCCTGACTATCGCGGCAAGACGCTGTTCGATGTGCTGTTCCGCAACGGCAGCGTCGACAAATTCCCGCTTTCCGAAACGTCGCCGCAACACGAAAATTCCGAGGCCAAGGCGTTCGGCTTCTATGTGCAGAAAGGCCTGTTCGAGGAATATGCGAGTTTCGGACGCGGCCACGGGCACGATCTTGCGCCGTTCGACACGTATCATGACGTGCGGGGCCTGCGCTGGCCGGTGGTCGACGGCAAGGAGACGCGCTGGCGCTATCGCGAAGGACTCGATCCCTACGTCAAGCCAGGCGAAGGCGTGAAATTCTACGGCAACGCCGACGGCCGCGCGAAGATCATCGCCGTGCCATACGAGCCGCCGGCCGAATCGCCGGACAAGGAGTACGACCTCTGGCTGGTAACCGGACGCGTGCTGGAGCACTGGCATTCCGGGTCGATGACCATGCGCGTGCCGGAGCTCTACAAGGCGTTTCCGGGAGCCCGCTGCTTCATGCATGCGGAAGATGCGCGGGCACGCGGCCTCAATCAGGGTTCCGAAGTGCGCGTGGTCTCGCGGCGTGGCGAGATGCGCACCCGCGTCGATACGCGCGGACGCAACCGCATGCCGCGGGGCGTGGTGTTCGTGCCCTGGTTCGACGCGAGCCAGCTCATCAACAAGACGACGCTGGATGCGACCGACCCGATATCCAAGCAGACGGATTTCAAGAAATGCGCGGTCAAAATCCTTCCGGCCTGAAGGCGCTTCGCCTCGCGGTCGCGGGCGGCCTTGCGGCCGGCGCGATGATGTTTGCGGCCGGCGCCTTCTCGGCCGATGAGGTTCCCAACATTGTGCCGCGCCTCACCGGCGCGGCACAGCCGATGGAGCCGGTGCCCGCTCCGCCGCTGGCAAGACCGATCACCGACGATAAGCGGGTCATGCGCAACTACCCGGAGCAGCCGCCCGTCATTCCGCATTCCATCGACGGCTATCAGCTCACATTGCAGACGAATCGATGCCTCGATTGCCATCGCCGGCAATTCACCGAAGGCTCCGGCGCACCGATGATCAGCGTCACCCACTTCATGGATCGAGACGGGCAGGTACTGGCCGACGTCACACCGCGCCGCTATTTCTGCAATGCCTGCCACGTTCCGCAGACAGACGCGAAACCGCTGGTGCCGAACGAATTCGAAGACATGCTCCTGGTGGGAAAGAAGAAGTGAGCTGCAGCGTATGAGGGGCATGTGGGGCTGGATTAAAGATCGCGCGGTCTGGTTCTGGCGCATCATCAGCCGGCCCAGCGCTTATCTGAGCCTCGGCTTTCTGACGCTCGGCGGCTTCGTCTGCGGCGTTCTGTTCTGGGGTGCGTTCAATACCGCTCTTGAATTCACCAACACGGAAACATTCTGCATTTCGTGTCACGAGATGCATGACAATGTGTATCAGGAACTGCAGCGAACGGTGCATTTCTCCAATCGTTCGGGCGTGCGCGCCACCTGTCCCGACTGCCACGTGCCGCACGACTGGACCGACAAGATCGCCCGCAAGATGCAGGCGTCGAAGGAAGTGTGGGGCAAGATTTTCGGCACCATCAACACGCGCCAGAAATTTCTCGACAAGCGCCTTGAACTGGCCAAGCACGAATGGGCGCGGCTGAAAGCCAACGACTCCCTCGAATGCAGGAACTGCCACTCGGCCATCGCCATGGATTTCACCAAGCAGAACCAGCGCGCCGCCGAGATCCATTCGCGGTATCTGCTGAGTGGGGAGCGCACCTGCATCGATTGCCACAAGGGCATCGCGCATCAGCTGCCCGACATGACCGGCATCGAGCCAGGCTGGCAGCCGGAGCCGGCGTTGCGCGGCAAGGAAACCTCAGGGCTCGACGATCCGCAGGAGCAACTCCGGCGCTACATCATCGATCTCGCGGGCCGCTAGCCGACATCAATCTTGCGATGGGGGAAGCGAAGGACCTTTGCCGTTTCCTGCTCAGGCTCTTCGTCCTGCGACATTAGTTGCCCTTCTGCCAGCCGGAGGATGTCATCCACAGGCAATACTGGGCTGACGTCGTTGATTTCTGTGTAGCCGACCCGAGTCTGGTATCCGTAACGATCGATCAGCACCGCAACCGAGTCGCGGCAGAAGATGCGCCGCGCATCGATCAGGCTGTCGGCGGTTTCAACCATCGCCGGGCTGCAGCCGGCCGCCAGCGCGCAGAGCTTCGCCTTCACCCTTTCGGCGCGCGCATCAGCAAATGAAATCAAAACACCCATGCCCGCTAACGCGGGTCGCGTGATCGCGGTTCCCCGGCGTGCCGACGCCGGCGTAATCAGTGCCGGCGCGGCTTTGCCTCGGTGCTTGCGGCGCCCTGCGGCTGGTCGGTCTTCTCCAGCACGATATGGCCGAGATTGGCGACCACGTCGGCCAGCAGCGCCGTCCGGTCCTGCGGATCGGCCATGATCACGAGGTCCGCCAGCACTTCCGTGACCTTGGCTGCAATCGCGCCGAGGTCGGCGCCCTCCCGCACGAGTTCGGGTTCGAGCAGATCGTGAATATCGCAGTGGATGCAGTCGGACACGGGATGGCTCCTCGCCCGGATGGACGGATACCCGCACTATATGCGCGGATTGTCGTTGTGACGCCTGGTGTTCTGTAAATGGT
>JBIQKQ010000215.1:0-2997 GCA_044506365.1 Hyphomicrobiales bacterium
ACGATCGTGAGGGTGATCGCCATGATCAGCTCACGGCTGCCGGTGCGCGCCGCCGATCGCATCAGCGGCGTCACCACATAGCGGCCAACGACCATGATGACGGCGACCGCGGAGAATGCCTGCGCAAACGGCAGGACCAGATCGACCAGCGACTTGTCACCGGCGCTGCGCGCTTCCAGGATGCCGATGGTGAACAGCACCGGCACCACCATCAGATCCTGAAACAGCAGAACCGACAGCGAGACCCGCCCCACCTGTGTTGCCGCGCGGTGCTCCTGGACCAGCAGTTGCATCACGATCGCGGTCGATGACAGCGCGAAGCACATGCCAAGGATCAGTCCGGCCGGCGGCGTGATGCCGCTCATCCGGATGACCGTGCCGATCACCACGATACAGACACCCACCTGGACGAGCCCGACGCCGAGCACGTAGCGCCGCAATTGCCACAGGCGCGGCAGCGACAATTCCATGCCGAGAAGGAACAGCAGGAACACGACGCCGAGTTCGGCCAGCGGCTCCGCCTCCTTCGGGTCCTCAAGCGTGATGTAACGCAGGATCGGGTAGTGATCGTCGAGATAGCCGATCCCGTAGGGGCCAAGAACGAGACCGACCAGCAAGAAGCCGAGCACGGTTCCGAGAAAGCGGTGAAGCAGCGGCACGATGATACCGGCCGCCACAAGGAAAATCAGGATGCTCTTGAGGTGCTCCTCGTGCAGCACAGATCCGTATCCCCCTATAGGGCCGCTTGCCGTCTATCCTCGCTCGCGGCGCTCGGACGCGCGCAAGCACGTGAATGCAATCCAGAGCCGGAGGTCCGGGCGACCAAAATTTCGGACGCGCTCGCCGAGCGAATGACTGGAGCGCCGCTATTGCAAAACTACCCGCTCTCGAACCGGCGGCAAGACAATCTCACCCCGCGCCGAGCGCCGCCTCGATTGCCTTGAGCGCGGCGTCTGCCTTGGAGCCGTCCGGTCCGCCGGCCTGCGCCATATCGGGACGGCCGCCACCGCCCTTGCCGCCAAGCGCCTCCGCGCCCGCCCGCACGAGCTCGATGGCATTGAAGCGCTTGATCAGATCGGGCGTGACCCCGACGACGATCCCCGCCTTACCGTCATCGGTGCGTCCGACGATCGCGACCACCCCGGAGCCGACCTGCTTCTTGCCCTCATCGGCGAGGCTGCGCAGGTCCTTCAGATCAATGCCCTCGACCGCGCGCGCCAGCAACTTGATGTCTCCGACGTCGCGCAGCCCCTCGCCCGCATCCGCCTTGCCCCCGCCGCCCCCCATGGCGAGCTTCTTCCTTGCCTCGGCGAGATCGCGTTCCAGCTTCTTGCGCTCGTCCAGCAACTGGGTGATGCGCGCGGGCAGATCCGCCACCGAGACGCGCAGGAGATCGGTTGCGACGGCCTGCGCCGCCTGAATGGTGGCGTTCGCCGCCTTGCGAGCGGCCCGCCCGGTGAGCGCTTCCAGCCGCCGGACGCCTGCGGCAACGCCCTGATCGGAGACCACTGAAATCAGCCCGATATCGCCGGTCCGCTTCACATGCGTGCCGCCGCACAATTCCACAGACCACCCGAGTGCATTGCCCGCAGATCCGGCGGGACTATGCCCCATCGCAACCACGCGCACTTCGTCGCCGTATTTCTCGCCGAACAGGGCGCGTGCGCCGGACGCGCGCGCATCGTCGATCGCCATCAGCCGCGTGGCGACTTCGGAATTCTGCGTAACGTAATCGTTGGCGAGGTCTTCGACCTGCTCGATCTCTTCCGCGGTCATCGGCTTGGGGTGGGAAAAGTCGAAGCGCAGCCGTTCGGGCGCGACCAGCGAACCCTTCTGCGCGACGTGGTCGCCAAGAACCTGACGCAGCGCCTCGTGCAGCAGATGGGTGGCTGAATGGTTGGCACGGATCGCGCTGCGCCGCGCGTGATCGACCTCGAGCTGCAGGGCGAGCCCGTTCTCGATCTTGCCCTGCTCGACGGTCCCGAAATGCACGAACAGATCGCCGGCCCTTTTCTGCGTGTCGGTCACGCGAAAACGCACACCGTCGCCGATCATGACGCCGGTGTCGCCGACCTGCCCGCCCGACTCGCCGTAGAACGGAGTCTGGTTGACGATGACGGCGCCTGTCTCGCCGGCCTGCAGTGCCGAGGTTTCCTTGCCTTCACGCAGGAGCGCCAACACGATGCCTTCCGCGCTCTCGGTCTCGTAGCCCAGAAATTCCGTTGCCCCGAGCCTCTCGCGCAGTCCGAAGAAGACGGTTTCGGCCGCGGCGTCACCGGAGCCTTTCCAGGATTCGCGCGCTTTGGCCTTCTGACGCTCCATTGCAGCGTTGAAGCCCTCGACATCCACCGAGACGCCGCGCGGGCGCAGCGCGTCCTGAGTCAGATCGAGCGGAAAGCCGTAGGTGTCATAGAGCGTGAAGGCGGTCTCACCCTTCAGGGCATCGCCTGGTTTCAGTGCACCCGACTCCTCTTCGAGGATCGCAAGCCCGCGCTCCAGTGTCTTGCGGAAGCGGGTCTCTTCGAGCTTCAGCGTCTCGGTGACCAGTGCCTCGGCGTGCCGCAATTCCGGATAGGCCTGCCCCATCTCCCGCACGAGCACCGGCACCAGCCGCCACATCAGCGGCTCGCGCGCGCCGAGCAGTTCGGCATGACGCATGGCCCGCCGCATGATCCGGCGCAGCACATAGCCGCGTCCCTCGTTCGAGGGCAGGACCCCGTCTGCGATCAGGAAGGCCGAGGCGCGCAGGTGGTCTGCGATCACCCGGTGCGAGGCCTTTTGCGGACCTTCCGCCGACACTTTGGTCAGCTCGGCGATCGCCTGGATGATCGCCCGGAACAGATCGATATTATAGTTGTCGTGGGTGCCTTGCAGCACCGCGGCGATCCGCTCGAGGCCCATGCCGGTATCGATGGAGGGCTTGGGCAGTTCGAGTCGCGTGCCGTCCGGCAGCTGCTCGTACTGCATGAATACGAGATTCCAGATCTCGATGAAGCG
>JBIQKQ010000054.1:0-20058 GCA_044506365.1 Hyphomicrobiales bacterium
GGCGGAGACAGTTCGCTCCAATCGACGTGTCTCCTCCGGCCTCATCCTGAGGAGGCGGCGAAGCCGCCGTCTCGAAGGGCGGCCCGTTTGTAGCCTCATGCTTCGAGACGCCCGCCGTCGGCGGGCTCCTCGGCATGAGGATTGAGGACAGCTGCCTCGACGGCATTTGCCTTTACGGCACATATTGACTTTATTCCTATCCTCTGCTAACCACCGCACTGATGAAGCGCCGGGAGGCGCTGGGCCCTTGCGCCAAGGGCTCGCGCGCCTCCGGAGAGCGGCTGCGAACGCGTCGCGGCCTTTCTCTCGAGGCGCGCGGCTTGGCCGATCGCAAGGCCGAGCCAAAGGGTGCCTCGCCAGCACCCTGGCGCCTCCCGGCGCTTCATTTCTCTCGCGAGAAATGGAAACAGGGACACCGGCGCCCCCGCGCCGTCAAACAACAGGGGCGACCGGCCATGTCCGCGATTCTCGTCACTGCGGGCGAAGAAAAACAGTCCAGCTTCGCCTCCACATCGTGCGGACTGAGGATCTCACGACGAAAACGCTCTGAGCAAGCGCAGCCCGGATAAGCGCAGCGCGATCGGGGGCCAATTTGCGAGGACGGCCCCGCACATTCGCGGCACACCGTGCGGGTTCCTCCGCAACATCGCCCGATGTGGCAATCCGCCTTCCTGGATTTATCGCAGCATCGCAAAGGTCAGCGCTGCGCGGGGATGGCAGGCTTCCCCATCCGTTCCCGAAACAGCGCCATCGCCTCGTCCGCCAGCACGCCACCGGTGATCGCAACCGGAGCGAACGCAGCCCGCGCGGCGATCTCGGCGCTCGGCAGCATGATCTGGTCCATCAACGTGGCAAGCTGCGCGATCGAGGCCGCATAGACCACGCGGCCGATATGGCACCAGATGATCGCCCCCATGCACATCGGACAGGGTTCGCCGGTCGTGTAGAGCGTGGCGCCGCGCAGCGCGGCGCTGCCGGGCGATGCGACGACATTGCGGATCGCGACCATCTCGCCATGCGCGGTCGGATCGCGATGGGTGTGGCCATGGTTGCCGCCGCTTCCGATCACCTTGCCGTCACGCACGATGATCGCACCGAACGGAAAGTCCGCACGCCGCGCCTCGTCAAGCGCCAGCCGCATGAACCGCTCATCATCGGTATCGGTTGTCCGCGCAAAGGCCGATGCGGCGAACGGCAGCGCGAGAATGCCGGCCAGCCCGGCAACGAACGAGCGGCGCGATGCATGACAGGCGCAGTCCCCGGCAAGTCGCAGGGTCTTCTTTTGCATGATGTCACCCTCCGCAGCGAGCGAAGCATTCTATGTCCGACCGATCGCGGCTTCGCAAACAAATGCGCTTGACAAGTCGAAGCTGCACAACAACGGTGCAACATCCGGTTTATCATGTCGGAGGGCACATGCCGTACGCTTTCGAAATCTATAAGGATCGCGCCGGAGAATTCCGCGTGCGCTTCAAGGCGCCGAACGGCGAAAAGATGTTCGCGTCGGAAGGCTATTCGTCGAAAGCCGCCGCCACCAATGCGATCAAGTCGATTCTGAAGAACGGACCCGGCGCTGCCGTCCTGGACAGCACCAAGGCGGCCAAGGCCGTCAAGAAGAAAGCTTGATATCGTCAGCCTGCGGTTCGCTTCCGTAACGAGGAAGCGCAGCCCGTATCGGGCGGAGCGGCATGCGGGACGCCCGCATTCCCGCTCCGCTCAATGCGGGGCGACGCGCGACCGCTCGCAGCGTCTCACCGGAAATTCGACATCTCGACGCCGCAAGGCAGCGCCGGCACAATCGGCGGCGCCTCCGTACGCGGCAGGCCGCCGCGGCGCGATTGCGAGATAGCGATTGCTTCGTCGCGCCGTGCGCCTGCGGCATGCAGGGCGTCACGACGGCCGAGCCAGCCGCGGCTCTCCTGCGCGGCGGCCACCACATCGAAGCGCGTCAGCCCGATATCGGCGAGCATGCGATCGTCCGCGTGCATCAGCAGTTCAAGCTGCCGATGGTGATCCCAGGCTCGCACAATGCGCGCCTTCAGCGCGCGAATGCGCCCAAGCGCCGCGCCAAGGGCGGTGCGCAGCTGGCGGACGAAGGCCTTGGCCTGCTCTCTGCGCGCCTGCGCGATCATGCGCCGCGAAAAAAGCGGATCGACCTCGGAGGTCATGGCAGTCTCCATCGGTTGGTGCGCGGCATATGCGCTCCGGCCCCTGCCCAGGCCATGATCACGTGTCCGCCTCTCTTGATTGAAATGCCGGGCACGCCGGCTGGCCGTCACGATCCGATGATCGCGATCGGGACCCCTTGGTCGCGGTGGCGTGCGATAAGGTTCAAACGCCCGCTTCGCCGCCGTTGCGGCGGCTCTTGCGCCAGGCAGCGGGCGGCATGCCGACTACCTTCTTGAAGGCGCGGCTGAACGCGGCCTCGGACTCGTATCCGACGTCGATCGCGATCTGGGCGATGTTCGATTGCCCCTGGGTCAGCAGGCCGGATGCGATCTGCATGCGCCACTTCGCGAGATAGTGCATCGGCGGCAGGCCCACGAAAGCGGTGAAGCGATCGGCGAGCGCGGAACGCGACAGGCCGACCTCGCTCGACAAGGTTTCGAGCGTCCAGTCCCGCGCGGGCTGCGCATGCATCAGCGACAACGCGCGTCCGACATGGCGGTCGCGCAGTCCGGCGAGCCAGCCGGTCTGCTCCTTGGGCAGCGATTCGAGATACATGCGCACCAGTTCGATGAACAGAAGCTCGCTCAACTTGGCGAGAATGCTTTCCCCGCCGATGCGCTGGCCGTGCGATTCCATCACGGCCATCTGGTAGAAATGGTTCAGCCGCGCGTTGCAGTCCGGGTTCTTGCCGCTGCAATGAATCCGCGGCGGCAGAGCCGCCAGCAGCGGATTAAACGGCCGGATGTCGCAACCCAGGAAGCCGCAGACCAGCTTGATCCGCTCGTTCCCGCCGCCGCCGGTGATCTACCACGGCCGCTGGGTCGAAAGATCGACGTCGCTCATATCGAAACTGGCGGGCGCGCGCAGCGAGGCCTCGCTCGCCAGCGTATGGTGGTCGCCATGCGGAAACACGATCATGTCGCCGGCCTGCAGCTTCACCGGTTCCTGGTCCTTCTGAACCGCGTAGCATTCGCCCTCGGTGACCAGGTGATAGGACACAAGATGCTGCGCATCCGGCATGATCAATGGAATGAGATGCCGCGATCTCGGCGCGAATGTCGCCCAAGGCGCCGACACATTCACGTCGATGAACACGGCACCGGTCAGTCGCACTGCGCGCAGCACGTCGGAAAGCGTGTCGCTGCTCATGATCAAGCCCCGAACGACGAATGATCATATCATTCGGACGATCGGGCAAAAGAGGGGCCGGACAGCCTTGGCTTGTCAACAGGCGCGAGCGCCCGGCCGATCGCCCGCTGCTGGCGGGACCTTGCGCCATCCTCGGGCGGGCGCATCGCGGCCAGCGGGGATGCGGTCGCTATTCGACTTTCGGGGATGGCCCGGCCGCGGTCTCGGCCGGCGTCCCGACCGCCGCTTCGGCGCGACGGCTCGTGGGCTCGATGATGATGCGGGTCTTCGCCATGCCCTGCTTCCGGACAAGGTTGAACAGGACCGCGGCATCCCGCGGATGCAGCCGCACGCAGCCTTTCGAGGCGCGCCGACCCAACCGCTTGATCTGGTTGGTGCCGTGAATGGCGTAATGGCCGTGGAAGAAAATCGAATAGGGCATCGGCGCCATATTGTAGAGCCGCGAATGCCAGCTGCGCTCCAGCCGTTGCGGCCTATAGGTGCCGTTCGGCGGTCCCCCGCCGAGGCCGGTGGACACGACGAAATGATGGGTCGGCACGCCGTCGACGCTGACGGACATTCGCTGCGCCGCCTTGTCCACCCGGACGACGATTTCGGCCTGAGCGACGCCGCCTGCGAAAAGCGCGGCGATAGCGGCAATGGTGCAAATCAGACGCATCGCAGACCCCTATCGGCACCGCGAACCAGCTTCCAGACGGCGCTCAAGTATGTAAAGTCACCCCGCAAAAATACCGTTAAGGGGATCGATTCGATGCGGGTGTTTTTGCTCACTTGTGCGATCGTTGCGACACTGTGGCCCGGCGCCCCGGCCGCGGCGCAAGACAAGGGCACCGTCGATCCCAAGCCATTGCCGCCGCTTGCCAATCCCGACGACCCCAAGACTCCGGCGAAAGACCTGTTCGGCCGAAAGCTTACGCCGGCCAATCTGCAGACCCGGGCGATCGGCTTCTACACCAAGGGGTGCCTCGCCGGCGGGATCGCGCTGCCGGTGAATGGCAAGAACTGGCAGGTCATGCGGGTGTCGCGAAACCGCAACTGGGGGCATCCGGAATTGATAGCGTTCCTGGAGCGGCTTGCGGAGAAGGCGCCCAAGGTCGGCTGGAACGGTCTATTGGTCGGCGACCTCGCCCAGCCGCGTGGCGGCCCGATGCTCAACGGCCATGCCAGTCACCAGATCGGGCTCGACGCCGATATCTGGCTCACGCCGATGCCGGACCGCGAGCTGACGCGGCTTGAGCGCGAGGAAATGATGGCCACCAATGTCGTGCGCGCCGACAAGCTGGACATCGATCCCAGTGTCTGGACGCCGGCGCATGTCGGCATCATCAGGGCGGCGGCGGAGGATCCCGCAGTCGAGCGCATCCTTGTCAATGCCGCGATCAAGAAGGCGCTGTGCCGCGACGCCACCGGCGATCGCTCATGGCTGCACAAGGTGCGCCCGTGGTACTGGCACAACTACCATTTTCATGTCCGCATCGGCTGTCCGAAGGACTCACCGTCCTGCAAGCCGCAGCCGGCCGTGTCTGAGGGCGAAGGTTGCGGCGCCGAACTCGCCTACTGGTTCAAGCCCAAGATCCTGCGCCCCGAAGAGCCCAAGGCCGACCGGCCGCGCAAGCACATGACCATGAGCGCGCTGCCGGCCGAATGCCGCCAGGTGCTGATGGCGGAGTAGCGGTGATTGGCGTCAGAAGCGCCACCAACTCTGAGTCATCGCTTCGCGTGATTAAACCGTTCGTCCCCGCGAAAGCGGGGACCCAGAGTCAAGGAACGCTGGATTCCCGCTTTCGCGGGAATGAACGGAGGACGTGACGCGGGTCGTCACTTATTCTCCCGCTCGATCGCGCGCAGCACCGCGTCCGTCACCTGTTTCGTGGTGGCGCGGCCACCGAGGTCGGGCGTATGCAGCGCAGGGTCGGCGGTAACGCGCTCGACCGCCTTCATCAGCCGCGCCGCGGCGGCTGTTTCGCCGAGATGGTCGAGCATCATCGCGCCGGTCCAGAATGAGCCGATCGGGTTGGCGATGCCCTTGCCGACGATGTCGAAAGCGGAGCCGTGAATCGGCTCGAACATCGACGGCGCGTGACGCTCCGGATTGAGATTTGCGGTCGGTGCAATTCCGAGCGAGCCGGCCAGCGCCGCGGCAAGGTCGGACAGGATATCCGCGTGCAGGTTGGTCGCGACGATGGTGTCGAGCGTCTCCGGCCGCAGCGTCATGCGCATCGTCATCGCGTCGACCAGCATCTTGTCCCAGGTCACATCCGGATAATTGCGCGCGACTTCGGCGGCGATGTCGTCCCACATCACCATGCCATGACGTTGCGCGTTCGACTTGGTCACGACCGTCAGAAGCTTGCGCGGACGCGAGCGCGCCAGCTCGAAGGCGAAACGGATGATGCGGGTCACGCCGGGCCGCGTGAACATCGCAACATCGGTCGCGACCTCTTCCGGCAAGCCCTTGTGCACGCGGCCGCCGACGCCGGCATATTCGCCCTCGGAATTCTCGCGCACGATCACCCAGTCGAGTTCGGGTCCGGTGACATTGCGCAACGGGCTCGTGATGCCGGGCAGGATGCGGGTCGGCCGCACATTGGCGTACTGGTCGAGCGGCTGGCAGATCGCGAGCCGCAGACCCCACAGCGTGATGTGGTCCGGAATGTCGGGCGCCCCCACTGCGCCGAAATAGATCGCATCGAACGCGCGAAGCCGGTCGGCGCCGTCCGGCGGCATCATCACGCCGCGTTTGCGGTAGTAGTCCGAACCCCAGTCGAAATGGGTCACATCGAGCGCAAACCGGCCGTCGCGCTTGGCGCAGGCGTCGAGGACCGACAGTCCGGCGGCGATGACCTCCGGCCCGATCCCGTCACCACCGATCGCTGCGATTTTGTGGGTGCGCATGGTTCGCTGGCGTCGTCGTTCTCGGCCTATTGTTGCTCGCCCAAGGCCAGCCCTCGTATCACCACGATCTGTGTGCGCGCGCCGCCAATGCCGAAATCGTCATCGTTGATGAGGGCTACGGCTCCGTCGGCAAGCAGCGCAATGCCCTCGATCTTTCCGGCGACTTTCGGGAAATCCGTGCTGTCGAAGCGCAGCGTCTTGGTCACCGGCACGATCGCCGGCTCGGCGAGATTGGCCTGCAATTCAAGGCTCGGTTCGGTGCGCGGATCGTCCCAGCGGCTGCCGTGAATATCGGTCGCGCCTTTCAGGTCGATCTCGTAAAGCCTGGTGGTCGCTTCCGTACGCTCCACAATCGCGAGGCGGTCCTGCCCGACCGAAACCATAGCGCTGACGCGGGGATCGGACTGGCTCTTGGACGGATCGCGCCGCAAGGCCTGCGGTTCCTCCAGCACATAGACATACTCGCCGACGATCTGCATGGAGGTGCGCTCGATCTTGAACAGCCGCACATTGCGCGACGCACGAAAGGCTGCAGTGTCCGGATTTGCGAGCGGGCTCTGCAGAATGAAAAACAGGTGGCGTTCGTCGCGTGAGACGGCAAGCGACTCGATGCCGCGATTGATCTGGCGCCTTGCGAGGATCGCAGGCAGCGAGCCGACCACGTCATAGCGCGCACCGGCAAAATCCTTCTCGGTGCCCTGCGGCACGTGGCGCGTGATGATCCGCCCGTCCAAAGCGACATGCGCGATCGAGGGTGCGCTTTCGTCTGCGATCCAGAAGGTGCCGTCGGTCAGCCGGACCACCGCCTCCGCATCAATTCCGCTCGGGTCCTGCTCGAACTGTTTGCCGCGTCCATCCAGCGGGGTTTCGGTCGACCCCGTCTGGCGCGGATTGGGGAGACCGGAGAGCGGGATGCCGTCGCGATCCTTCAGGGTGATGACATCGGCAATGCGAAACGCGCCCTCGCCCGTCAGGATAACGCGGTAGATCGAGGGGGCGTAGGACGGCGTGAGGAAGACGCGTCCGTTCTTCGTCTCACGGCAGGCCGCAAGCTCCATCCGGGCGATAGATTTGAACGCGCCGCAGTCGATGTTCGGACCGCGATCGCCGATCGTCCAGATCACGTTGGGAGGATCGTCAGGATGGCGGAAAGCGCCGCTGCCGATGCCGACGGACAGGTTGAGGATGCGGCCGTTCTCGAAGCGGTAAGGCGCCATCGTCAGCAGCGTGTCGTCGCTGTGAAGGTCACGGATTTCGATCTCGGACGCGGCGGCGAAGGCGGACAGGCTCAGGATGACGGCAAGGGAGAGTCGGAAACGCATCGGCGCATCAATCCTGCGGTCCTCCCGAGGAAATCCATCGCGATTCCCGGGCTCTGGTCTCACGGTCTCGGTGGCCGGGACAAAGGCCCGATACCGACGATACAGCAGCGACACCGGAACCGCGCGCTTGCGGGCTCCGGCCAGCCCTGGGATACCAGGACCGGGCCGGAAGACCTCGCCGTTCTGGTGCGGTGCGACGGTCCGTTGACGATTTGTGACCGCAGCGCCGAAAGACGCGGTGGAAAGCCGACCGTTTTAATTATTTAGTTAACGGGGTGTTGTAAATAAGCACTAGTGGCCTGTGCCACTGATCTCTATCGTGGTTTTGTTGATTCACCTGGGGGCTCCCAATGAAGAAGTGTCTGATGGCAACCGTCGCGGTGCTTACTCTTCTGAGCGCTGCTGGCTGCACCATGTACGGCAAGGCACCGGTCGGCAAGGCGCCGGTCGTCGCCAAGTACTGACGGCTTAGGTCGAGAAAAGGCCGGTCTCTGGCCGGCCTCTTTCTACGTCTTTGCGTCGGCCGCCCAAATCTTCATTTGGCGCGGAGCCTCGTGGTGTTGGAATTTCGGCGTATGCGGGCATTTCCCGCATAGGCCTTTTTTTGTATTGGGGCCCTGCCTCCGCCCCACGGAAGGCCTCGCAAGACAGGTCGCGATACGGCTGGCCACAGTCCGCACCGTCACAGCGAATCCGCAGCAGGGACGCGGTGGAGGCCTCAGCAGCGAACACGGGAACATGAGGCGCGCCGGCAACGGCCTGGCCAGAACAGCGCATTGATGCCGGCCATGCGAGGCGGCCGGCTTGACTTCGGCATCGACTGGCGCGCGTGATAGACGATGCAGATTTCGGGGGATCTCAATGCCAGCCAACGACAGGAATTGTTCGGAGCGTAACGCTCTGCTCGGCGGAGTCACGTCGGCCCTCGCCGCAGCTTCCCTACTCTCGTTCTGCTGCAGCGTCGCGTTCGCCCAGGCTCCGGTTGCCTCTGCGCAGGCTTCTGCCGCAGCTCCGGTCGCCGCCGCCACCGCTTCGGCTGCTCCGGCCCCCGCCGCAGCGGCACCGGCTGCACAGGCGCCGACCCTTGCAGCCGCGCCCGCTCCGGCCACGACCGGCTCGACGCTTCCGACGGTCAATGTCAGCGGCGAGAAGCCCCGGCAAAAGCCGGCCCAGCGGCAGGTTCAGGGCCCGAAGAGAGAGCCGATCAAGATGCCTGTCACGTCGACCGGCTGCCGATCGGCCCGTGCGCCCGGCAAGCCGTATTTTGTGGAATTCCGTTCCCGCACGGCGGTTAGCTTCGGCCACACCTTCGTCTTTTACGGCCGGCTCGGGGAAGGCAATCGCTTCGCGAGCTTCCAGGTAGCCGGCCTGCATCCCAAGGGCGACGATCCGAACACCTATATGCGCGGCATGATGGTGCCGGTGGAATCGGAAACCGGCGTTTCATGGGGTGATCTGGACGAGCAATATCTGACCGCCCGGTTTTGCGTAACGCTGACGGAGGCGGAGTACCGCAAGGCCGTGGCCTATATCAAACACCTCCAGGCGACCAAAAAGACGTGGCACGCCACTACTTATAACTGCAACGCCTTCGCCGCGGACATCGCCCGCCATATCGGGCTCGATTCGCCGAACCCGAACATGTATCTGCCGCCGACCTTCATCAATCGCATGGCGGAGCTGAACCCGCGCGGCAAGCCGGCCAACCCGTTTGCGGCGGGCTTCTCCAACTTCGGTCAGGCGCCTGCGGCCCAGCAGCCGCAGCGGCGGGCTCCTGCGCAGCGGACGGCCCAGCCTGCATCGCAGCGTCAGCAATAGTAAGCACGGCGAAGCACGGAGACGAAAAAGGGCCCGTAAGACTGCGGGCCCTTTTGCTATTTCGGCGTCGGCGCAATGATCGACCAGACCGGACCGCCGAGTGCGCCATCCAGCTGCGCGGTAAACTCGCGTAGAAGCGCCGGTGCCTGATCGCTGTAACCGAAGATCATGAGCAGAAACAGCAGCGGCGGAATCGCCGCAAGCCACAGGATCACGCGGATCATATAGGCGCGGTCTTCGGCGGCCTGCCTCGGGCTGCGATAGTTTGGACCAGGATATTGGCTCATCAGCCGTACCGGCGCCCGCTAGGCTTTATCGACCGGACCGCCACTCTCCACCCAGTCCTTGAAGCCGCCGAGATTGAGCACATTGGTGTAACCGAGATCCTTGAGCGTCTTGCCCGCAAGCGCGGAGCGGCCGCCCGAAGCGCAATACACGATCACCGTCTTGTTCGGATCAAGGTTTTGGTCACGGGTCGGGGCGTCCGGGTCGGCCTTGAACTCCAGGAGACCGCGGGGGATGTGAACCGCCCCCGCGACTTTGCCGCTCTGTTCGAGCTCCTTGGCGTCGCGGACGTCGACCACGACGACATCGTCGCGGCCGATCATCTCACGAGCTTGCGCAGGCGCGATGCGCGGCACGGCCGCATTCGCAGCTTCCATCATCGCCTTGAGGCTGGTCGCCATGTGCATTCTCCCGTTCGCATTGACGGCGGCTGAACCGCCAGCCGGCGCCGGTTCTATGACGCCGGCGGGCGTGAGCAAAGATCCCACAATCCGGGTTCCTTGCTCAAACGTCCGCTGCCTGTCGGCTCGCGTAAAAGCCGCGCTACTTGAAGCCTTAATACTTCGCCGAGATCGGCAGATCCTCCGCCGGGAACAGCGAGATCACCTTGCAGCCCTTGTCGGTGACCACGACCTCTTCCTCGATGCGCGCGCCGGAATAGCCGTCGGTCGCCGGGCAATAGGTCTCGATCGCGAACACCATGCCTTCCTTGATCTCGGTCGGATGATCCATCGAGACGACACGGGAGATGATGGGGCGCTCGTGCAGGGCGAGGCCGAGCCCGTGCGCGAATTGCAGGCCGAAGGCACTCATCTCGTCCGGAAAACCGAATTCGCCGGCCGTCGGGAAGGCCTCCGCGATATGGGCGGTCGAAGCGCCCGGCTTGATGCGGGCCATCGCATTGTCGAGCCATTCGCGCGCCTTCTTGTAGGCGTCGCGTTGACTGTCGGTCGCGCGCACCACATTGAATGTGCGGTAGTAGCAGGTCCGATAGCCCATGAAGCTCTGCAGGATGTCGAAGAAGGCCTGATCGCCCGGCCGGATCATGCGGTCGGTGAAGTTGTGTGGATGGGGATTGCAGCGCTCGCCGGAAATGGCGTTGACCGCTTCCACGTCGTCGGAACCGTGGGTGTAGAGGAACTTGTTGACCTCGGCGACGATGTCGTTCTCGCGCACGCCGGGCCGCAGCTTCTCATTGATCAGGTCATAGGCGCCGTCGACCATCGCCGCCGCGCGGTTGAGCAATGCGATTTCGTCGGCCGACTTGATCTCGCGCGCCTCCAGCATGACCTGCTGGCCGTCCTTCACCTTGATGCCGGCGCGCTCGAGTTCGAACATCATCGGCGGCTCGATCAGATCGACGCCAACCGGCATGTCGGCAACGCCGGCTTCCTTTAGCAGGGAAGCGATTTCCTCCGCATGGCGCCGCATCAGCCCGAAATCGGGATGCACAGTGCCGCGCAGGCCGACCAGCCCGGCCTTGCAGTTTTCCGGCTTGAGCCAGGGCGAATAGAGCTTGTGATGGACGGCCGCGGAACCGAAGTCCCACAGGATCGGGTCAGCCGAGCCGCGGGTCAGCAGCGTCCAGCGGGACAGCTTGTCGCGCGCCCACTCACCGATCTTGGTCGAGGTGACGTAGCGGGTGTTGTTGTCGTCGAACAGCAGCAGCGCGCCAAGATCGGACTTTTCAAGCGCGGCACGGGCGCGCGACAGCCGGTAATTGTGCAGGCGGCGATAGTCGACCCGCTCCTCGAAATCCACCCCCATGGTCCCGAGAACCGGCAGCGCACGCCCCCAATTGTGGCGGGGGTTGATGTCTTCGGCGCTGATTTTGCGGACGGTCTGATCCATGGGAATCCTCGCTTTTGTCGGAATTGGCGCGTTGGCGCGGGTCGCGTGTTAGTCTACACGGCTCGACCTGAAAGGGGGAGGGGCGGGAGCGATGGCAGCACCGCGTCTTTATCTGGAAGATTTTTCACCCGGCCAGACCTTCGCCTCGGCCCCCATGACCGTCGATGCGGCGGCGATCAAGGCCTATGCGCGTCAGTTCGACCCGCAGCCGTTCCATCTCGACGAAGCGGCTGCGACCCCGACCTTCTTCAAGGGCCTTGCCGCCAGTGGCTGGCACACGGTCTCCATGACCATGCGGATGCTGGTCGATGGCGGGCTGCCGATCGCGGGCGGCATTATCGGCGCCGGTGTTGACGAAATCCGCTGGCCGCGACCGACCCGCCCGGGCGACACGCTGCGGCTCGTATCGGAGGTGCTGGAGGTGCGACCGTCGAAATCGCGGCCCGACCAAGGACTGATGAAGGTCCGCACCACGACGATCAACCAGCGCGACGAGCCGGTGCAGGTGATGGTCTCAAATCTGGTGGTGATGCGTCGCCCCGGTTGAGCGAGCGCGCAGAACGATTGTCCGGCCGCGGATTCGGCGATATGCGGACGCGGGGCAAAACCGCAACGATGCCGATCGCAACGAATGTCAGACCGGACAAGCCCGCCCGATAGCAGGATCAGCACGAAAGAGTGGCTGGTCTTCGCCGTCATGATGATCCTGATGGCGACAGTGTTTGTCGCAGATATCCATACGACGCCGGACCATGTCACGATCTGCTTTATCTATACGGCGATCACCTTCCTTTCGATCTTCAGTTTCTATCGATCGGCCTATATCGCGGCGGCAATCGCGAGCCTGCTCTCGGTGGTCGGCTCCTTTGCAAATCCGCCCGCCGAGTCGCTCAGCATCGTGTTCTTTGCCAATCGCGCGATCGCAATCGCCTCGCAATGGCTGGTTGCGCTTCTGGTGACGACTCGAAAGGATGCCGACGCATTGGTCCGTGCCGATTTGGCGGAGCAGACGGCCAATGCCGAGACGCGACGTCGCTTCCTCGACGTGCTGTCGCACGAAATCGGCACCTCGCTAACCACCATCGACGGTCAGGCCTTCCTGTTGCGGCGGAGCCTCGACGAAGCCGATCGGGCGCGCGCCGAAAAGATTCGCGGCGCGGTCCGGCACATTCAAGCGATTGTGCAACAGGTGCAGCTCGCGTCCGAGGTCGGCGAACGCGCGTCCGACATGCGGCGGGTTCCCGTCGATCTGCGGCGGCTGGTGGAAGACCTCTTCGTCGATATCGACGCCGGCAGCGTCTCGGTTACAGCTGAGCTGTCGGGCTTGCCCGACGCGATCCATGCCGACCCCGACATGCTGCGACAGATCATCGGCAATGTGCTGTCGAATGCGATCAAGTTCTCTCCGCCTGGCGGGGACGTACGGATCACCGGTGCAAACAGGGATGGACAGGCGGTGCTAACGGTAACCGATCGCGGGCGCGGCATTGCGCCGGATGAGCGCGACAGGATTTTCGAGCCGTATTATCGTGCCCGCAACAGCCGCGGCGTCCATGGCGCGGGCATCGGACTCTATGTGGCCCGAAAGTTCGTGGAACATCACCGCGGAACAATCGAGGTCGAGGACGCCGTCCATGTCGGCACGTCCGTGACGATCAGGTTGCCGGTTGCAGGGCCGGCCACCGCCCCGGACGGGAATGACGCCGATGCCGCATCTTCTTTGCATTGAGGACGATCCCGACACCTGCGAGCTGCTGGTCGAGGTGCTGACAGCCGAGGGCTTCACCGTGTCGACTGTCGCGTCGGGTGAAGCCGGCCTGTCGGCGCTCACGACGCGCCCCGATCTCGTGCTGTGCGATATCGACCTGCCGGATGTGTCAGGCCTTGAGATTTTGGCGAAGGTCCGTTCGGACGGCTTGCTGCCGCTCGGGGTGCCGTTCATCTTCCTGACGGCCTATTCGCAGCGAACGCACCAGCTCCAGGCGCGACAACTGGGCTGCGATGACTATGTGGTGAAGCCGATAGATTTCGAGCTGCTGATCGCCATTATTCGCCATCGGCTGGCCGCGGGAACCGACAAAAATGCGGACAAGTCTCGTGCGCTGCGGCTGACCGACCGCGAAATCGAGGTTTTGACCTGGGTCGCGCGCGGGAAGTCGTCGGCCGACATCGCGACGATTCTCGCCATCAGCGAGCGGACGGTGAATTTCCATCTCGATAATGCAATGCGCAAGGCCGGCGTCGTCACGCGCGTGCAGGCAGCGGTCAAATGCGCCATGCTGGGGCTGATCGAGCCCTAGCGGGCCGGCACGGCCAATCCTAGCCAAGCCATTGCTATTCCGGACGCTGGCCCTGTCAACGTTGACAGGTATTCGCGCCATCAGGCGACGCGCAGATTTGTGCCACTGGCTTACTCAGAGGCTCAGGCATGTCGTCGTCATCGTCGTTTCCACTTATGCTGGTCTATGCCGTGGTCGCATTGGCGCTCCAGGCGCTGTCGATTCTCGTCATCCTCATGATCGAGCCGCTGCTGGGAGGATGGAGCGGCGTCGTATTCATGGCCTGCTACCTGCTGGCATTCTGGGTAGCGTGGTCGATTTCAGTACGGCTGACGGAACCGAAGGCGGCAAACGCTCCCGCCGCACAGGCGAAAGAGGCGTAAACTGCTGGCTGCTTGACGCCTCTCGGGCCGGCGCCACGCGCTGCTCCGCGGCGCGCTCACGCCGCGCTTTTTCCCCATAGCCGCTGCGAAGCGATATCCGCCCCCTCGCGCAGCGATTTCAGCTTCTTCCAGACCACCGGGCCGACGACCCATTCGCGGCCTGCAAAGGTACCGAAGCCGCAGTCGACTGAAGCGATGACGCGCTCGCGGTCGCCGACCGCGGCGACGGCTTCCGCGATCCGCCGCGCCACCAATTCCGGGTGCTCGACGAAATTCGAGGTGGACTCGATCACGCCCGGAATGAGGATCAGGTCCTTCGGCCAGCCGACACGCTTGATCGCGTCGTATTCATGCGCATGGCGGGGATTGGCGAATTCGACCGTCAACGCACCCGCCGACGTCTGATAGAGAATCGGCAGGATCGAGCCGAGCGGGACATCGTGCTCGTGCGGGCCTTCCCAGTTGCCCCAGCAGACATGCAGGCGCCACCCTTCGCGCGGAATGCCGGAGACCGCCTTGTTGATGGCGTGCAGATGCAACTCGCACATCTTCAGGAAGTCGGACTCCGGCAGATCCTGGAACATCATCGTGCGTTCCATCGCGAGATCGGGCGCGTCGATCTGCAGGATCAGTCCGGCCTCGTATATCGCCCTGTATTCGTGTCGCAACTCGCCCGCCAGCGCATCGAGATAGCGTTCGTGACTGTCATAAAAGGCGTTCTGCAGCGTGGTTGCGACAATGCCGGGTGACGGCGCGGTTGTGAAATCCTGCAAGAACGTGCCGGCCGGAGCACACCGTCGGAAGCGCGCGATCTCATCCTTGATCTGCGTAAGGTCGTGGTACTTCACATCGGCTTGCGCCTGCGGGGCGTTGGAAATCTTTCCGCGACGCGGGAATCGCCGCAGAAACTGTTCGATCAGCTCGGGCGTGTCCGCGAAATCCCTCCCGACCTTGCGCTTCGACTCGCCGGCAAAGCCGGACATCCGCTCCGGCACATAAGTCTGGAAGCCGACCCGCTGCTGCTCGCCGTCATTGCCGATATCGATGCCGGCCGTCTTCTGCTTCGCCACCACATCGCTGACCGCCTTGTCCATCTCCGACCCGAGCAGCGCGGAGTCGATCGCCTCGCCCGCCTCGCGCCGGATCAGGAGGTCGGTCAGCTTGGCATTGCGGGGCAAGCTGCCGACATGCGTCGTCAGAATCCGGTCGCGGCTTGTCAGCATCGGTCCGCTCCTTGCCGAGGCATGCTGTGACGCCCGATTAGCACGGCGCGGGGTCGGGGGGCGAAAACATCATGACGGCGATGGCTTGCGACCGCCTGTTGACGGGCCAAACGCAACATGCATTATAGTTCATGTTTGGAATGGGTCGACCGCGACGCATTCTGCAAATAACAAGAAGCCGAAAAATCGGGATGAAAATGGCTCAGGCAGCGGCGTCTCTCGGGCGCAACGATACGGTTCAAGCACGCAATCCGCAGGAGATTCCGCGCGACTACAACTTCGCCGCCGATATCCTTGCGGCAAATCTCGCCGCCGGCCGGGCCGGCAAGCCCGCATTCATCGACGCGAATGGCAGCTGGACCTACGGCCAGCTTGCCGACCGCGCCGCGCGCTTCGGCGCCATGCTGCGAGCGAAAGGCATCCGGCGCGAAGAGCGCATCCTGATCTGTCTGCTCGATACCATCGATTGGCCGACCGCCTTCCTCGGGGCGCTGAAAGCAGGCGTGGTCGCAATTCCGGTCAACACCCTGATGACCGAGAGCGACTACGAATTCATGCTGACAGACAGCCGCGCCCGCATGCTGGTCGTGTCGGAGGCGCTTTATCCGAAATTCGCCAGCCTGATCGAGAAAGCGCCCGACCTCGCCCATGTGGTGGTGTCGGGCGCGAATGGGCATGGTCACGATCGCTTCGACGACCTGATCGCCTCAGCGACTCCGGAAGACTACACTGCCCCAACGACGCGCGACGACATCGCGTTCTGGCTCTATACCTCAGGTTCGACCGGAAACCCGAAAGGCGCCGTGCATGTGCATGCGAGCCTGAAGCTCACCAATGACCTCTATGCCGCGCCGACGCTTGGCATTCGCGAGGACGACGTCTGCTATTCGGTGGCGAAGTTGTTTTTCGCCTATGGTCTCGGCAATGCCATGACCTTTCCGATGTCGGCGGGAGCCACCACGGTTCTGCTCGCCGACCGCCCGACTCCGGACAGTGTCGCCGCGCTGCTGCGCAAGCATCCCATCACGGTGTTCTATGGGGTGCCGACCTTCTATGCGGCGTTTCTTGCAAGCCAAGGCATGCCCTCGCGCACCGAGACCCGGTTCCGCCGTTGCGTATCCGCCGGAGAAGCATTGCCGGCCGATGTCGGCAAGCGCTGGAGCGAGACCTATGGCTGCGATATTCTCGATGGCATCGGCTCCACCGAGATGCTGCACATCTTCCTGTCGAATGCGCCCGGGGCAACGAAATACGGCACCACCGGCAGACCGGTGCCCGGCTACGAAATCAAGCTGATCGACGAAAACGGGCAGCCGGTGAAACCGGGCGAGATGGGAGAACTGCTCGTCAAAGGACCGAGCAGCGCGATCATGTACTGGAACAACCGCGAGCGCTCACGCCACACCTTCGTCGGCGAGTGGACGCGCTCCGGCGACAAGTACATGCAGGACGAGGACGGCTATTACGTCTATTGCGGGCGCAATGACGACATGCTGAAGGTGTCCGGACTCTATGTCTCGCCATTCGAGGTGGAAGGCGCGCTGCAGACGCATGCCGACGTGCTCGAATGCGCGGTCGTGGCGTGGCTGGACCGAGACGGCCTGATCAAGCCGAAGGCGTTCATCGTGCTGAAGGACCAGGGCAAGGTCTGCGACGAACTGGCGCGCGCGCTGCAGGATCACGTCAAGGCGATGCTGGCGCCGTTCAAATACCCGCGCTGGATTGAGTTCCGCGCCGACCTGCCAAAGACTGCAACAGGGAAGATTCAGCGCTTCAAACTGCGCGCCGAAGCACCCGGCGGCTGATGCAGCAGCGCCCGCCCTTAACCGCTGCGGCAATGTCGCGCAACACCGGGCTTCCGGCAAGTCGAACGGTACAATAGGATGAAAGCCGCGGCTCAAGCGGGCGGCCCAATAAGGAGGAACTGAAGGATGAAAAAAACGCTGATCGCAGCCGGCGCGGCTCTCGCGCTTGCTGCCGGGCCGGCTTTGGCCCAGAACAAGACAATCAAGATCGGCTTCGTGTCGACATTCAGCGGCCCGACCGCGGTGATCGGCAACGACATGCGCAACGCATTCGAGCTGGCGCTCGACCATATGGGCCGCAAGATGGGCGGCATTCCGGTCGAGGTCATCTACGAAGACGACATGCAGAAGCCGGATATCGGCAAGCAGAAGACCGAAAAGCTGCTGCAATCCGACAAGGTCGACTTCATCGCCGGCTATATCTGGTCGAACGTGCTGCTGGCTTCACTGAAGCCGGTGGTGGACTCGCAGACTTTCCTGATCAGCGCCAATGCGGGTCCCTCGCAGATCGCCGGCGAACTCTGCTCGCCGTTCTTCTTCTCGACCTCCTGGCAGAACGACCAGACGCCGCAGGCCGTCGGCGAATACATGAACCAGAAGGGCGTGAAATCGGTCTACCTGATCGGCCCGAACTACGCCGCCGGCAAGGACATGCTCTCGGGCCTTGCGTCGACCTTCAAGGGCAAGGTGCTCGGCCAGGATCTGACCAAGTGGCCGGATCAGCTCGACTTCTCCGCGGAGCTGTCGAAGGCGCGCGCGGCCAATCCCGACGCGGTGTTCGTGTTCTATCCGGGCGCTTCGGGCGTGCAGTTCCTGACCCAATACGCGCAGGCCGGCCTGAAGGATAAGATCCCGCTCTACACCGCGTTCACGGTCGACGAGCTCTCGCTCCCGCTGCAGAAGGAGCTGGCGCTCGGCGTACCCGGTGCGCAGCAATGGGTGCACGACCTGCCGAACGAGGCCAACAAGAAGTTCGTCGCCGACTATCGCAAGAAATATCCGGGCCTGCGTCCGACCTATTACGGCGCGCAAGCCTACGACGCCGCCCAGTTGATCAACAGCGCGGTGGTGGCCGTAAAGGGCGATATGTCCAAGAAGGATGAGATGCGCGCCGAGATGCGGAAGGCGAACTTCCCGTCGGTCCGCGGCAAGTACCGGTACGGGAACAATCACATCCCGATCCAGAACTTCTACCTGCAGGACGTGGTCAAGGGTGAGGACAAGGACTTCGCTCTCTCGCTCAAGACCGTGGCCACAATCGTGAAGGACAGCCAGGACCGCTTCCACGACAAGTGCCCCATGAAGTGGTGATGTGACGTCGGGGCCGGATGGCGGAGCGGAACCGCCATCCGCCCTTTTTATCGGTTGACTCCGCGTCCCTGGCGCGCAATTCCGGCATTTGCCGTGTGGGGGCGGCAGAATCCATGCTTCTCTTTGTCGAGCAATCTCTGAACGGACTTCAGTTTGGCCTGCTGCTGTTCCTGCTGGCGGCCGGGCTGACGCTGGTGTTCGGGATCATGGACCTCGTGAACCTCGCGCATGGTTCGCTGTACATGATCGGGGCCTATTTCGCGGCGACCTTCGCCGCGCTGACCGGCAGCTTCGTTCTCGCAGTCATCCTTGCGCTGGTCGCCACGCTGGTGGTCGGGATGGCGGTGGAGGTGATCGCGCTGCGCAGGCTTTACGGCCGCGATCACCTCGACCACGTGCTCGGCACCTTCGGACTGCTGCTGTTTTTCAATGAATTCGTCCGTCTGGTCTGGGGCCCCGCCGGCCTCAGCCTGCCGCTGCCGTCCTGGCTCAATACCAGTTTCCAGATCTTTCCCGGGGTCTATTACCCGACCTACCGCCTGATGATCATCGCGGTCGCGCTCTCGGTCGCAGTGCTGCTTTACTTCGTGGTGATGCGCACCCGGGTCGGCATGCTGATCCGCGCCGGCGCCTCCAACCGCGAAATGATCGGCGCGCTCGGCGTCAACATCAAGCTGCTCTACACCTTCGTGTTCGGCATGGGCGCGGCGCTTGCGGGTCTGGCCGGCATGATGCAGGCGCCGATCCTGACCGTGCAGATCGGCATGGGCGAGAACATCCTGATCCTCGCCTTCGTCGTCATCATCATTGGCGGCATCGGCTCGATCCGGGGCGCGTTCGTGGCGTCGATTTTGGTCGGCATGATCGACACCGTCGGCCGCGCCTTCCTGCCGGACGTATTGAAGCTGTTTCTGTCGAATGCCGCGGCCTCGACCGCCGGCCCTGCGCTGTCGTCGATGCTGATCTACCTGGTGATGGCGGTGATCCTGGTGTGGCGGCCGGAAGGACTGTTTCCGGCGGCGAGCAAATGACATCAATGCCCACACGACCTGTCTCCTTCCCTCCCTGCGCCGCGCGGCGGCCGGTCCACGCCCCGGGCGGACACATCGGCTCGCGAGGAGCGCCGTGCGGTAACGCTGCGCGCGGGGACGCGGCATGAAGCACGCCCTCACCGTCCGCAATATCGTCGTTGGCGCGCTGCTGATCTTTCTGGCGCTGGTCCCGATCTATGCGCAGACCACCGGTAACATCTTCCTGATGACGCTGTTCACGCGCATCGTGATCCTGGCCATCGCCGCGGTCAGCCTCAATCTTATCATGGGCTTCGGCGGCATGGTGAGTTTCGGACACGCCGCCTATCTCGGCATTGCCGGATATGCGGTCGGCATCCTCGCGCATGAGGGCATCGGCTCCGGCTTCATTCAGTGGCCGGTGGCGCTGATTGCCTGCGCGCTGTTCGCGCTTGTCACCGGCGCGCTGTCGCTGCGCACCCGCGGCGTCTATTTCATCATGATCACGCTCGCCTTCGCGCAGATGATCTATTATGTCGGCGTCAGTCTCGATCGCTA
>JBIQKQ010000216.1:0-2850 GCA_044506365.1 Hyphomicrobiales bacterium
CCGGCGAAGCGGGCAATGTAGCCGCGAGCATTTTCCGTTCATTCCCGCGCAAGCGGGAATCCAGCCCTTCTTTCTCTGGGTCCCCGCTTCCGCGGGGACGAGCGGAGCAGAGGTTGGTCTTACCCGAACCGCGCCATCTGGTTGCGCACGGTCTGCGGGGTGCCGGTCATGCCGACGAATTCCAGCGGCCCAAGCCGATGCGTCGTCGCCACCTCGCGCGCGCGGTCGATCATCGCTTCCGCGAGATCGTCGGACTGATAGCCGCTCTCGGCGATCAGCGTCGCCGCGGCGCGCCGCCCGGTGCGGTCGGGCACGATCTCGATGCTGGCCCGCAGGCGCCCCTCGTTGTATGCCCCGATCACGATCGCCTGCGCCGACAGCAGACGAAGACAATGCGCGTCCACCGCATGATCGTCGCTGCCGGCCGAGAAGAACAGGCAGCGGTCGAGATAGTCGAGGCGCAGCAGATGCGCGTGATGGTCCTCGATGCTGCAGGTGGGCAGCACCCTGATGTCGTAGCCGTTGTTGCTCATGGCCGGTCCCCATTCCGTCGCCCGAGCTTGCGCCCGAAAGGGTACCGGCCGGTTAACGACAGGTTGCCTTCAACGGTCGGGTTTGAGCATCCAGGATGGCGGTTGCGAAACCCTCGGGCGGTGAACAGGTGTATGCTGCTATGCAGCATTTTTATGACCAACGGGTCTGCAATGCACCGGCGCGCCTTGCGGTCCACGCAGTCGGGCGGCTATGCCTCCGCACCGCTCCCGCCCGTTCCGATCTCGCATGATCTCATCCATTAGCGACCGCTACGCCGCCCTGATCGCGGAGGGCGCGATTTCGCCGGACGGCGCCCAGGCGGCCGCGGTCGAAAAGCTTGCAACCCTCGAACAGCGGCTGGCCGAGCACAAGCGCGCTTCGAAATCGTCGTCGCTCGGCTGGCTGTTCGGCAGCCGTGAGAAACGCGCGCCGCTGAGAGGTCTTTACATCCACGGCAAGGTCGGACGCGGCAAGACCATGCTGATGGATCTGTTCTTCGAAGCCAGCCGGGTGGCGAAGAAGCGCCGGGTGCACTTTCACGAATTCATGGCGGAGGTGCATGAGCGCATCTACGATTTCCGGCAGAAGGCGAAGGCGGGAGAAATTCCGGACGAGGATGCGATCGTTCTCACCGCCGATGCGATCGCGGACGAGGCCGAGCTGCTCTGCTTTGACGAGTTCCACGTCACCGACATCGCCGATGCGATGATCCTCGGCCGGCTGTTCACGCAATTCTTCAATCGCGGCGTCGTCGTGGTGGCGACCTCGAATGTGGCGCCGGACGAGCTCTACAAGGAAGGTCTCAATCGCAGCCAGTTCCTGCCGTTCATCACGCTGCTGCTCGATCGGGTCGATGTCGTGCGGCTCGATGCGCGCACCGATTTCCGCTTGGAAAAGCTGGTCAAGGGACGGGTCTGGTATGTGCCCGCCGATGCGCAGGCCGAGCGCGCGCTCGACGAAGCCTGGTCGCGCATCACGCTCGGGCAGCAAGGCGCGTCGCAGGACTTCATCGTCAAGGGGCGCAAGCTGCATGTGCCGCGCGCAGCCCTCGGCGTGGCGCGCTTTGCGTTCGCCGATCTGTGCACCATGCCGCGCGGCGCTGCGGATTTTCTGCGGCTTGCGCACGAATATCACACGCTCATCATCGACCGGATTCCGGTGATGCGCTTCGCCCAGCGCAACGAGGCCAAACGCTTCATCATCCTGATCGACACGCTGTACGACAATGCGGTGAAGCTGATCGCATCGGCCGAGGCGCAGCCGCACGAGCTTTACATCGCCGACGAAGGCCTCGAACTGTTCGAATTCCAGCGCACCGTATCGCGCCTGATTGAAATGGGTTCGCAGAGCTATCTCGCGCTTCCGCACGGACCGCGCCGCGATCCCGATGCGGTAAAGGGCGGGCAGATTGTGGACACGTGATACCGATTGTCGCGACGCTACCGCCTTCTTCTCATTGCTGTTGTGCAGGGCTCTCGCATCTGGCTGCGCAGCAGCCTTTACCTCCCCCTAAAAGGGGAGGTCGACGCGCTTCGCAGGCAAGGTTACGCAGCACATAGAGTTGGCTGCGCGCTCGTCGGGTGTGCAAGCTTCGACCCTCCCATCCCCTTTTCAGGGGGAGGGAGCGCCTCGTTGGCGCGGTGGTCATATGCGTTTGCTCCGGCAGCAAGCGGGAAGAGGGAAAGACCTCCGCGTGGGCGTTCCACCCGGAAAGCCCGTCGCTTTCGCAATATCTGCCCTTCGCCCGAGCGATATTTCTTGTGCGTTGCAGCGCCGATTTGTGACGGATTTCCGCGCCTTCGCGCCGGTCGGTTCTTGGCAAAGCCAAATGTCCTGGAATAATGTATATCAGTAGCGAGACAGAACCATGCGTCGTTCGCAATCGCAATCTTGTCGGCGGTGGCGGGACGCGTTAACCCACGCCCGGCCGCGGTCCAGCGGCCTTCCCACGAGCATCATGCCGAAGATTGCATTGCGGTCTTCGGGCGACATGATGCGCAAGCCGTCCTGACAAGAAGGTTCATCTCCCCATGGCGCGTCCCAAAATTGCATTGATCGGCTCCGGCCAGATCGGCGGTACGCTCGCCCATCTCATCGGATTGCGTGAGCTTGGCGATGTCGTAATGTTCGATATCGCGGAGGGCATTCCGCAGGGCAAATCGCTCGACATTGCGCAGTCCTCCCCCGTCGATGGTTTCGACGCCAGAATGACGGGCACGAACTCCTACGACGCGATCGAGGGCGCCTCCGTGTGCATCGTGACCGCCGGCGTGCCGCGCAAGCCGGGCATGAGCCGCGACGATCTGCTCGGCATCA
>JBIQKQ010000055.1:0-7824 GCA_044506365.1 Hyphomicrobiales bacterium
GCGCGAGGCTCTCGAGCTGCATCTTGCCGTCGCGGTCGGTAAAGAAAGTGAACATGAAGAACGACAGCCAGTCCGGCGTCGCTTCGTTGAAGGCGCCCAGCATGCGCGGCGCTTCTTCCGAGCCGGAGCGGCGACGCAACAAATCATCCGCCTCCTCGCGGCCGTCGCGACCAAAATACTTGTGCAGGAGATAGACCATGGCCCAGAGATGGCGGCCTTCCTCCACGTTGACCTGGAACAGGTTGCGCATGTCGTAGAGCGAGGGCGCGGTCTTGCCGAGGTGGCGTTGCTGCTCGACCGAGGCCGGCTCGGTATCGCCCTGGATCACGATCAGGCGGCGCAGCAGCGCGCGATGCTCGCCCGGCACTTCCTGCCAGGCCGGCTCGCCGAGATGCTCGCCGAAATTGACCTTGCGGCCTTCCTCGGCGGGCGCCAGCAGAACACCCCAACGGTATTCCGGCATGCGCACGTAATCGAACTTGGCCCAGCCTTTCGGATCGACCGAGACCGCGGTGCGAAGATAGACCAGCGACTCCTGGAAGCCTTCAGGCCCCATGTCCTTCCACCAGCTCAGATAACCCGGGTGCCAGGTTTCCAACGCCTTCAGGACGCGCCCGTCTTCGGTCAGGCCGACATTGTTCGGAATCTGCGTCGAATAGTCGACATTCATGATGTTCATGGGACGCTCCTCTGTCTCTTCTTCGCCTCCCCTGAAAGGAAAGGCTTGAGAAAGCGAAGTTGGCGCTGACGCGCTCACACCCTTCGCGTATCGAATACCGGCTTTCGGCCGGTGCCGTAACGGCGCAGTGCGCCCTCTTCGCCAACCGCATTCGGCCGCTGGAAGATCCAGTTCTGCCAGGCGGTCAGGCGGGCGAAGATTTTCGATTCCATCGTCTCCGGCCCGCCGAAGCGCAGATTGGCTTCGAGACCGGTCAGTCCATCGGGTGAGAAGCTCGCACGTTCTTCGAGGAAGATGCGGATTTCGTCTTCCCAGTCGATGTCATCATAGGCGAAGGTGACGAGGCCCAGCGCCTCGGCCTGTTCCGCATCCAGCATCTCGCCAATCCGCGCCCGCGCCTTTTCCAGCGAAGCGCTGTCCTCGAGGAAGCGGCTCTCAAGGCGGCTGATGCCGTTCGACATCGGATAGGCGCCGAAATTGGCTTCGCTCAATGCGATCGCCGCCGGCGGACGATTGCCGCCGTTGAGCTGGCCGATCAGCATATAGGAGCGGTCGCAGGCGAAGGCGATCTCGGCCAGCGTGCCCGCGAAGCAGGAGCCCGGTTCGATGATCGCGACCAGCGAGCGCGAGGTCAGATCGATGCGCTTCAGCACGCGCTTCCAGTACAGGCGGATTTCGCGGGCGAGCCAGTTGGACCTGTTCGCTTCGAGGAAGGAGTCATAAGCGAGCGCATGCTCCGGCTCGCCTTCCGACTTGAAGACGAGGACCGCGATGTCCCCCTCATTGGTGCGCAGATCGAGGATTGCGTCGTCCAGTTCACGCGCGAGGCGCAGCGGCCAGAATTCGGCGCCGAGCTGCGCCATCTCCCCGCCATTTGCCGGCGGCGGCAGGTCGGGACCACGGAGCGTGATGGTGGCGATGCGGGCCGGCCGATCGATCGCCACCGTCACCGACTGGTATTCGCAGGTGTCGCCGTTCCAGCTTTTCTTCAGCGGCGTCAGCGCGATGCCTTTCGCATTCGGTCGGTCGGATTTTGCAGCGAACTCCTTCGCGCGCTTCGCGACCGTCTCTTCCAGCTTCGGGGCGGCGACCACCTCGTCGACCAGACGCCAGTCGACCGCGCGCTTGCCCTTCACGCCCTCCTCGGTCGTGCAGAACACATCGGCATGGTCGCGGCGGACCTTGCGCTTATCGGTGACGCGGGTCAGTCCTCCGGTGCCCGGAAGAACCGCGAGCAGCGGCAATTCCGGTAGAGAGACAGCCGACGAACCGTCGTCCACGAGCATGATATGGTCGGCGGCCAGCGCGAGTTCATAGCCGCCGCCGGCGCAGGAGCCGGTCACGACGCATATGGTCTTCTGGCCGGAATTTTCGCTTGAGTCCTCGATACCGTTGCGGGTCTCATTGGTGAATTTGCAGAAATTGACCTTGTCGGCATGTGTCGAGCCGGCAAGCATGCGGATATTGGCGCCGGCGCAGAACACCCGCGGCTTGCCGGAGCGAAGGAGGATCACCTTCACCTCGGGATGCTCGAAGCGCAGCCGCTGCAGCGCATCGGCGAGTTCGATATCGACGCCGAGGTCATAGGAATTGAGCTTGAGTTGGTAGCCCTCGAACAGGCCACCATTCTCGTCCACGTCCATGGCGAGGGTGGCGACGTCGCCGTCGATCGACAATTTCCAGTGCCGGTAGCGCGCGGGCTCGGTCTCGAAACTGATACGAGTCAAGCCGTTAGCGAGCTTGCGGGCAATCTCGGCCATCCTTGGGACCCCGTTTTTTCGGCGCTCTGGATGACATGCACTATAGTGCATGTTGCCGGCAAGTCCAGTGGAAAACTTGGTGCCATTCCAAAAGGCCTCGCTCGCCATCCGCGGCGAGGCCAAAACGCCGTCCACCCTGGTCAGGCCGCCGATGCGACCGGCTCATGCCCGCGCAGAATGCGGGTGACGAAATCCGTCACGGTGCGCAAAGTCACCTCCGGCGCTTCGCGCGCGGGATTGTGCCTGACGCCCGGCAGCAGGGCGACATCGACCGGGCAGTAGCACTCCTCCTGCGCGATCTCGATCTGCCGGATCGTGCCGTACTGATCGTCCTCACCTTGCACGATGAGGATCGGCACGCGGATATAGCCGAGGTTTTCGGAAATATCCCATTGCCTGAAGTCGTTGTTGAGCCAGACATCGTTCCAGCCGCGGAACGCCACATCCACGCGCGGATGATACTTCGCAAGGCGCGCACGCAGATCACCGTGGTTGTAGGCCTCGCGCGCCTCGGCGATCGATTTCACGCTGATGTCTTCCACGATGAAATGCGGCGCCATCAGCACGAGTCCGCGCACGCGATGATCCTGATGGCTGCCGGCATAGATTGCGGCGATCGACGCGCCGTCACTGTGCCCGACAAGAATGCCGCGCTCAAATCCTATCACGTCCAGCAATCGCGGCAGGCTCGCTTTCGCCTCGTCATCCATGTAGCCGATTGGCCGCGGCAACGTCACGGGTGACGATTTGCCATATCCCGCGCGCGAATAGACGAACACGCCGCAGCCGGTCGCCGCCGCGAGCTGGTCGGGAAAATCGCCCCACATGGCGACGCAGCCAAGGCCTTCGTGCAACACGACCAGCGTCGGCGCGTCGCCGGGCCGCGGTCCGATCATGCGATATTCCAGCGTTTCCGGGCCTAAATCGAGCATTCCCTGATCGGCCAGCACCGTCACTTCGTCCACTCCTGTACCAGTCGAAACAACCTTTCGGCGCTTTGCTCGACGGTTAGCCCCGACGTGTCAAGCTGCGCCTCGGCGTGCGCATAGTCCTGCGAGCGGGCTTCAAGGATGGCGACAAGATCGGACATCGCTTCTCTGTTTTCCGACATCGGACGCAAGTCGCCTTGCGCCATGACGCGGCTCATATGCTCCTGCGGCTGCGCCTTGATCCAGACGGTATGCGCGCGGCGCAACAGCAGCGCATAGGTATCAGGAGAAGACACGATGCCGCCCGCGGTCGCGATCACGACCTTGTCGTGATCGGCGATGACCTTTTCAAGCGACGAACGCTCGTAGCGACGGAATGTCGACACCCCCGCCATCTCGATCAGCATCGAGATATTGGCGCCGTATTCCTGCTCCACCACGCGGTTCAGTTCGACAAAAGCAAAGCCGAGCCGCTCCGCCAGAATCCGGCCAAGCGTGGACTTGCCGGCTCCGCGCAATCCGACAAGCGCGATGCGATGCGCGCGCTCGGCCTTGGCGCTCTGCACGATGCGATGCTCGATCAGTTCTTCGAGCGCGGGCCATTCCGATGGCGCGAGGCGATTGATCAGGTCGATGATCCGGTTGAGGCGTTCGTGGCGCTCTTCCAGCGGCAAAAGTTCCGCGATCGGACTTTCCAGCGCATCGGCGACGGCCTTCAGGATCGTCAGTGACGGGTTGCCGTAGCCACCTTCGATCTGCGCGAGATAGCGCTCTGAAATGCCGGAATCAGCCGCCAGTTGGCGGCGGGTAATGCCGCGGCGGGCGCGTCCGCGCCGCACCAGCCGGCCGACCGCTTCCGCAAACGCCGTGTTCGTAGAAGTCTGTTCGCTCGCCTCGGGAGCAGCCTTTTCGCGGCGTTGTTCCTGGATTTCGGACAAGAGATCACCGAGCCTGTTCCAGCATGCACAATAGTGCATGCCGGGCGCTGCGCAACCGGTGGGGTCGAGAAAATTCGAAGCGCCCGCGCTGGTCCCCCGTGGCGCGCCCGGCTTTCCCCCCACGGCCCGCCCGTATTATGCCATTCCGGCGCAGTTTCGGAGGATCTCACGCCATGACTGTCACCATCTACCATAACCCGGCCTGCGGCACCTCGCGCAACACGCTGGCGACGATCCGGGAGAGCGGCGAGGAGCCGGTGGTGATCGAATATCTGAAGACGCCGCCGAGCCGCGAGCGTCTGGTCGAGCTGCTGCGCAAGATGAACATGACACCGCGCGCCCTCCTTCGCGAGAAGGGCACGCCTTACGCGGAACTCGGGCTTGCCGATCCGAAATGGAGCGACGACGAACTGATCGACTTCATGATCGCGCACCCGATCCTCATGAACCGCCCGATCGTCGAGACACCGAAGGGCGTGCGGCTGTGCCGGCCGTCGGAACGGGTGCTGGAGATTTTGCCGAACCCGAAAAGCGGCTCGTGACCAGGGCGACGTCCGTGACGCGGGAAGCCTCACAGCAGCACGCGGTCACACCGCGACATCGGCATCCGCGGCGACAAGCCCGCGCTCCTTCGCGAGCCTCGTCACGATGGCCGCGACCGTGTCGAGGGTCGGCGTTGCGATTTTGGCCGCGCGCGCGAAGGCGAGCGGCGCCAACACGATTTCCGCAATCTCCATCGGCCGACGCTGCTCGTAATCCTGCAGCAGCGAGGCCTTGTGATCGAGCAGGCGCGCCAGCATCTGCTCGGGATCGAGATCGAGCCTGTAGCCATGGGCCGCCGCGATACTCAATCCTTCGCGCACCATGCGCCGGTAGATTTCGGCAAGGGCCTTGTCTTTGCGCGCGCCGTCCGAGGGATTGCCGGTGGCAAGCCCGAGCGCGGAGCCGCTCATGTTGTTGAGGAGCTTGGTCCAGAGTGCGACCCGGATATCGCCTGGATCGGGCGATATGATTCCGGCCTGCTCAAAGGCTTCGCGCAGTGCGCCCACACCCGCTCGTTCCCGCGAAGGCGCGAACCCGGAGCCTTTCGCCGGATGCCCGCTTTCGGGGAAATAAGCGGAGGTCGTGGTGATCTCCCCGATCTCCAGCCGGTTATGGGTCGGCGAATTGTTCTTGATCACGCCCGGCGCTTCGATCGCATTCGCGGAATAGATAATGCCGCCCAGCACCTGATCGGCTCGCATGCTCGCAAGGAAAGGTCCGGCGAGTTCGAAAATCGGCACCGCCGGCGGCTTGGGATGCGCCGCAGGCAGGCCGACGGGATACCACCAGGTCATGCCGTTTTGCGGAAAGATGACCTGTGTATGATCGTCGATGAGCGGGGCAATCCCGGAGGCGATGGCCGGCAGGGCCGTGGCCTTGGTGGCGACGATTACAACATCCTGCGGACCGAAATCGTCCGCAGCGTCGCCCGCCGCTACATTCGCCGCAAGCGTTTCGCCCCCCGTGCGCATTTGCAGGCCGCGCTCGCGGATCGCCGCGAGATGCGGCCCGCGCGCAATCACCGACACCTCGTGGCCGGCGCGCGCCAGCCGGACGGCGAAATGCCCGCCACTTGCACCGGCGCCGTAAATGCAGATGCGCACCGCTAGCTCTCCAGCTCCTTCGCCAGCGTGCGCGGCACTTTGATCCTCATCTCCAGCGCCATCTGCCCGAAGGCCTTGCCCTGCGGGTCGATGCGCCGCGATGCCATGCCGCCGCCGCCAAGCGCATCTTCGAGAAGGAAATTGAACGCGTGCAGTCCCGGCGCCTCATAGCGCGTGACCTTGCCGTCCACGAGGCCCTCGAAATGCGCGGCCAGCTTTTCCGGCGTCACCTCGCGGCGGATCAGCGGCACATATTTCGGATCACGCGCGATGATCGCGATGTTGGATGCGTTTCCCTTGTCGCCGGATCTGGCGACGGCCAGCGCCCGCAGTCCGACCTCGATCGTCTCGCCGCCGCCAAGATTTTCCGCGGCGGGCATCGCCACTTTCCTCTTGCGCGCGTTATATCCGCCTTGCGAGGGAACGCTGACGTCGAAGGAATCCTGATCGCCGATGGTCACGGTCGGCGCGCCGAGCAGGCTCTTCTCGACGAAGAAGGTGAACAGCCGCACCACTGGCACAGGTTTCGGGCGGCCGGAAAAGATGCCGGTCGTTCCCTGAGCGAAACTGATCCCGACCGAGCCGAGCTCGCGCGCGAAAATGTCGATCGCCGCGCGATCGACATGATCGACCACCAGCCGCAGCAAAACTTCGCGCGTGCCGCGCGCATTCGCCTTCGGTCCATAGGCGGATTCGGAGCCGAGCACTTCGGTATGGGTCGCGGTGAAGTCCGGAAGCTGGCGCTCCCGGAACAGCCGCCCCGCGCGCGCCAGCAGCGCTTCTGCGGTCCTTTCCGCCTTTGCGACCGCGTCCGGCCCGACAATCGACACCGCCGCGACCCCGCGCCAGCCGTCCTGATAGGTGGCGGACACCTTGTATTGCGATGTCGGCGGATAGCCCTTCGCGCCCGAAACGCGGACGCGGTTCTCGCCGGCCTGTTCAAGCTTCACCTGCGTGAAATCGGCGACCACGTCGGGAAGCATGTATGCCGCCGGATCGCCAACCTCGTACAGCACCTGCTCGGCGACCGAGGCGGGCACGATCAGCCCGCCGGTATTGTCCGGCTTCCACAGCACGAAGCTGCCATCGGTTCTGCAGGCCGCGATCGGATAACCGATATTCTCCCAGCCCGGCACCTTGTCCCAGTCGGTATGCACGCCGCCCGTCGATTGCGGACCGCATTCGAGGATATGGCCGACGAGACTGCCCGCGGCGAGTTTGTCGTAATCGTCAGCCGCCCAGCTAAATTCATGCATCAGGATGCCGAGCGCGAGCGCGGAATCCGCGCAGCGGCCGGTGATGACGATATCGGCGCCGCGATCGAGTGCGGCCGCGATCGGCAGCGCGCCGAGATAGGCGTTGGCGGTGAGAAGCTTTGCCGGCAGCGGCTCGCCCGTCGAGGCTTCGCACACGGTCTCGCGAAGCACATCGATGCGCGGCAGCACGTCGTCGCCTTCCACCACCGCGATCGTCAGCGACAGCCCAAGCTCGGCGCAGACCGCTTCCAGCGCGCGCTTCGCGCCCTGTGGATTGACCCCGCCGCCATTGCTGACGACCTTGATCCCGCGCCTCGCGATCTCGGGCAGCGAGGGTTTGAGATAGGCGACGAAATCCGGCGGGAAGCCCGCATTGGCGTCCTTCATGCGGGCGCGCGCCAGAAGCGACATCGTCACTTCGGCGAGATAGTCCATCATCAGATAATGGACATCGGCCGTCAGCAATTGCGGGATCGCCGTCGGGCTGTCACCCCAGGCGCCCGACGCTCCGCCGATGTTGACGACCTTTTCAGCCACGCGAGCGCTCCTGCATCAGCGACTGAAGAAAAACCCTGCGACCGGGGCCGTAAATATTTGCCGCAAGCGCAGTCTGCTC
>JBIQKQ010000055.1:7924-19505 GCA_044506365.1 Hyphomicrobiales bacterium
AGCTCGCGCTCGGCGATGAAGTTCAGCACCATCTCGCGCGACACCGGCGCAAGCCGCATCACCACCGCTTCGCGGAAGTAGCGCTCAACATGGAATTCGGCCGCATAACCCATGCCGCCATGCGAGCGAACGGCCTGGTCCGCGGCTTTGAAGGCGGCATCCGCTGCGAGATACTTTGCCGCGTTGGCCTGGGCGCCGCAGGGCTGGCCGGAGTCGTAAAGCTCGGCCGCATGCAGCGTTAGCAACTCGCCCGCCAGCAGTTCGGACCAGTTCTCCGCCAGCGGATGCTGGATCGACTGGTTCTGCCCGATCGGCCGCCCGAACACCACGCGCTCGCCGGCATATTTCACCGCCTTTTCCAGACAGCGCCGGCCGATGCCCACGCACTCGGCGGCATTGAGGACGCGCTCCGGATTGAGGCTGTCGAGGATGTAGCGGAAGCCCTTGCCGTCCTCGCCGATACGATGCTCTACCGGCACTTCGAGATTGTCGTAGAAGGTCTGGTTCGAGTTGACCGCGTGCCGTCCCATTTTCAGGATTTCGCGCACCTCGATCTTGTCGCGGTCGAAATCGGTATAGAACAGCGTCAGCCCGTCGGTCGGCTTCTTGCATTCTTCAATCGGCACGGTGCGCGCCAGCAGCACGATCTTGTCGGCCTGCTGCGCGGTCGAGGTCCAGATCTTCTTGCCGTTGACGATGTAGCGGTCGCCCTTCAGTACCGCTTTCGTCTTGATCTTCGACGTGTCGAGGCCGGCATCCGGCTCGGTCACGCCAAAACACGTGCGCGACGACCCGTCGATGATCGACGGCAGCCACGCCTTTTTCTGCGCGTCGGTGCCGTGCTTGACGATGGAATGCAGCCCGAAAATGTTGATGTGGATGGTCGAACAGGCCGCAAACGCGCCGGCCGAATGCGCAACCTCCTGCATCATGATGGCGGCTTCGGTGACGCCGAGCCCGGCACCGCCGTATTCTTCTGGCATGGCAATGCCCAGCCAGCCGCCATCGGCGATCGCCTTCGCGAATTCGAATGGGAAGGAATGGGTCTTGTCCTTCTCCAGCCAGTAATCGTCGTCGAACCGGTCGCAGATCGCGCGGATCGCGTCGCGGATCTCGCGCCGTTCCGGCGTGTTGCAGAGCGCGTCGAATGTTTTCACAACATCAGCTCCCGGGGCTGGCCTTGGTCTTTGCCACGGCGATGCGCTTGCGAGCGCGGGCGGGCAGGATTTCGTCGGTATGTTCGCCGAGATTGGGGGCGAGGCAGCGGATTGTGGCCGGCGTTTTCGAGAATTTCACCGGGAACCGAGCGACCTTCAGGGTGCCTTCGGTTGGATGTTCGATGTCGGAAAACATCTCGACCGCCTTCAGATGCGGGTCGTCGAACAGATCCTCGATCCGGTTCACGGCATGAGCGGGAATGTCAGCCGCACGCAGTGCCGCAATCCATTCCGCCGTAGTCTTTTGCGGCAGATGTTCTTTCAGGTAACGCCCCATGTCCTCGGCATACTGGGTGCGAGTCTCCTGCGACCGAAAGCGCGGATCGGTGTCGAGAAGGTCCGGCTGGCCGGCCATCGTGGAAAACGCGCGCCAGTGCTTGTCGGTATAGACCACCAGCGCGAGATAGCCGTCCTTGGTCGGATAAGGCCCGCGCACCCGGGACAGCAGCCGCTTGTAGCCCATGGCACCCAGCGGCGGCACGAAGGCGCCCCCACCCATGTGATCGGCGAGCACGAACTGCGCCATGGTCTCCAGCATCGGCACCTCGATCTCCTGGCCTTCGCCTGTCACGGCGCGATGATGCAAGGCGCTGAGGATGGAGATCGCGAGATAGAGGCCGACCACGCGGTCGCAGATATTGACCGGCGCGTAGCGCGGCGCACCGTCGATCGTCCAGAACAGGCCGGCGATGCCGCTCGCGGCCTGGGTGAGGTCGTCATACACGGCCTGCCCAGCATTCGGCCCGTCCGAGCCGTAGCCGACCGCGAGACAATAGACGATGTCGGGCTTCACCGCGCGGATCGCGTCATAGCCGAGGCCGAGCCGTGCCATCGCCTGAGGCCGCATGTTGGAGACGAACACATCGGCCTGCGGTAGCAACGACAGCAGCGCGTCGCGATCGTCCGCGTCCTTCAGGTCGAGCACCACGCTGCGCTTGTTGCGATTGGCGTTGAGATAGAGCGGGCCCATGCCGTCGGTTCGATTGGGCCCGACCCAGCGCATGGAATCGCCGCCTGCGGATTCGATCTTGATCACGTCGGCGCCAAGATCGCCAAGAATCTGCGTCGCCGACGGCCCCATCACCACCGTGGTGAGATCGATCACGCGGATGCCCGACAGCGGGCCCTTCGGCGCGGGCGTCGCTGACGCACTCACCCGGAACCTCCGATTTCGCTATTACGAAATACACGTCGCTATATCGAATTGTTTTATTGTTGCGGTTTGGCGAAGTCAACCGAACCGGCGGCAACGTGAACGATCAAGCGGCGGCGCTAGCCACCGTCTCCAAGCGTATCGCACGTCTCCGTCACAAGACCGATCGCCCGATCCAGCTTGTCGGCCATGCGCGATGTCGGCCCCGCCACTGTCACGATATAAGCCGCGCCGCTCCAGCGAAACAGCGCCGACACCGTGGTCGCGTCGTCGAAGCTTTCGGCAAGGTTGAGGTAGTAACCGCGACGCTTCGATGCTTCGATGTCCTCGCGCAGCGCCTGCTTCGAGCAAATGGTGTTGGCGGTCATCGGCTCGAGCTTCGCAAGCTTGAGCCACGCCTCGAATTTATCCGCGCTCAGGCTGCCGAGATAGGCCTTGCCGGCGGAGGTCGCATGCAGGCTGCGGACTTCGGTGCCGACCGCCACGATAAAGCGAAGCGGATGACTGGGCTCGAACACCAGGAGATAAGTGGCGTTGGTCTTGCCGGCCTTGGCGAGCGAGACCGACTCGTCGATCGTGTCGCGCACCTTGCGCAACAGCAATTCGGCGCGCAGCATGACTGGATCATGCTCGGAAATCGTCTTCGCCAGATTGAACAGCCGCACCGTCGGATAGAAGCCGGCGCGCGGGCCAATTTCATAGATATATCCGCGCGTCAGCAGCGCCCGCAGCACGTCGTGGCAGCTCGATGCCGGAATCCCGAGCAGCCGCGATATGTCGGACAGCGACAATGGACGGCGTTCGGTCGCAAACAATTCGATGAAATCGAGCGTGCGCTCGACAATCTTGGACATGCTCCAGAAGCCCCCGGAAGCTCATCCTCATTGCATACAATGAACGGGGGCGAATGCCAAAGCCGCCGTTGACGCTGCGCAAGCGACTGATACACCGAAAGCCATGACGGCACCCCGCAAGCAGATCGCCTATATCGGCGGCTATATCGATCCGGGCTTCGATCGCACGATCGAGGCCTGTGCCGACCTGTCGCTGGTGCGGATCGACAAGTCACAGACGTTTGCCGATCTGCACGGAACGCTGGCCGCCTCGCATGCGATCCAGATCGATTCTGCGCGGCTCGACATCCCCGAGCATCTGCGTATCAGCCGCGAATTCCTGGCGCGGTGCCCGCAAATCCTTGTTGTTTCCGCGAGCGGCGCCGGCTTCGACGCGATCGATGTCGACGCCTGTACCGCGGCGGGCGTGATCGCGGTCAACCAGACCGGCGGCAATCGCGAGGCGGTCGGCGAACATACGCTCGGCATGATGCTGTCTTTGACAAAACGCATCGGCGAGACCGACAAGGCGCTGCGCAGCGGCCATGTGGTCGACCGCATCGCCTATATGGGCGACGACCTCCACGGCAAGACGGTCGGCATCGTCGGCTTCGGCAATACCGGCACGCGGGTGGCGGAGCTCTGCGCCGGGCTGTTCGCGATGACGGTGCTTGCTTACGACCCCTATGTCGGAGCCGACGCGATCGCCGCCCGCGGCGCCCGCAAGGTCGCATTGAACGAATTGTTGAGGTCTTCCGATTTCGTATCGCTGCATTGTCCGCTGACCGCGGAAACCACGCGCATGATCGGCGCGCCCGAATATGCACTGATGAAGAAGGGCGCGTTCTTCGTCACCGCCGCTCGCGGCGGCATTCACGACGAAATGGCGCTGTACGACGCGCTGAAAGCCGGACATCTCGCGGGCGCCGGCCTCGATGTCTGGGAACAGGAGCCACCGCCCGCCGACCATCCGCTGCTGTCGCTACCGAATGTGATTGCGAGCCCGCATACGGCGGGCGTGACGCATGCGGCGCGGCGGCGCCTTGCACTGATGGCGGCCGAACAGCTGATCGGCATCCTGCGCGGCGGGCCGCCGCAACGCATGCTCAATCCGCAGGCGCTGCCGCGCTTCCGCGAGCGGTTCGCAGCGCTGCTCTGAGGCGCAACGTTACGCGGCCTGACCGGCAATGAGCTGGCGGTGGCGGCCGAAGTGCTGATGGAGCTGCACGTCGACCGAATACGGGATGACGTGCTCGCGGATCGCATGCGCGGTCATGGTCCCGTTCCGGATCGCGGCCCAGGTCTCGACCATCCGGTCGGACAAGGCTTCGACCAGCCGCTCGGTATCGCCATCGCGCTCGACCAGATAGCCGCTGCTGCCCTGCTCGACGACCAGTTTGTATTGCGGCAGCGTGACCGCAACGATCGGCCGTCCCACTGCCAGCAGTTCGAGCAGGTAACAGGGCATGCCCTCGAAAAAGGAGGTGAGAATGCCGGCATGGCAGCGCTTCATGATCCCGGCCACTTCGCGCGCAGTGCGAAAGCCGTGGAATGTCGTGAACGTCCGGACCTGCGCGAACTCCGGATAGCGCTCCGGGTCGCTGGTGCCAATGTAATGGAATTCGAGCTTGCCGCCGAGCCGGTCGTGGGTCCGCCGCAATGTGCGGAACATCAGCGGAGGATTCTTGAACTCGTCGAAGCGGCCTGCGAACACCACGCGGAACACGCCATCGTCGACCGCGAAGTCCGAAGCCGTAAAGATATCGGTGTCGACCGCGACCGGCATGACCACGGCGCGCCTGGCGGCGTCCGGCTTTTCCCGCTCCAGCCGCGCCAGGATGTTGGGATTGACGCAGATGATCCGGTCAGCCAGTCCGATGGCGATCTCCTCGTTCATCCGGTGGACGAACCAGAACTTCTTGATCAGCGAATCCATCTTGTCGTCCTTGCTGCCTTCGCCATGGATCACCTGGACGGTCGGACGCCCAAGCAGCAGCCGCAGCGCCGCAAATTCGAACCGCTGCAGTTCGATGGTCGCGCTGGGCGCGGCCCTGACCGCGCGGCGAAGCGCCAGGAAATGCCGGGCCAGACCGACACCGAACCGGAAGGTCAGCGAGGCGAGGATCGAACGGGCGGCCTTCGTATGATCGTCGGCAAAGCGCAGCACCGGCAGGAAGTCGAAGGACCGGCCGCCGATCATCAGTTGCTGAATTTCGCCGAGCCGGCAATCGCCCCGTCCGTCCACGCCCACCAGCAGGACCCGCCAGTCGCGCGGCGCATGTGTAATCATCATGCGCACATGCGTCTCGATCCCGCCGACCTTGTTGCCGCGCGGGTCGATCGGGTGGACCAGGCAGAGCATGTGCCTCGCGGTCGCCGTCTGCACGGCATCCGCCTCACTGAAGGCTTCCGGCAGTTGATGTCTCGCCAGCATGTCAGATCGCGCTTTGTTGGATTGTTCGGGCCGCGGCGCCGCTTAGCGGCTCGCCATCATGCGGGGCAGACTGGCGGACAAGGCGTGCCAGGATGACGGCAGCACATCCGGAAGTTCGGCGCCGGAATGCAGAAAGATGAAATTGTTGATGTAGTCCTTGTAGTTGGCGCGATCGCCTTCGCCGATCAGCGTTGGCGCCTGATAGCGCTCCAGATCGAATTCGCGGACCGGCCGGATGCGATCGTCCTTGACGAAATAGCCGCGATAGCCGCGGTCCTGCATGAAGTTTGCGATGTCGGCAACCGATCCGGCCTTATGCCTCTCCTCGATTTCGATCAGAAAGGACGGGCGGTCCGACGCAATGATCCGGGCTGCGCCATCGAGCACCTCGCGCTCGTGTCCTTCGACGTCGATCTTCACAAAGCCGACCCGCTCCTTGACGACATCGTCCATCCGGAACAGCGATACACGCTGGGGACGCCATCGGCTCCGGTCCTCGTCACCGACGCCGAGATGCGACCGGCTGTCCCATTCCTGCAACGGGATCATCAGGGTCGCGCTGCCCGGCTTGCTGGACAGAGCGCCTTCAACCAGCGTGGCGCACGCGGGCATCGATCCCCGCAGCGCGGTCGCGAGATGATGCTGCGGCTCGACCGAGACGACGCGGCGCGAGAACAGGCTTGCGCCGAGGGTATAGATTCCGTGATGCGCGCCGACATCGACCGAGACAAGCGAGCGGTCGCACAGCAGCGGCAGCAGCCGCAGTTCAACTTCGCCGCGGAACAGCGCCTTGATATAGCGCGCATACACGGCCTGCTTCGGAAAACGCGACAGCAGCTTTTGCTTTGGACTATTGAGCCGGCCCAGATCGACGTCATAACTTGTCATGGCTGTGTTGCTTCTTGGCATTCCGATATCGGGCGACAATTGGGGCATTTCCAAAAGGCGCGCTCCGTTAGAAATTCGCCGGCGCCTTGCCGTTCTGTAATTTTCGATGCGAGCCGTGACCGCGAAGCGAGCGGCGGCGCTCTGCTGTATCAGCGACACTTTCCCATAACGCGCGCGGTTCTTCACAAAATCCGAGTGGTTAGGTTAACCGGCGCGGGTGCATGACGTTAAGGTAATGGGCGTCTTTACGGCCGCTGACGTTTCGTTGTTTTGACCGGTTCCGGCGCGCCGTGTTACGCGACCGATCATGCGAGCAATCAAGTCGACCAGCCGCCGATCTGTTCTGACCGGACTTGCGGCGGTGACGGGTGGAGCGCTGATCAATGCCGCGCCGATGCCCGCCGCGGCGGCCGCGCCAGGGAAGGCCCGCGACGTTGCGGGCGCGCGCAACATCCTGTTCGGATCGGCCTTCGATCAGCACATTTTCGCCAGCCCCTCCTACGCGAAACTTCTGGCCGGGGAATGCGCGATCCTGACGCCGGATTACAGCATGAAATTCGGCTCGATGCGCTCAGGACCGGAGACGATCGACTTCACCGTGGTCGACCGCCTGTTCGGGTTCGCGGCGTCCTGCAAGGCCAAGGTTCGCGGACACACGCTGATCTGGAACGACGTCATGCCGGACTGGACGCGGCGGATGTCTGCGCGGGAAATGGAGCGCCTGCTGGACCGTCACATCGATGACGTCGCCGGACGCTATGCCGGACGCGTACAGTCCTGGGATGTGGTGAACGAACCGATCTGGGTCGACAGCGGAAACGAGGGCGGGCTACGCGGCGGACCCTGGTATGCCGCGATGGGGCGCGGCTATATCGCGCGCAGTTTCCGGCGCGCGAAAGCGGCCGATCCGAACGCCAAGCTGGTGCTGAACGAAGCCTTTCTCGAATACCGATGGACCGATTCACCATTCGCGAAGAACCGGTCGCCAAAGCCGGATTCGCCGTGGTCCAATGTTCGCAGCCACTTCCTCGATCTCCTCCGGCGTCTTCGCGATGACAACGTGCCGCTCGATGCGATCGGCATCCAGTCGCACCTGTCTCCGCGATTCCAGGGCGAGTACGACCGCGATTCCTTCCTGGAAGTCCTGCATGCGATCAAGGCCATGGGCCTCGAAATCCAGATCACCGAACTGGATGTCGACGATTCGACCTTTCCCGACGACTTCGCCGCGCGTGACAAGGGCGTCGCCGGCATCTACCGCAGCTATCTCAAGGATGTCCTCTCGACCGGCGCCGTTGGCGAGATCGTGACCTGGGAACTGAGCGACCGGCACACCGCGCTGGCCGAAGACATTCGCGCCGGGCGCAAGTCCGATATGCGGATGCCGCGCAGCCTGCCATTCGATTTCGATATGAGGGCCAAGCCCGCCTATCAGGCGATCGTGTCCGCCCTGTCCGGCAAGTGAGGCGGAAACGCTTTACGCCGCATCCGAAAGCCGGCGCTTGCGCGCGTCGCTGCAACCGTCGGCGACGATGGCGTCTGCAGGACTTTCGGAGACCCGCTCGAGCCATATTTCGCGCCACCAGGAATAGATCGCCCGCGGACAGAACATCCGGCAATCGCTGTAGCGCGACTGGCACCAGACATTTTCAAGCACCACCGCCGGCGTCTTCAGCCTGGTCATCCGGCCGGTCTTTTCATCCAGGAAATTGTGAATTCGCGCCTTGACCCGATAGGTGCCGCCGCAATACGGCACCATCTCGGCATCGAAGAACAACCCGCGATTCTTGTTGCCGCGATCGAGAGTCGCAAGGATCTCCTTGTAGGATTTGACGCGCACCAGTTCGCCAGGCTGCAGATTGAGGTCGGCCATCGCCACCGCCATGCCATCAGGCAGCGTTCCCTTCCGGCGCGGAAACGGCACACCGCCCCACAGCGATTGCACGACGTCGTAGAGCCAGCGCGATGGGCGGCCAATCTTGTCGCGGTAGGTCAGGGCGCAATAGTAATAGGCCGCGTAGATCCCGCCGCGCAGAATCTGGCCGAGCGAGGCGTTGCCCGAGCGGTAGTCCTCGACATATTGCCGTACGTCCCACCATGGCAGCGGTGTCGTGTAGCGCGGCAATTCGGTGGCCTGACATGCGTAGCGAATGTCGCCCGAATTCGGACTATTCTCGTGCCGGACCGCATTCCAGACGTCGTCCTCCGTGCAGCCGCTTCCACCTGCGACAGTGGCGCCGCCGGACGGCATGGTCCGGCCGGCTTGCGCGTCGACCGGTTTCAGCCAGGCTTCCTTCCAGAAGATCAGGCAGGCCGCCTGACATCCGCCATAGGCCGCGCCGTCGCAGCGCAGATCGAGATGAACCGTATCGGGAACGCTGCGACCGCCGGTGCGATCGACGGTGTCGCAGGTCTTGTGCGCGCGCTTGAACACCTGGAAGCGCTGCCCGCAATAGCCGAACATCTGCGGCATGAACGGCAGCCCTTCGAGGCGCCCTTGCCTGTCGAGGGACTTCAGGATCTCGTCCTTGCTCCGAACCTCGACCCAATCACCTGTCTTCAGCATGGCTGCATCCTTTCGTCAGCGGGATGCACGCCGACGTCCGCCGCTCCATCTGCGCGCTTGGCTGCTGGTCGGCGTTCTCGCGAGGGCACTCAAACCGCCGATTCATAACTTTCACTCGCAGGGGGGCTTTTCAACCCGCGAATCAAATCAAGGTAAAAGTCCTTCTGTCTCAGGACAAAGAGCAGCACGATCGCGTAGATCGCGAACATCGAGCCGCCACCGACCATCAACTTGACCACTGCCGGCAGCATGAACCGCTCGCCGATCGACACCTCGATGGCGAATGCAGCACCCGCCGCGACCAGTCCGGCCGTGAACGGCTTGACGATGGCAAGCACCAGATCCCTTGGAGAAATCCCCGTGCCGTGAAGGCACCAGACGATCAGCGGAACCAGCCAGAGCGCCATCGCGATCGAAAACGCAGCGGCGACGCCGGCTGGGCCATAAGGAAGACCAATCAGATAGGCGACCATCAGCAGCGGCATCAGCACCAATGCATTGTGCAGGCTGCGGCGATGCAGCCCGACCGCAAACAGCAGCCACGACAGCGGATTGACCACGGCGAATATCAGGATCGTCGGCGACATCAGCCGGAAAATCTCTACGGCCGCCATCCATTGCGATCCGAGCACGACCAGAATGATCTCGTGCGCGAACACCCCGCAGAAGATCGTCACCGGAATGGTCATCGACACCACCAGCGAATATCCCTTGAGGAAATAGTTTTTGAGGCGGAGCGGATCGTCCTGCAGACGCGACAGCGCCGCGAATGCGACACCCCCCACCGCCATATTGAGGTTCGAAATCGGGATATTGACGAGCTGATACGCGCGTCCATAAAGGCCGAGCGCGTCGGCGCCCCAGACCCGGCCGATCAGCACCTTGTCGAAATTGAACGCGATATAGGCAATCAGGCTGTTCATGCACAGCGTGCCGCCGTACCACACCATCGGCGCGATTTCGGTCGCCGCGCTGAAGCGGCCTGGCACCCATCGGGTCGCTGCGATCGCGCCGATGGTCGTGACCGCCTGCAGGGCGAGCGCCGCGCCGACGATGGCCCAATATCCGTAGCCAGCCAGGGCCATGCCGATTCCGGCGGAAATGCTGGCCACCAGCGCGACGAGTTCGATCGCGGCCACCGTGATGTAGCGCAACTCGCGCTGCAGGATGGCCATGTGCTGAACGCTTGCCGAAGCAAGCAGAAAGCCGGGCGCCATCGCGATCGTGACCCAGAACAGGCGGGGCTCGTTGAAGAAGGCGACCAGGACCGGCGCGGTCGCGATGCACAGCACGCCAAGCGCGATCCCGATCGCGATATTGACCCAGAACAGCTTTGAGATCTGCTCGTGGGTCACCGTCGCCTGCTGGATCATGGCGGACGCCAGGCCGGCCGAGGTGAACAGTTCGTACACCCCGGTCACGACAGTCACCATGGCCACCAGTCCGAAATCGTCCGGCGTCAGCAGCCGGGCGAGGATCATGATGTAGCCGAACCGCAGCGCGAAGTTTGCGGCCTGACCGCAAAGCTTTGCGAAGCCGCCGCGCAGCGTGCGTCCCTTCAGGTCCGTCATCGGCTGCTCCAGGCCGCTGGGGGGCCGGCAGGGGTGGCCGTCTTATCCGGCAAAAACCGGCGAACCATCGCCGCGGGAAGCGCCACGATGGCAAGAATGCCGGCGATATTCTTCAGCCGGTTCCAGAGCGGGATGCCCGGATAGGTGAGAAACTTGCCGATGGCGCGCGTCAACGCAAACCGGCAGGCAATGTGCCGGACGTTCGACATATCGCCATAACCACGGTTCAGCAGAAGGATCGTGCGAAAATCGTAGGGGCCGAGATAATCGAGCGGCATGGCGGGCACGAAGCCGCGGCGTCGCATGGTGTGCGCAAGGCCTTCCCTGAACTTGATGTCGTTCAGAAGCTGGCGCTGAAGCGATCCGGCGCTGACCGCCGCCGATGGCGACGTATTGCGACCATGGACGCGATAGCATCCAAGATTCCTGCCGGTCGCACCGACCTTCCCATAGAGCGGAGCGCAGTAAATTAGATATCCGTCCGCGGCCATCCGCTCGCCGGGCGGCGTAACGGAAAACAGTTCGGTCAGATAGCGCTTGGAGAACGCGTTCCCCGACATCGGAGATGAGGGGATGTATCCGTACTTCCTCAGGAAGCGTAGATGGTCGCCGCTGAGGAAGGGTTCATTCGGGTAGACGCCGATCCCCCTGCCCGCATTGTCGATCTTTTCGAGACCGTATTGCAGCAGCGACAGGTCCGGCCGCCACGCGCGCACGATCTCGCGACAGGCCTGCGGATGCAGAAAATCATCGGAATCGAGACAGACGATAATGTCGCCGCTTGCCTGCGCGACGCCAGCCTGCACCGCCGATAGCTGGCCGCCATTGCTCTTGTAGACCTGTTTAACGCCGGCATAGCCGCCGATGATGGTCCGCGACTCATCCGTCGAGCCGTCGTCGACGACGACGCATTCCACAT
>JBIQKQ010000056.1:0-19173 GCA_044506365.1 Hyphomicrobiales bacterium
CTGACCAAGATCCTCGCGCGTCCGGAGGTCCGGCAGAAGCTGCTGGACCTGGGCTTCGAGCCGGCGGCCCAGCGTGCGCTGGTCGACCGCATTTCCGGCTACCTCTCGGGCATGCGGCAGGTGGTCGGCCGGTTCGTGCAGGTCGGGCCGGATGGCCGCAAGACTCAGGGCGACCTGTTCCTGCAAAAACCCGGCAAGCTGCGGTTCGAATATGACGACCCAAGCCCGATCCAGCTGATCGCCGACGGCACCTCGCTGGTGGTGCGCGACCGCCGGCTGGCGACCCAAGACCTTTACCCGCTCGGCCAGACCCCGTTGCGTTTCCTGCTCGCCGACAAGGTCGATCTGTTGCGCGACACCAACGTGGTCGGCGTCTATTCCGACGACATCTTCTCGACGGTGGTGATCGAGGAGAAGCAGACGCTCGGCGGCCGTCACAAGCTGATGCTGATGTTCGACGCCAAGGACCTGACGCTGAAGCAGTGGACGGTCACCGATCCGCAGGGCTTCGACACCACCGTCGCCATCTACAATCTCGACATGACCAAGAAGCCGGACCCGGCTCTGTTCAAGATCAATTACGAACGGATGCATTGATCATCCCTCCCCTGAAAGGAGAGGGTCGCCTGCCGAACGAAGTGAAGGCAGGCGGGGTGGGGTCATTTCAGCAAAGCACGGAGCCCCCAACCCGGCTCGCATTCGCTCGCCACCCTCCCCCGCAAGCGGGGGAGGGACGATCTCGCATCACTCCTCTGCGACCGAGATCAGCCGAGCGCCGCGCCGGAAGGTCAGCCAGCTCCACAGCCAGGTGATCGCGACCACGAAGCGGTTGCGCAGTCCGATCAGAAAATAGATGTGGGCGACGCCCCAGAACCACCACGCCAGAAATCCGGTCAGCTCCAAGCGTCCGATCTTTACCACCGCCGCACGCCGTCCGATCGTCGCAAGATCGCCGGCATGCCGGTAGCGGAACGGCTCGGTGTGCGCCCGCCCTTCGGCACGGGCGGCGATCACGCGGCCGATATAGCGGCCCATCTGCTTCGCCGCCGGCGCGATGCCAGGAATCTGCGCGCCACGCACCGCGGCGAGATCGCCTGCGACGAACACATTCGGCAGGCCCGGCACCGAGAGATCGGTATCGACGATGACACGGCCAGCGCGATCCTGTTCGGCGCCGAGCCATTGCGCAACAGGTGAAGCAACCACGCCCGCAGCCCAGACGATGGTCGAGGCCGCGATCCGTGAGCCATTGCCGAGCGTCACGCCCTCGCGCGTGCAGTCGGTCACGCGGCTGTCAACCATGACCTCGACGCCCATGCCTTCGAGGGTTGTTGTGGCATAGTACGAGAGATTGTCGGGCAAGGCCGGCAGGATGCGCGGGCCTGCCTCGATCAGCACGATGCGCGACATCCGCGGATCGATGCGCCGGAAATCCGCGCGCAGCGTTTCGTGCGCGACTTCCGCCATGGCACCCGCCATCTCGACTCCGGTCGGGCCGCCGCCAACCACCACGAAAGTGAGCAGCCTGCGGCGGACCGCGTCGTCGTCGGCAATTTCCGCCCGTTCAAAGGCGAGCAGAAAGCGCGCGCGAATGTCGCGCGCGTCCTCGATCGTTTTGAGTCCGGGGGCGGCGGCGGCCCATTCGTCATGTCCGAAATAAGCATGCGTCACGCCGCAGGCGAGCACGAGATAATCGTAGGGAAGCGACAGCGAGTCGGCCTGCACGGTCCGCGTCCCGGTTTCGACCGCCGTCACCTGTGCCATCACCACGCGCAGGTTGCTCTGGCCGCTGACAATGGCGCGGATCGGCCAGGCGATATCGGCCGGCGATAGAGTGGCGGTCGCCACCTGATAAAGCAGCGGCTGGAAGCAATGGTGATTCTGCCGGTCGACCAGCACGATATCCACAGGCGCACGGGCAAGCGCGCGCGCCGCTTCGAGCCCGGCAAAACCGCCGCCGACAATGACGACGCGAGGCCTGCGCGATTCCGTGACCATTGCGACTCCGTTCGATCGAGGTCCGAGGCCGGCAAAGGCGCCGCTTTGCTGGAAATTCCGCAGCGTCAGCTCTATTAAGGCTCACATGACGTTGAAGATCACGACTTGGAATGTCAATTCGGTGCGCTTTCGCATCGATCTGGTAGCAAAATTCATCAAGGCGACGCGGCCCGATATCCTGTGCCTGCAGGAAACCAAGTGCCCCGACGACAAGTTCCCGCTCAAACGGTTCAAGCGGCTGGGCTACGAGCATGTCGCGATCAATGGACAGAAGGGCTATCACGGTGTCGCCGTGCTGTCGCGGCTGCCATTCGATGAAACCAGCAAGCGCGGCTTTTGCGGGGTTAACGACTCGCGCCACATCTCGGTGACGCTGGGCGAACGCGCCGGCTTGAAGGACCAGATTGTCGTTCACAATCTGTATGTGCCGGCCGGCGGCGATATTCCCGATCCCGAGGTCAATCCAAAATTCCGGCACAAGCTCTCGTTCCTCGACGAGATGCGCGCCTGCAAGGACGTGCATGTCAACGGACATGCGCGCGCCATCCTGCTCGGCGATCTCAATGTCGCGCCGCGCGAGCATGATGTCTGGAGCCACAAGCAGCTGCTCAACATCGTCTCGCACACGCCGGTCGAAACCGAGAAGCTCAACGCCGCGCAGAAAGATGGCGGCTGGGTCGATGCGATGCGCGAACTCGTGCCCGAGCCGCAAAAGCTCTACACATGGTGGAGCTATCGTTCGCCGGACTGGAAGGCCGCGGACAAGGGCCGGCGGCTCGATCACATGTGGGTTTCGCCCGGACTCATGGACCGCGTATCCGATATCCGCATCGCCAAGGAAGCGCGCGGCTGGGCGCAGCCATCCGACCATGTGCCGGTGACGGCGTTCGTTGAGGTTTAGTCCTCGCCCGGATCGAGCGTGTAGCGGACTTGCAGAACGTCGGAGATCGATTGCCGGACACGCTCCGCAATATAGTCGCGCAGCCGCAGCGCGGCGCCGGCGTCATCGTCCAGGATTTTCAGGAACATGCTGCGCGAAATGCGGATCACCGTACAGGCGCCATCCGCCTTGGCGCAGAGCGGCTGCGCGCCTTCGGCAAAGATCGCGAATTCGCCGAGCATCGCGCCCGGCCCCGCCTCAATGACCTTGCCCGCCTGATCGGGATCGGTGCTGAGGTGGAAGCGCCCCTCCTGTACCACATAGGCCGAATCGATTCGCTCGCCCGGCCGGAATAGGACTTCGCCATCGCGCACCTCGCGGGTCTCGGCGGCAAGCGCGATCAGCCGCAGCGGAACGCGTCCCAGCGCCCGGAGCATGGGCACCCGTTCCAGCACCGCAATGTCATCGTCGATGCTCACCTGCGGCCTCAAACGTCAGCTCGCCCCCGCGAAAGCCGCGGTCCAGAGCCGGGAATACTGGAATTTCGCTGTCGCGAGAATGAACGGGTTGGAGATACGGCGTCCAATCACACGCGCCCTAGGGTACGAGCTTGTAACCACCCGCATCCGTCACAAGGATCGATGGATTGGCGGCATCCTTCTCGACCTTCTGGCGCAGGCGATAGACATGCGTTTCGAGCGTATGCGTGGTCACGCCGGAATTGTAGCCCCAGACTTCCTGCAGCAGCGTCTCGCGCGAGACCGGCCGCTGTCCCGCCCGATAGAGGTAGCGCAGAATCGCGGTCTCCTTTTCGGTCAGACGGACCTTGTTGCCCTTCTGGCCGGTCAGCAGCTTGGAGCTTGGCCGGAAGCTGTAGGGTCCGATGGTGAAGACCGCGTCCTCGCTCGCCTCATGCTGGCGCAATTGCGCGCGGATACGCGCCAGCAGAACCGCGAACCGGAACGGCTTCGTAACATAGTCGTTGGCGCCGGATTCGAGCCCGAGGATGGTGTCGGAGTCGGTATCGTGGCCGGTCAGCATGATGATCGGCGCCTTGAACCCGCTCTTGCGCAGCACCCGGACCGCCTCGCGGCCATCCATGTCGGGTAATCCGACATCCATGATGATGAGGTCGATCTGCTCGTCCTTGGCCACCTGGATGCCCTTCGCCGCGCTGGCCTCGGCCCTGGCCTCGAATTCCTCATGCAGCGCGAGCTGTTCGACCAGGGTGTCGCGCAGCTCGGCGTCGTCATCGACAATCAGGAGTTTTCTGGCATTTGACATATGGTGGCCCCCCGCGGGCCAAGAGATTACCGTTTTATGGCGAAATAGGGCATTGAAGATTGCAAGGGCAAGCGGGACTTGCCTTTTTGGTGTCCGCAGCCGAGCCGCCTTCCGTTAACCATGCCCTCCCGCCCCCTCGTTCATATTCGCGTTCGGGCCCGATCTGGAGCCAAAACACGAGGCATTTTGAGGGCCGGATCCTTCACCCTGCCGGTCGCGCTGGGTCGGGCCGGGATTGTGGCCAATAAACGGGAAGGCGACGGTGGAACCCCGCGCGGCCGGTTCCGGCTCAAGCGGCTGTGGTGGCGGGCCGACCGAATCACCCGGCCGCGCACCGCGCTTCCCCTCCGGCCGATCGGCCCCCTGGACGCCTGGAGCGAGGACCCGGCCGACCGGCGCTACAATCGTCCGGTCCGCCGCCGGCCATCGGAGCCCGGTGACCGGCTGATGCGGGAGGACGCCCTGTACGATCTGATCCTCGAAATCGATCACAACGACCGGCCGCGCATCGCCGGCCGCGGCAGCGCTGTGTTCATCCATGTGGCCCGCGAGAATTTCGGACCAACCGCAGGATGCATCGCCTTGCGGCGTAACGACCTGCTGCGGCTGATCGAATGGCTGTCGCCCCGGACATGGATTCACATTCGCTAAATTGCGGGCCCGTTGCGGCCACCTTCAGTTAACAATATCGCAACACAAAGTCGTCCAGCGCAGGCTCGTTAATTGGATCGCGACGTCACGCTGCTATTTGAGGGCACGACCGACGCCCATCAGTGATCCTCCTCGATGTATCACAGTCCGACGCAAGAAGCTCCCCAACACGAGCCTGCCTGCGAGCCTGCGCCGTCCTACGAGCGTGAGATCATCGGCCGTGTTCTTTCGGTCGGCGGATCGAGCGCCACGATCGAACTCGCAGGAAACGTCAGTCGCGATGCGGCGCGCGCAACAGTCGGCAAATTTCTCGGCGTGGTCAGTGGCGAGGGCGTCATCATCGGGATGGTCACGCAGGTTTCCGAGCAGCCGGCCCTGCGCGGGGCGAGCGTCGCGCATATCGACCTGTTCGGAGAGATGAGCGATCGCAATGGCGTTCCCACATTCTCCCGCGGAATCACCGATTATCCGATGATCGGCGACGCGGCCCTGCTGATGGGGAATGAAGAGCTCCGTCTGATCTACGGCAACACACGCGCGACCGCCCATGTGGGAACACTGCGCCAGGACCCAAGCATCAAGGCCCTGGTCGATGTCGACGAATTGCTCAACAAGCATTTCGCCATCCTCGGCACCACCGGTGTCGGCAAATCGAGCGGCGTGGCCGTTATTCTGCAGCAGATTCTTGTCGCGCGGCCCGATCTGCGGATTTTCCTCGTCGACCCGCATAACGAATATGGCCGCTGCTTCGGCGACAGGGCACAGGTGCTGAACCCGCGCAATCTGCGGCTGCCGTTCTGGCTTTTCAATTTCGAGGAAACCGTCGATGCGTTTTTCGGCGCACGGCCCGGCGTGCCTGAGGAAGTCGAAATCCTTGCCGAGGTGATCCCCCTCGCCAAAGGCGCCTATCTGCAATACCGCAACACGTCCGAACATTCGCTGATCAAGCGACGGGATCCGAGAAACGCCGGCTTCACCGCCGATACGCCGGCGCCTTATCGGCTCGAGGATCTGGTCGGTCTGATCGACGAGCGCATGGGCAAGCTCGAAAACCGCTCTTCGCGCTCGCATCACTACAAGCTGCTGCAGCGGATCCAGACCTTCCGCAACAATCCGCGCTACGCCTTCATGTTCGAGAACGCCAATGTCGGCGGCGACACGATGGCGGAGATCATTTCAAATCTTTTCCGGCTGCCCGCCAACGGCAAGCCGATGACAGTGATGCAGCTTGCCGGCTTTCCCGCCGAAGTGGTCGATTCGGTCGTGTCGGTGCTGTGCCGCATGGCCTTCGATTTTGGTCTGTGGAGTGACGGCATCGCCCCGCTCCTCTTCATCTGTGAGGAAGCACACCGCTATGCCTCCTCCGCGGAATCAAGAACCGGCTTCGGACCGACCCGGCGCGCCCTGTCGCGCATCGCCAAGGAGGGCCGCAAATACGGTGTCTTTCTTGGCCTCGTGACGCAGCGACCTTACGAGATCGATCCCAACATCATCTCTCAGTGCAACACACTGTTCGTGATGCGGCTCGCCAACGATCGCGACCAGGCGCTGATCCGTTCCGCCGTCTCGGACGCCGCCTCCAGCCTGCTGACCTTCGTTCCCTCACTCGGCACCGGCGAAGCCTTCGTGTTCGGCGCCGGCGTCGCGTTGCCGATGCAGATGTCGTTCAGCAACGTCCCGGAGCAGTTCCGTCCGTCGAGCGAAGTCGGCAAGAGCGCGCACGGTAGCGCCGATGCCGGCCTCGACCTGATCACTTCGGTGATTGATCGCTGGCGCAGCGCGACCATGAGCCAGAAGCTCTTTGAGGACGACGGCTACGATATGGGGCTCCCGCGCGACGACACCCCATCGATGCAGCCGGCACCGGCCGGAGGCCTCGACCCGCAGCGTTCGCGGCTTCTGAAACAGCCGCTCAGTGCGGCGCTCGCATCGCGTGAAATGCCGAAGACGTGGAGGTGACGTGCGGCAGGCCACCTGCGCCGCCACACAATCCGCAAACTGCGAATCAGGATGGTTCGGTCTAGAGGATGAAGACCCGGAATCGGTCCGGGTCGTTCTGGAGAGGCTCCCTTATGAGCAAGCTTGTCTTATCATTGGTATTTGGCGGCGCGCTGGCGCTGACCGCGGTCAGCGCCCAGGCGTTTCCCGCCGCTCCGTCGGCCATGACGAAAGCGCCGTCGGATGTGATTGAGGTCGCCGGCGGCTGCGGGCCCGGCTGGCATCGGGGCCCGGGTGGCCGCTGCCGCCCGAACCGAGCGCCTGTGGTCGTGGTGCCGCCGCCGGTGGTTGTCGCCCCGCGCCCGGTGGTCGTAGCGCCTCCCCGGGTCGTTGGTCCACGCTGCTGGTGGCGCACGACGCCGCGCGGCCGGGTGCGCGTCTGCCGCTGATCGCTTACCGCGTCTGATCACCCCGGCATCTGCCGGCACCGGCGATCCACGCACTGAAAGCCCCGCATCTGACCAGGTGCGGGGCTTTCCTCTTGTCAGCGGCTAGTGGACCGGACGCGTTCCAAAGATCGCGCTGCCCACGCGGATATGGGTCGCACCGAACGCAATCGCTGTCGCAAAATCCGCGCTCATGCCCATCGACAACTGGCTGAGGCCGTTGCGTGCGGCAATTTTCGCCGTGAGCGCAAAATGCGGCGCCGGCGCCTCGTCGAACGGAGGGATGCACATCAGCCCGGAAATGGTCAGCCCGTAATCCTCCTTGCATGCGCGCAGGAAAGCGTCGGCATTCTCGGGCAGGATGCCGGCTTTCTGCGGCTCGGCCCCGGTATTGATCTGGACGAACAACTCGGGCGAATACCCCTGTTTGCCGATTTCCCTGGCGAGGGCCTCACACAGGCTTGGCCGGTCGACCGAATGGATGGCGTCGAACAGCCCGACCGCCTCCTTCGCCTTGTTCGATTGCAGCGGGCCGATCAGGTGCAGGGACAGGCCCTGGTGACGGGAACGGATATCGGGCCATTTCGCCTTGCTCTCCTGCACCCGGTTCTCTCCGAACACCCGCTGGCCTGCGGCGATGGCGGGCTCGATCGCGTCGGCTGCAAAGGTCTTGGAGACGGCGATCAGCGTGACGGAGGCCGGATCGCGGTTGGCCTCGATACAGGCATCGGTGATGTCGGCCCGCACGCCGGCCAGGGCAGCGGCGACGTCATGGGACGGAATCGCAACTTCGCTCAAGACGGCCTCCTTTCTGCGGCTGGAACTAACGGTCGCCATCGGCTGGTGCAAGCGGCGCCGCCGCCATGAGCAACCCTGGCGACAACCGCCTCCCCGGAGACAGGCCGATCCGTCGCGAAGCCGCGCGGCGATGGCGGAACTCCTGCGGGATCGCGCCAGAATGTTGAAGGTCCGGACCGGCCGGGCCATTTTCGATCATCGAACCGGGGCGGATTCGCATGCGGCGGCTTGCCGGAACGTGGAAATTGGTGTCCACATCGCCAGCACTGTTTGACCAGCCGATATCGAGATGAAATCCGAACGTTACAACGCCCGCGACGCCGAACCGCGCTGGCAGAAGACCTGGGACCGCGACGGCATCTTCGCGACCAAGAACGACGACCCGCGCCCGAAATACTACGTGCTGGAGATGTTCCCGTACCCCTCGGGACGCATCCATATGGGCCATGTCCGCAACTACACGATGGGCGACGTGGTGGCCCGCTACAAGCGCGCCCGCGGCTTTTCGGTGCTGCACCCGATGGGGTGGGACGCCTTCGGCATGCCGGCCGAAAACGCGGCGATGGAGCGCAAGGTCCACCCCAAGGCCTGGACCTACCAGAACATCGCCCAGATGAAGGCGCAGCTTCAGTCGATGGGCCTGTCGCTCGACTGGGCGCGTGAAATCGCAACCTGCGACCCGGACTACTACAAGCATCAGCAGGCGATGTTCCTCGATTTTCTCCAAGCGGGTCTGGTCGAGCGCAAGCAGTCGAAGGTGAACTGGGATCCGGTCGATCAGACGGTGCTCGCCAACGAGCAGGTGATCGACGGCCGCGGCTGGCGCTCCGGCGCTCCGGTCGAGCAGCGCGAGCTGACCCAGTGGTTCTTCAAGATCAGCAACTACGCGCAGGAACTGCTCGATGCGATCGACACGCTCGACCGCTGGCCGGAAAAGGTGCGCATCATGCAGCGCAACTGGATCGGGCGCTCGGAAGGTTTGCTGGTCCGGTTCGCGCTCGACGCGGCAACCACGCCCAACGGCGAAAGCGAGCTCAAAGTATTCACCACGCGTCCGGACACCCTGTTCGGTGCGAAGTTCATGGCGATCGCGCCGGATCATCCGCTTGCAAAAGCCGCCGCTGCGAAAGATGCCGCACTCGCGGCATTCATCGCCGAATGCAAACGGCGCGGCACCTCGCAAGCCGATATCGACACCGCGGAAAAGCTGGGATTCGAGACCGGCATCCGCGCGATTCATCCGTTCGATCCGGACTGGCAATTGCCGGTCTATGTCGCGAACTTCATCCTGATGGATTACGGCACCGGCGCGATCTTCGGCTGCCCGGCGCATGACGAGCGCGACCTCGAATTCGCGAACAAATACCGGCTGGGCAACATTCCGGTGGTCTGTCCGCCGGGCCAGGATCCGGAGACTTTCGTCATCACCGACACGCCCTATGACGGCGACGGCACGATGATCAACTCACGCTTTCTCGACGGCATGACCACCGCGCAAGCGAAGGAAGAGGTCGCGCGGCGGCTGGAAAGCGAAATCCGCGGCGGCGCGCCCGTGGCGCAGCGCCAGGTCAATTTCCGGCTGCGCGACTGGGGCATCTCGCGCCAGCGCTATTGGGGCTGCCCGATACCGATTATCCATTGCGAGGCCTGCGGCGTCGTGCCGGTGCCAAAGACCGATCTGCCGGTGAAACTGCCGGACGACGTGAGCTTCGACCGGCCCGGCAATCCGCTCGATCGCCATCCGACCTGGAAGAACGTGCCGTGTCCCCAATGCGGCAAGCCGGCGCGGCGCGAGACCGATACCATGGACACCTTCGTCGACTCGTCCTGGTATTTCGCGCGCTTCACCGATCCGTGGATCGCCACCGCGCCGACCGATCGCAAGGCGGTCGATCGCTGGCTGCCGGTCGATCAGTATATCGGCGGCATCGAGCACGCGATCCTGCACCTGCTGTACAGCCGGTTCTTCACCCGCGCGATGAAAAAGACCGGCCATGCGGGCATCGACGAACCCTTCGCCGGTTTGTTCACGCAAGGCATGGTGGTGCACGAAACCTATCGCAAGGCCGATGGCGAATTCGTCATGCCGTCCGAGGTTACGATCGAGGTCGAAGGCGAGGCGCGCAAAGCCACGCTGAAGGCGACCGGTGAGCCGATCGAGATCGGCCACATCGAGAAAATGTCGAAGTCGAAGAAGAACACGGTCGATCCCGACGACATCATCGGCTCATACGGGGCCGATACCGCGCGCTGGTTCATGCTGTCGGATTCGCCCCCCGAGCGCGACGTGATCTGGACCGAGGAAGGCGTGCAGGGCTCGTGGCGCTTCGTGCAGCGGGTATGGCGGCTGATCGGCGAGGCCGCAGAGATCGCGGCGAAGGCGCCGGCGGACCGGCCGGCCACATTCGGCGAGCGGGCGCTCACCGTGCGCAAGGCAGCCCATGGCGCGCTCGCCAAGGTCTCCGATGATATCGAGAAGCTCCGCTTCAATCGCTGCGTCGCCCACATCTACGAATTCTCGAACGCGCTGTCCGGGGCGATCGGCGACATCGCTTCGCCCTCCGACCTCACGCCGGATTTCGCCTTCGCGGTCCGCGAAGCCGCCGACATCCTGGTCCAGCTGTTCGCCCCGATGATGCCGCACCTCGCCGAGGAATGCTGGGCGGCGCTCGGTCACAAGACGCTGGTATCCATGCAGGTCTGGCCGCAGGTCGAATCCGCCCTGCTGGTGGAGAACACCATCACCCTCCCGGTTCAGGTCAACGGCAAGAAGCGGGCTGATGTAACCGTGCAACGGGATGCCGGAAATGCGGATATCGAGGCTGCCGTATTGACGCTGGATGCGGTAAAAAAGGCGCTGGACGGCAAGACCCCCAAAAAGGTCATTGTTGTCCCGCAGAGGATTGTGAATGTCGTCGCCTAGGGGACATCGCGGGATTTCGCGACTTTTCGGGCTGGCGCTGGCCTTTGCCGGCGCCGGGCTGTCCGCCGGCTGCTTCCAGCCGCTGTATGGAAGCGGCTCGCTCGACTCCTATGGTTCGGCGCCGCCGATCCGCAACGCGCTCGCCAGCGTCGAAGTCGAGGAGATCGACGCGCCGAACGGAACGCCGGAGGCGCGGCTGGGGGTCGAGGTGCGCAACGCGCTGATTTTCGGCCTGACCGGCGGTTCCGGCCAGCTGCCGCCCACCCACACGCTGAAAATCAACCTCAACGGCAACCGGCAGCACGTGATCGTCGACATCCAGACCGCGCGTCCGGACATGGAAATCTACGGCATCGACGCGACCTACAGCCTCACCGAGATCGCCACCAAGAAGGTCGTACTGACCGGCCGCGCCTTCTCGCGCCAGTCCTATGACATTCCCGGCCAGCAGCAGCGCTTCGCCCGCGCCCGCGGCGAGCGCGATGCCCAGAACCGCTCCTCGTCCATCATCGCCGAGCAGATCAAGTCGCGGCTCGCTTCGTATTTCGTGTCCGGCGGGTAGAAGCGCCGGCTGAATGCGTGTCGCGGCCGGAGGGCGCGGACCCTATATCTAGATTTTGGTAAAAGACGCGCGCGCTTTTGCGCGGGAACGACGGTGAATGGTTGCCCTCAAATCAAATGAAGCCGGCTCCTTCATCGCGCGCCCCGATCCGGCGCGTCCGGTCGTGCTGATTCATGGTCCGGATACGGGCCTCGTCCGTGAGCGCGCCGAGGCGCTGATTCGCGTTTCGGTCGACAACCCGAACGATGTGTTTTCGCTGATCCGCATCGATGGCGACGAATTGTCCGGCAATCCCTATCGTCTGGTCGAGGAAGCCAACACCATCCCGATGTTCGGCGGCCGGCGCGCGATCTGGGTGAAGGCCGGCAGCCGCAATATTGCGCCCGCGGTCGAGGCCCTCATCAACGCGACCGCGCCCGATTGCCGGGTGGTGATCGAGGCCGGCGAATTGCGCAAGACCTCACCGCTGCGCACGCTGTGCGAAAAGGCGAGGAACGTGGCCGCGATCGCCTGCTATCAGGACGATGAGAAGGACATTGCAAGAGTGATCGACGACGAGTTGCGGCAGGCCGGCTTTGCGATCGCGCCAGACGCGCGCGCGGCGCTGATGCCGTTCCTCGGCGGCGATCGTCAGGCAACGCGCGGCGAATTGCGCAAGCTCGCGCTGTATGCGCATGGCCGCGACCGCATCACGGTCGACGACGTGATGGCGGTGGTGGCGGATGCCTCGGCGGTCGCGCTCGACAATGTCATTGACGCAGCCTTCGCCGGCAAACCTGCCGAGGTAGAGGCGCATTTCGCCAGGGCGCGCGGCGAAGGCACCGCGCCCGGCACCATTGTCTCGGCCGCGTTGCGTCATCTGTCGAGCCTGCACCGGTTGCGGATCGCGATCGAGGACGGACAGTCGGTGAGCGGCGCCGTGGAAGGCGCGCGGCCGCCGATCCATTTCAGGCGCAAGCCCGCCATCGATCTGGCTTTGCGCGCCTGGACCGCTGCGAAGCTTGCCGATGCGATGCAGACGCTTGGCGATGCGCTGCTTCAGACACGATTGCAAGCTAACCTGGCGGACGCGATCGCGCAGCGCGCGCTGATGACGCTCGCAACAGCGGCGCGGAAGAAAGCGTAACAGGCGCAGGCGGTCGAGGCCGGAGCGCTTAAACTTTCGCCCCGCGCAGCCCGGCAGGCTTCGACCCGTCCGGCGCGATGAAGCGAACGCCGATTTCGCCGGCAGTGCGCCATACCAGGCGGCAGAGCCGCTGAACCTCTCCGCGTTCCGATAACGAGATGAGAAACTGCTCCGGAAGATCGATCGACCGGTCCAGCTTCAGTTTGGCGCCGCCTTCGGATACGTCGATCGTTTGAGTCTGCGTGATGCGCTCGCCGTTTTCCTGAACGACAAGAACGGGTATCTTCAACGCCCGTCGCGATGATCGTCTTGGCCGGTAGTCCGCGAGACGTGTCACTGGTCCCCTCCACCGTTCGACCGATCGGTCAAAGCCTGATAATGTCAGGCTCGATCGAAAACAGCATCACTGCGGGCAGGCGAAGCCATCCGTCTTCTTGCAGACGACATGAATTGCTTCATCGCAGCGCCCTTCGCGAAGACAGGTCAGACACGTCCGCGAAATTCGTCGCGCCTTACGTCGTGAACCTGTCCTTGCCCGCCGCTTTTTGCACGCACCAGAATCGCAGGACGCGCTGCGCCGTTGGCGGCGACAGCTTTGCAAAGTCGGATTTCAGCTGCTCGAGTTCATCGGGCGCGACAAGACCGCCCGACATGGATTGCAGCAATGCGCGCACGGTGGTCCAGCTCAGGGATGCGGCGCGGCAAGGGATGATAAGAGCCTCCCGGCGCTCGCTCTGCATGATCTTGTCGATGATATCGTGCGGCGTCCCGCACATCTGCGACAGAGCCATCACCGATTCGGCATAGCATGAGCGCTTCACAAACTGCAGCAGTGCGATTTCATCGAGCTCGCCTTCGACCTGCATCTTGTGCACGACGCGGCGCGCAAGATCGAAGTCGGGAGCCCGGCGAAGTCCGTCGAGCACCTCGCCGTCGATGTCCGAGAGGACCTTGCTGATTTCGTCCCGATGGTCGGGCGGCGCAAGACTGAGCAGCTTTGCGCGAACGATTTCGCGCGCCTTGGCCAATAGCTCGCGCAACAGATGCACCGGAAGATCGAGTCTCAACCCGAGCTTCTCCGTCAGAGTATCGTCGGACGTGGCGTGTTTCACAAGCCGCGACAGTCCGAATTCGGAGAAGCGTGCGTCGGGGCTGGCGGCCAGCTTGCGATGCACCTGCAGATCGCCGCGCTTGACCAGCATGTCGGTGACGGGCTCGGCCAACGATCGCCGGCCGGAAATGGCGAGCAGATGGCCCTGCCCCTTGGTGCTGGCAATCTCGACGAGATCCGTCGTCGAGAGCCGCGTCGAGTTGATGAGCACGGGGCCAGCGACGGTGATTTCATCATCGCGCGCCAGAGTCTGGATAACGGCGATCGGCGCATTCTCGATTGGAGAGAGCCGCTCGCTCAGTTCGACGAGGGCACGTGTCTCGATGCGCTTGACCAGATGGCCGATCACTTCGTCGAAGACATCGACTTGATCCTCGCTCAGCCGGTCGTGAGTGCAGAGGAACAGATCGGTGATGCGTCGCAGGGTGTCGATTCGCTCCGACTTCGTACCGTTTTGGATGGCGGTTTCGAGTTCCGCGATGAGCGATGTCCGGGCCACGGACATGAAACGTGCTCTCTTTCCTGGAGGCAAACTTATCAGCGACCTCAGGATAGAGTGCACCCGTTAAAATTGTACTCATGCGCGGGTTCGTGCAATATATGGTGCACGATATATCGAATCCACCGCGATGAGCGGCAGAGGTCGGCAGAATGCTGCGGCTATGACCGCAGCAACCGGCGCACCACCTCGTCGAGCTGATCGAGTGTCCTGTAGCGGATTCCCAGCGTGCCGCCGGCGCGGCCGCGGTCGTTGACCTCGACCACCAGCCCAAGCGCATCGGAGAGCTGCCGTTCGAGCGCGGCGATGTTCGCGTCCTTCAGCGCCTTGGCGGTTGATTTCTTGGTCTTCTTGCCTGTCGCCTTGGCATTGTCCTGGCGGAGTTTCTCGGCCTCGCGGACATTGAGCCCCTTCTCGACGATGTCGCGGGCGACGCCTTCCGGATCGGGCTGGTTAATCAGCGCACGCGCGTGGCCAGCCGTCAGCTTGCCCTGGTTGATATAGGCTTTGACCGAGTCGGGCAGTTTCAGCAGGCGCAGCGTATTGGCGACATGGCTGCGGCTCTTGCCGACGATATGCGCAATGTCGTCCTGGCTGTGGCTGTATTGCGTTGCGAGCGCGAGATAGCCGGCGGCCTCTTCCAGCGGGTTGAGGTCGGCACGCTGGATATTCTCGATGATCGCCAGTTCGAGCGCCTCCGCGTCGCTGACCTCGAGCACGACGATCGGCACTTCGTGCAGGCCGGCGCGTTGCGACGCGCGCCAGCGGCGCTCGCCGGCGATGATCTCGAACGTCTTGTCGCCGTCCGGCGACGCGCGCACCACGATCGGCTGGATGATGCCGCGCTCGCGAATCGATTGCGATAATTCGTCCAGTTCGGCATCGGCGAAGATGCGCCGCGGGTTACGCGGATTGGCTTTCAGATGTTCGATCGGCACCTTGCGGGGCGGTATCTTTTGCACGCGATCGGACACGGGCGGCTCGGTGCCCACGTCTCCCATCAGCGCAGCGAGCCCGCGGCCCAGCCGCGATCGCGTTTCTTCTGCCATGTCGGCCGCTCCTGAGGTTCGCGCCACCCGTGCCTCCGCTTTCATGCTCCGGCCTGCCGGTCGTTCAATGCGAACCCTGCTCGCGCTCGCGCTGGATCACTTCGGTCGCAAGTCGCAGATACGCATCGCTTCCGGCACATTTGAGGTCATAGACCAGAACCGGCTTGCCATAAGACGGCGCTTCGGAGATGCGCACGTTACGCGGGATGACGGTGTCGTAGACTTTCGATCCCATGAATTCACGCACGTCGGCGACGACCTGGCTCGACAGGTTGTTGCGCGCATCGAACATCGTCAGCACGATGCCGTGAATCGAGAGCCTCGGATTGAGCAGTTCCTTCACCTGATCGACGGTCTTGAGCAGTTGCGACAGACCTTCGAGTGCGAAGAACTCGCATTGCAACGGAACGAGCACCGCGTCGGACGCGGCCATCGCATTGACGGTCAGGAGGTTGAGCGAGGGCGGACAATCGACCAGCACATATGTGTAGTCGGCGCCGTCCGGCGCGCCATCGTTCAGCCGGCCGAGCGCATTGCGCAGACGCACGGCGCGGTCGCGCGCGCTCGAAATTTCGAGTTCGAGTCCGGCGAGGTCGAGCGTCGAGGCGGCGATGTGAAGCCGCGGCACCGAGGTGGTGAGGATCGCCTCGCGCAGCGTGGCTTCGCCGGCCAGCACGTCATAGGTCGAACGGCTGCGGCTCTTGCGGTCAATGCCAAGACCGGTCGAGGCGTTGCCCTGCGGATCGAGATCGATGATCAGCACCCGCTCGCCGATCGCGGCCAGCGCCGTCCCGAGATTGATCGCTGTGGTGGTCTTGCCGACGCCACCCTTCTGGTTGGCGACCGACAGCACCCGCATGCCCTTGGCGGCGTCAGCGGACAGGTCCGGGGCCCCGGCGGGGTCAGTCGGAGCGATCGTGGGTGCGTCGGTCATGTGCGGCCTCGATGTAGGAATATTATCTTATTCATTCCCGTGCTGGACGACGGCGTTCAACCGAGCGGACCCGCACGATGCGCCCCGCGGAATCGGTGACGCTCGGGATCAACTCTGCATCAATGGTCCAATATTTAGACGCGGCGGTCAATTCAGCCTCTACATCTCGTCCTTTGAGGAACAGCGCCTGCGCGCCGCTTGTCAACAAGGGATAGGCGCTTTCGACGAGCTTTTCGAGTGGCGCGAGCGCCCGGGCGGTCACGATCTCCACGGAATCGGCGAATCGATCCACAACGTCCTCGATCCGGGCAGCATGGACCCGCGCCGGGGCACCGGTGAGCCGGGCCGCCTCCCGCAGGAAAGCCGCCTTCTTGAGGTTGCTTTCGACCAGGTGGACGCTCGCGCCGTCGGTGTCGGCCAGCGCGCAGGCGACCACCAGCCCGGGAAAGCCGCCGCCCGATCCGAGATCGACCCAGTGCCTGACGTCCGGGGCCAGCGGCACGAGCTGCAGCGAATCGGCGATGTGACGGGTCCACAGCTCCGGCAGCGTGGACGGGGCGACGAGATTGGTGGTCGCTTGCCATTGCACGAGCGCAGCCGCGAACCGGTCGAGGCGGTCCAGAACCTGTGGCGAGATTTCACGTGAATCAGGCAGGCGTTCGCGGAGCAGCGCCAGCGCCCTGCCCCGGTCCGCGGCCAGCCCAGTTTCGAGACCGGCGGCCGTCGGCGATGGACGGCCCCCCGCCATCACCGGGCCGCAGTGCGGGGGGCGCCGCCCCGCCGCAGATGCGCGACCAGGAGGGTCAGCGCGGCGGGGGTCACGCCCTCGATCCGCGCGGCATGCCCGATGGTCCGGGGCCGGTGGGTCGCGAGCTTGTGGCGGGACTCGTTGGAGAGACCGACAATCGCCGCATAATCCAGATCGTCTGGCAGACCAAGCGCCTCATCACGCCGATAAGCGGCAATATCTGCGGCCTGACGCGACAGATAAACGTCGTATTTGGCGTCAATTTCGAGCTGCTCGGCGACTTTCGCCGGCAACGCGCCAAGCCGCGGCCAGATCCGTGAAACATCCGCCAGCGTCACATCCGGATAGGACAGAAGATCGAATGCCGTGCGGCGGTTGCCGTCTTTCTTGAGATTGAAGCCGTGCCGTTCCGCCTCGGTCGGCGAAACCGAGACCGATTTGGCGAATTCCCGGGCCTCCGCGAGCGCGGCAGCCTTCAGGCGGTAGGAATCGCGGCGTTCGGCCCCGACGCAGCCGAGCGCGATGCCTTTCTCGGTCAGACGCTGGTCGGCGTTATCGGCCCGCAGCGCCAGCCGGTACTCGGCGCGCGAGGTGAACATGCGGTAGGGCTCGGTGATTCCACGTGAAACAAGGTCGTCCACCATCACCCCGATATACGCCTCGGCGCGGTCAAAAGTGATTCCCGTTCCGCCACTTGCGCGGAATGCCGCGTTCAGGCCGGCGAGCAATCCTTGCGCCGCGGCCTCCTCATATCCGGTGGTCCCGTTGATCTGGCCGGCGAGGAAAAGCCCCGGCAGTCGCCGGGTTTCGAGCGTCGGATCGAGCTCGCGCGGATCGACGTGATCGTACTCGATCGCATAGCCCGGCCGGATGATCCGCGCCCGCTCCAGGCCCGGAATCGTGGCGACCAGAGCGTGCTGCACGTCTTCCGGCAGCGACGTCGAGATTCCGTTCGGATAAACGGTGTGATCGTCCAGCCCTTCCGGCTCTAGGAATACCTGGTGTCCGTCCCGCTCGCCGAACCGGACGATCTTGTCCTCGATCGAGGGGCAATAGCGCGGCCCACGGCTGTCGATCTGGCCGGAATACATCGGGGATCGATGCACATTGGCCCGGATCACCGCATGGGTGGCCTCGGTGGTGCGCGTGATGCCGCACTCGATCTGCGGATTTTCGATCCGGGCGGTCAAAGTCGAGAACGGCTCCGGCGGATGGTCTGCGGGCTGCATCTCCAGCGCGGCCCAATCGATGGTGCGGCCATCCAGACGCGCCGGCGTGCCGGTTTTCAGCCGCCCAAGGGCAAATCCGGCACGCTCAAGGGCGAGAGAGAGCCCGGCGACCGGCGCCTCCCCCACCCGCCCGGCCGGGATCTTCCGTTCTCCGATATGGATCAGACCGCGCAAAAACGTCCCGGTCGTCAGAACCACCGCGCCGGCGTCGAGAATCCGGCCGTCCGCGAGGCGAATTCCTGTCACGCGGCCGTCCCGGACCAGAAGATCGTCGGCCTCGCCCTCCACCACGGTCAGATTGGCGGTTTCGCGGATCGCGGACTGCATGGCAGCCGCATAGAGCTTGCGATCGGCCTGAGCCCGGGGACCGTGCACCGCCGGACCCTTCCGGCGGTTCAAAACCCGGAACTGGATGCCGCCGCGGTCCGCGATCCGCCCCATCAGGCCGTCGAGCGCGTCGATTTCGCGGACCAGATGTCCTTTTCCAAGACCACCGATGGCGGGATTGCAGGACATCGCGCCGATGGTTTCGAAGCGATGCGTCACAAGTGCCGTAGCCGCACCGACGCGCGCGGCCGCAGCCGCGGCTTCGCAGCCAGCGTGCCCGCCGCCGATCACGATCACATCAAAACGCTGGTCCATATGCGCCGGTATGTAATTGAGCGACCCGGAAGCGTCAAAAGAAACTCGACTCGCGAAAGTTCCGTTTCACGTGAAACGCTGGAGTCTCAAGTCGTTGCCCGCAGAGTCTGGACTCGAATCACAAAAGGTAAACGCGCTATTTACCAATGCAGAAATCGCGAAAAATCTTGTCCAGTATGTCCTCGACATCCACCCGCCCGGTCAGACGGCCAAGTGCCTGAGCTGCAAGTCGTAATTCCTCAGCATAGGTCTCCTCTCGGCCAGCCTCGCCTTCGGAAACGGCACGTCGGAGCGCCGAATCCGCCTCTTCCAGCAGGTGGCGCTGACGCGCCCGCGTCACCAGCGCGGGTTCCTG
>JBIQKQ010000057.1:0-19146 GCA_044506365.1 Hyphomicrobiales bacterium
GCGCGCATGCCGCCCTCCCAGGTGCTCAGCTTGCCGCCCTTGAATGGCGTGATGCCGCCATCCGGAAAGGTTTGCGCCTCGGCTCCATTGTCGGTGGTGAAGACGACGATGGTGTTATCGAGCTGGCCCATATCCTCCAGTTTCTTGAGGACGAGACCGATATTGTCATCCATCTGCTTCATGCCGGCTTCGTTGACGCCCCAGTCCTTGCCGCCGGGCTCGCCCACCATGCCGAGATACTTGTCGTTGAGCACGGTGGTGATGTGCATGCGCGCCGGGTTGTACCAGACGAAGAACGGCCTGTTGGTCTTCTTAGGGTCGTTGCGATCCAGGAAGTCGATTACCTTGGCCGAGATTTCCTCGTCGATACCCTTCGATCGATCGAGCGTCACTGGTCCCTCGTCCCTGCACATTTGCTTGGCGTTGGTGCCGTCGGACGATGTGCAAGCGAGCACAGGGCGCGGCGGCGTCAGGCAGACTGTGGTCTTGGGGTCGACTGAGCCAGGAATCTCGGCCACGCCGGGAATGGGCGTGTTGCGGCAGGGTGGCGCGATGGTCTGCTGGGTGGGCGTTTTGTTGATGTCCGGGAAGCTCACGCCTTGCATCGCATCGAGGTGATACAGGTAGCCCCAGAATTCCTGGAAACCGTGTGCTGTCGGCAACGACTCGGTGTGATCGCCGAGGTGGTTCTTTCCGAACTCGCCGGTGTTGTAGCCAAGATCGAGCAGGAATCTCGCAAGGTGGGGCGTTCCTGTTCGCAGATAGGATGGACTGCCGGGAATTTCCGGCAAGGTCATGCCGACACGAACGGGCTGCATGCCGGTGATGAAAGCCGTTCGCCCGGCCGTGCAACTCTGCTCCGCGTAGTAATGCATGAACATCGCACCTTCATTGCCGATGCGATCGATGTTTGGTGTCTCTCCGACCATCAGGCCGCGATGATAGATGCTCGGCTGCATCCAGCCGATGTCGTCGCCCATGATGAACAGGATGTTGGGCTTTTGCGGCTGTTGAGCTTCAGCCGAAGGAATAACGGCGCAGACCGAAGTTGCAAAGGTCAATGCCGCGATACTGGAGAGAAACGTGCGTTTCATTTTGGCGCTCCAAGATGAAGGATTCAGAGGCTTCACGGCTTCTTGCATCGTTCGCCGCCGTCGAAACGGCGGAGTCGCTCGTGTGGCCGCTAGCGCGGTCTGCGTCGTTTCTTTTTGGATGCGAGTGCGTGTTTCGTGATGCGCCAAGTGCATCAATCAAAGGGTACGCGCGCCGAGGCGCGGGACCCAGATGCGGCGAAGATTATTCGGTTTCTAGTACCGCGAGAATGATACGAAAGATCAGTGATAGCGTGAGCCAGCGCTTGCTGTGCCGCAGGCGGCACCGCGACTTGAGTATGTCTTTTTGCGGGCGCTCTTGGTTTCAGCGAGATTTTGGCAAATCGCTTTTGCCTGCGCAGAACCCGCGAGCACCTGGTCGGCAAACGCCGTACTATTTCCTCCGGTGAACAAATAACCGTGAATGCCGACCGCCTGCGGGGCGCGCATGTCGATTTCCTTGTCCCCGCTCAGGAAGCTGCGCTCCGTTCTCACCCGGCATTTCTCACCCGACATTGCGCCATCAGATCGAGCAGCATGCCGGGCTTGCGTTTGCGCAAGTCGGAAACGATCCGCCAGGGCAGGGAATGGCGCATTCGAGGTGCGAGCCGCAAAGTGGCAACCGGCTCACATCCATTCAGGATCCGCGGTCATATCCACGGTGAGCCAGGCTTGCGGCCACGGGGCTTCCAGGCGCGTGGCGATTTCGCGACGGATGTTGTCCACCGCATCAACCGTCTCGACGCGAAAGCCGGGCGGAACGAGGATGTGAATTTCGATGAATTGCACACGTCCGACCTGAGCCACGTGACTCGAATACCGTAGAAAGCCGCGTTCCTTCACCAAGGCGTCGAGGACAGAGCGCACGCGCTGGTCAAGCTCCCGTGGCGCCACCTCCAGCAGGTCCCGCATCGCGGAGAACAAGGTCTTCATGGGAACGGGCAGCAAGGCCAGGGACATCAACAACAGCGCCGCCGGATCGACATAGGGGATCCAGTGGCTGTAAGCCGTTCCATCGAGAGCCAGCGCGATGCTGTAGGCGGCCAGCAGTGCCAGGCTCAGACATCCGCTCAGCAGCCAGCCGCGGGAATCGACCGCAAGCAGGATTGAGCGCTGCGCGCGAGCCAGCCTGCCGATATACACGGCCATGGCCATTCCGGTGACGCACATGACACCGGCCCAGATCAGCCCAAAGCCGAAAGCGACCGCGTGTCCGCCGCTCGTCAATCCTTGAACGGCATTCAGGACGGCGTAAACGCAGGCCGTCACCAGCATGGCGCTTTCGACCGCGCCGACCATCGGCTCCAGGTGCCAATAACCGAACTGAAACAGGCGTGATGGCTCCCGCGTGAGCAACCTGGACACGGCGAGGGCGCCGAAAGTCAGCATCACGTCGACGAAGCTGAACATGCCATCGAACATGATCGCTTGCGAGCCGATCATGAAGCCGGCAGCGATGCCGGCGAGGCCGGTCAAGGCCGTTACCAGGATCGAGAGCTTCAGTGCGCCTTGTTCGGATATCGGCCCCATGGACGTGGCACCTTCCGGAATCGAGACACGCGCTAGGCGTCCTTGCGCACGAATTTGCCGTCGCTGTTCGCGCTTTTCAGATCGATGTCGGAGCAGGTGGTGACGTCCGCAGGCTGGCGCGAGCCGATTTCAAGATAGGTGGCCGCTGCGCCCGATCTGTTGACGAGATGATGGCCGTTGCCCGTTCCCTTCGGAAAGGCTGCGCAATCGCCGGCGCGAAGCACAGTCTCGCCGTCATCTTCGATCAGCGTCAATTCGCCCTCGATCACATAGACGAACTCGTCCTCATGCGAATGCCAGTGCCGCTGGCTCGACCAGGTGCCGGGCGGCAGCCGCATCAGATTGACCCCGAAATCCGCCAGCCCGCCGGCTTCGCCCAGGCGCTGTCGCACCCGGCCTGCGCAGGGTTTGTCGAACGGCGGCGGATAGCCGGAGCCTTTGCGCTCCGGAACGGCTGCAAGGTCGATCTTCGGCATCTCAATCATCCAGAGAGGAGCCGCCGACGTGATACGGCAGCGGTTGCAATCCAGCATCCGTCATTCATCACGCTCCGGGACGCGACGCGGCAAGCACCCGGTCCACCAGCGCGCCAAGGTCGCCGCCCTCGAACAGATGTCCGGCAATCCCCACGGCCTGCGCGGCCCGCATGTCGGTTTCCTTGTCGCCGATCAGGAAACTGCCCTGCCTCTGCACCGGCCAGTGCGCCATCAGGTCGAGCAGCATGCCGGGCTTAGGCTTGCGCCAGTCGGAATCGATCCGGTAGGCGGGAAGCGGTGCGTCGGGATGGAACGGACAGAAGCGGATGTCGTCGATGCGCGCGCCGTCCCTGGCAAGCTCGCTGCGCATGTGGTCGTGAAGCCGCGCCACATCGTTCTCGGTGAACATCCCGCGCGCAACCCCGGACTGATTCGAAATGACGAAGACGAGGTAGCCGGCCTCGTTCAGCCGGCGGATCGCCTGCGGCGCCCCGTCGATGAAATGGAACCGCTCGATCGTGCCGATATAGCCGTCGTCGCGGTTGATGACCCCGTCCCGATCCAGAAATGCCGCCGGTCTGTGCGCCGTCATTGATCCGCCCACCGAGGAATCGTGCTCATCCGCGCCGTATCCTATGCTCGCGCATCCTCGATGTCAGAGGAACGCGGCTTCTGCGACCATCAACGCGGGGTGGAGGCGGTAGAAGGATGGGGCAAGACCTTGCGGACGGCGTCGAGGACCGCCCCGACGGTCACGCCGGCTGTGCTGCGGTCCCTGATATCCGCGAACGTGCCGCTCGGTTCGAGGATCGCAGACAAAGGGTTGAGCGGGGCCCACAAACGCGGAGACGTTGGCCCGAAGATTGCGATGGTCTGCGTTGATAGGGCCGCGGAAATGTGCATCAGGCCGGAATCGTTGGTGATCGCAAGGTCCGCCGCGGCGAGCGCCAGGATCGCGTTGCGGAGGTCATTTCCCGTGAGATTCGAGACACTTGGGCCGCCGGTCGCTACGATCCGAGCCGCAATCTCCCGCTCCGCCGGGCCGCCGAGGACCCAGACGTCCGCGCCTTGGTCTGCCAGGTGTTTCGCCAGCTGCGCATAGTTCTGCACCGGCCACGCCTTCCCGGGGCCGACGGCGCCGGGCGCGAGCGCCACGACCGGCCGGTTCGCCTTGCGCAGGCCGTTGCGGTTCAGCCAGCTTTCCACCTCGCGGCATGGAACTTCAATCTGAGGCAGGGGGTAAGTGTCTGGCAAGGTTGCGTTTTTCGGCAGGGCCAAGGCGACGAAACAGTCGATCATGCGCTCCAGCGACCGCTCGCCGAAGCGCATGTCATTGATCAGGAGAAACCGGAATTCCCCTGCGAAACCAGTTCGTTCCGGGATGCCGGCAAGGAAGGGGGCCAGCGCCGATTTCCACGTCCGGGGCATGACGAGCGCGGTGCCGTAATGCTCCTGACGCAGCCGTTTCCCGAGGGCAGAATATTGCGAGAAAGGCAATCGCCGCCGCGGAAGATCGGCGACAATCCCTTTCCTGACACCCGGCAGGTAATCGAGGATCGGCGCGCAAAGCGTGCTGGTCAGGACGTCGATCGGCCGGTTCGGCCAGCGCTGCTTCAGCAGCCGGATGGCCGAGTGCACCCGAACGAAATCGCCGATCCACATGTAGGGCACGATCAGGATCGGCGTGTCCGGTCCGGTGGCGGACACGGCGGCCGCTCGAAGATGTGAATTCGGACTCATTTATTATAGGGCTGAGCTATAATTCACTTTTCTCGCGGAGTGCCGGCAACTACCCCGGTTTGGGGGCACTTGTCGAATCCGCAGACCGGTGGGAGCCGCACCCGGTGATCGCGATGCCAAAGGGGGGCAGACCAAGTTGCACGCTTTCCCCTTGTGAGGCAAAGGAAACGCTATCGGGCCGGACGGAGCGGGTCAGGGATGCTTTTGGTGACCGGCGGCGCCGGTTTTATTGGATCGAATATCGTCGCCAGTCTCAATGAGGCGGGACGCACCGATGTCGTGGTCAACGACAGCCTCGGCGCGGACGGTCGCTGGCGCAATCTGGCCAAACGCCAAATTGCTGATTTCGTGCAACCACATGAACTGGCCGGCTTTCTCGACGGGCGCAAGCTCGACGCCGTGATCCATATGGGCGCCATCTCCGACACCACCGCCGATGACGGCGATCTGGTCATGCAATCGAATTTCCGGCTCTCGCTGACGCTGCTGGACTGGTGCACGCAAACGCAGACTCCGTTTATCTATGCCTCCTCGGCGGCGACCTACGGAGGCGGAGAGCACGGTTTCTCTGACGATGATCGGCCAGAGCATCTGCGTTTATTGCGGCCGATGAACCTTTATGGGTGGAGCAAACATCTGTTCGACCAGGTCTTGATCGCCCGCAAGTTGCGCGGCGAGAAATTGCCGCCGCAATGGGCCGGCCTGAAGTTCTTCAATGTCTTTGGGCCGAACGAATACCACAAGGGCAAGATGGCGAGCGTGCTGGCGCGCATTTTCGACGAGGCGAAAGCCGGCGGCACGGTGAGGCTGTTCAAGTCGCACAAGGCCGGTATCGCCGACGGCGACCAGCGCCGCGACTTCATCTATGTGGATGATGTCGTCGCCGTTATCCGCTGGCTTCTGGAAAGCCCGCGGGTTTCCGGGCTGTTCAATGTCGGCACCGGTCAGGCGCGCAGCTTCCGCGAGATGATCGAGGCGATGTTCGCGGCGCTCAAGCGCGCGCCGAAGATCGAATATATCGACATGCCTGAATCGATCCGCGGCCAGTATCAGTATTTCACGCAAAGCGAGGTCGGTCGATTGCGGGCCGCCGGCTATAATGCCGGGTTCACCCCCCTCGAAGAGGCGGTCGGCCACTACGTCAGGCACTATCTCGATTGCGAGGACCGGTACCGCTGATGTTCGACTTCGACCAGAACCTCTCGCGGTTGTCCGGCGTCACGGTCCTTTGCGTCGGTGATCTGATGCTCGACGATTTCGTCTATGGCGAGGTCGCGCGCATCTCGCCCGAAGCGCCGGCGCCGGTGATCGCGGTCAGCCGCAGCGAGATGGTGATCGGCGGCGCGGGCAATGTCGCACGCAACGTCGCCAGCCTCGGTGCGCATTGCATTTTTGTCGGCCTTGTCGGCGAGGACGACGCCGGCCGTACGCTCAAGGCCGCGCTCTCGGCAGAGCCCCGGATCAGCCCCTCGCTGGTGGTGGACGGCTCGCGCCCGACAACCCGCAAGGTGCGGTTCGTGTCGGAACATTACGCGACGCACATGCTGCGCGCTGACTGGGAGGAAGCACGGCCCGCCGACGCCAAGATCGAAAAGGCGTTGCTCGATGCCGCGCTCGCCGCGCTGCCCAAAGCCGACGCGGTGGTGCTGTCGGACTATGCCAAGGGGGTGCTGACCCCGACGCTGGTGCGCCGCCTGATCGAAGCGGCGGTGGCCGCGCGCAAACCGGTCATCGTCGATCCCAAAGGCAACGACTACAGCGTCTATCGCGGCGCCACCCTGGTGAAGCCCAACCGCAAGGAATTGGCTCAGGCGGTGCGGCGCGATGCCAGCGGCGACAGCGAGGTTGCCATTGCCGCGGACGAATTGCGTCGCGCTCTTGACTGCGAGGCGCTGCTCGTGACCCGCAGCGATGAAGGCATGACGCTGGTCACGCGCAACGGCGCTCCGGTCCATGTTCCGGCCTACGCCGTGAAAAACAGCGATGTCACGGGCGCGGGCGACACCGTTGTCGCCGTGCTCGCCGCGATGCTCGGTCTGAGGGCCGATTACGAATCGGCGATGCGGGCGGCCAACGCGGCCGCCGCGGTCGTCGTCGGCAAGCGCGGCACCGCGACGGTGGCGCTTGCCGAATTGCGCCATCGCATTCTTCCGGCCGCGACGCTCGCAGCCGAGGACAAGATTCTGTTCGACTGGAAAGAACTCGACGCGCGGCTCGAAGCCTGGCGCCGCCAGCAACTGCGCGTCGGCTTCACCAACGGGTGCTTCGATATCCTCCATCCCGGTCACGTCAAGCTGATGGCCCAGTCGCGCGCCGCCTGCGACCGCCTGGTGGTCGGGCTGAACAGCGATGCATCGGTATCGCGTCTGAAAGGACCGGACCGTCCGGTTCAAACGGTACAGGCGCGCGCGGAGGTGCTGGCGGCGCTGGAAGCGGTCGATCTCGTTGTCGTGTTCGAGGACGATACGCCGCGCAATCTGATCGAACGCGTTCGGCCCAGCGTGCTGATCAAAGGCGCGGACTACACGCGCGAGCAGGTGGTCGGGCATGAGATCGTCGAAGCCTATGGCGGCGAGGTCGTGCTGGTCGACCTGCTGCCCGGCCATTCGACGTCCGATATCGTCAAGCGCTCTCGCTCGACTGCGAAGAGCTGACGCGCACCGGATGGATTGTGCCGTGCCCGCCGTGTTCAAGCCAGAGTCCGAAGCCGCGCTGGTGCGCGAATTCTTTCGCGACCGACCGCATGGCTTTTTCGTCGAAGTCGGCGCCAACGATCCGAAAAAGGATTCGCAATCCTTTCATCTCGAGGAGGCGGGCTGGACCGGCATCCTGATTGAACCATTGCCGGAGCTTGCGGCCGAGCTACGCCGTCAACGCACCGCGCGCGTGTTCGAAGTCGCCTGCTCCTCGCCTGATCGCGCCGGCCGGACCATGCGGCTGCATGTTGCCGGACCCTTCTCCTCGTTTGATCCCGAACTCGCCGTGACCGGAATGCGGGCCGACCGCGTCATCGATGTGCCGGTCCGCACGCTCGATGACGTGCTGAACGAGGGCCACGCATCGGCGCCGATCGACCTGATGTCGGTCGATGTCGAGGGGCACGAGCTGGAGGTCCTGAGCGGCTTCGACTTTGCGCGCTGGAAGCCGCGGCTGATCCTGCTCGAAGACCATGTCGGCAATCTCGACAAGCACCGCTTTATGACGAGCGCAGGCTATGCGCTGATGCGCCGCACCGGCCTCAATGGCTGGTATGTGCCGCGCGGCGAAGCGCCGCCAATGGACCTGCTCGGCCGCTGGCAGATTTTCCGCAAATATTATCTCGCGCTGCCGTTCCGGATATTCCGCGATGCGCGGCGGCGCCTTCGCGACCGCATTCGGTTCCGGCGTGTAGGTGCATCGCAATGAGCCTGCGCCTCTCCGCCATCGTGATCGCGAAAAACGAAGCGCATAACATCGAGGCCTGTCTCGACAGCCTTGCGTTCTGCGACGAGCGGATCGTGGTCGATGGCGACAGCGATGACGCCACGGCAAGTCTTGCGGAAGCGAAAGGGGCGCGCGTCACCATTGCACGGGAATGGCACGGGTTCGGGCACCAGAAGAATCTCGCCCTGTCACTGGCGACCGGGGACTGGGTTCTGTCGCTCGATGCGGACGAACGGGTGAGCCAGGAACTGGCGGCCGAGATCAGGACCGCGATGACCGAAGGCCTGTCGGATGCCTATGAGATGCCGCGCCTCTCGACATTCTGTGGGCGGCCGATGCGGCATTCGGGCTGGTATCCCGATTACGTGCTGCGTCTGTTCCGCCGGGGCCGGGCCCGCTTCTCCGACGATCTCGTCCACGAGCGCGTGGTCTGCGAGGGGACCGTAGGGCGGCTGAAGGCGCCGCTGACGCATCATCCGGTGTTGCGGCTGGAAGACGCGCTCTCTCGCATGGACCGATACTCGACGGCGCGCGCCGAGATGATCGTGAAATCCGGTCGGCGCGTCTCGTTCTTCACCGGAATTGTGCGCGGCTGGTGGACTTTCTTTCAGACCTATTTTATCCGGCTCGGCTTTCTCGATGGGCGCGAGGGGTTCCTGCTGGCCATGGCCAATGCCGAAGGCACCTATTATCGCTACATGAAGGCATGGCTGAAGGGCGCTTCGGCCGGAGCGAATCAACCCGCTCGTCCCCGAGAAAGCGAGGCGGAGGCAGGGCAGCTGGATTCCCGCTGGAGCCTGTCGTCGGACCGCGCGCCAAGCGTCCCTGTCGGCCGGCCTGAGCGGATTTCGGATGAACTTGCCTCTGAAGACCGGCTGAAGGGGCGGGACCGTGGCTGATCTGATCTCGGTGATCGTCACGACCTGGAATCGGGAGGATGCGCTCGATGCCGTGCTGCGCTCGCTCGCGGTTCAGAGCGATCGCGACTTCGAGGTCGTCATTGCCGATGACGGATCGGGCGAGGCGACGGCGAAACTGATCGCCGGCTGGATGCCACGACTTGGCCGTCCCCTGAAGCATGTCTGGCAGGAGCATCGCGGCTTTCGCGCCGCCGAAATCCGCAATCACGGGATTCTGGCGAGCGCCGGCGCCTATTGCATTTTTCTCGACGGCGACTGCATCGCCCGGCCGAGCTTTATCGCGACCCATCGCAGGCTCGCAGAAGCGGGATGGTTCGTCACCGGCAACCGGATTCTGATGTCCGAGACGCTCACCCAGACGGTACTCCGCGACAGGCTCGATCCGGAACACTGGACCTATCGTGAATGGACGCGTGAGCGCGGGCGTGGCGGCGTCAACCGAACCATGCCGCTGATGCGGCTGCCGCTCGGCCCGTTGCGCAAGCTGCGCTTTCGCGCCTGGCGCGGCGCGCGCTCCTGCAATCTCGGCATCTGGCGCAGCGATCTCGACCGGGTCGACGGCTTCGACTGCGCCTATCAGGGCTGGGGCCGGGAAGACTCCGATCTGCTGGTGCGGCTGCTGCATGCCGGCGTGCGCCGCAAGGACGGCGTGTTCGCGACCGGCGTCCTGCATCTGTGGCATCCGACGGCCGATCGCTCCTGGCTGCCGGACAATGACCGCAAGCTCGATGATGTGCGGAGCGGCGGCCGCGTCACGGCGCTTCAGGGTCTTTCGACAATGGTGCCGGGCGACGCCTTGCCGCGCGTGCCGGCATGAGGGCCCCCTACGACCGGGAGCAATGGCGAAGACTGGCCGACTGGCTTGCGATCGCGGTCGCCTGTGCGATCCCGTGGTCGACCTCGGTCGCCTATATCCTGATCGGCGCGTGGGCGTTCGTTCTCATTCCGACGGTCGACCGCGACGACTGGCGCGATGTGCTGAAACATCCGGCCGCCTGGCTGCCGATTGCGCTGATCGCGCTTGCGGCAAGCGGCATGCTCTGGGCGACAGGCGTTGAATGGGATAACCGCCTGGAAGGCTTTGCGTCGTTCGGCAAGCTGGTGTCGATACCGTTGCTGTTCGTGCAGTTCCGCAATTCGACTCGGGCGCACTGGGTGCTGCTTGCGTTTCTGGTGTCGTGCTCGCTGGTTTTGCTGCTGTCGTGGATCATGGTGTTCACGGGAATGAAGCCGATCACCAGGGGGGCGACCAGTTACGGCGTTCCGGTGCGCGACTATATCGTGCAGAGCCAGGAGTTCATCCTGTGCGCGGTCGGGCTGATCTATCTCGTCTATCTGCGGTTGCGCGAGCGGCGCTTCGGCTGGGCGCTTGCGCTCGCTGTGCTTGCGGCATTGTTTCTCGTCAATGTGACGCTGGTGGCGCCGAGCCGCACCGGCCTTGTGACCGTTCCGGTGCTGCTGGCGATCCTGGTGATCGCGCATTGCCGCTGGCAGGTGTCGATCGCTGCGGTCTGTGCGATCGTTGCGGCCGCAGTCGCTGTCTTCGCTGCGTCACCGAAGATTCAGGGACGGCTGCTGGCCATTGCGACCGAGATTCAGGATTACCGGACGCGGCAGGCCACCACCTCCGCCGGCGAGCGCTATGAGTTCTGGACCACCGGGATCGGCATCGTCGCCAAGGCGCCGGTGATCGGCCACGGTACCGGCGCGGTCCATGACAGCTTCATCCGCGCGGCGGCCGAGCGCGGTTCACGCAAGCCCGCAACCACCAATCCGCACAATCAGACGCTGACGGTCGCAATCCAGCTCGGCTTTGCCGGCGCGCTGCTGCTGTTCGCGATGTGGCTGTCGCATGCTCTGCTGTTCCGCGGCGGCGGACTGGCCGGTTGGGTCGGGCTCGCGGTGGTGGCGCAGAATGTGATCGGCTCGCTGTTCAACAATCACCTGTTCGATTTCGCGCAGGCCTGGATCTACATGTTCGGGGTCGGCGTCGCCGGCGGCATGGTGCTGTCGCAAAGCCTTCGCGCGTCGCAGTTCGCCGTGCCGCAAGCCGCGGGCCGTACGTGAGCGGGCGGCTCGATCTGCCGGCGCAGCCGCGCATCCTGGTGGTGGCGCTGCGGCGGCTCGGCGATGTGCTTCTGACGACGCCGCTTATTCGCAGCCTGCGGCGCGCCTATGCGGATGCGTGGATCGACATGCTGGTCTTCGCGGATACGGCTGCGATCCTCGACGGCAATCCGGATCTCGATGGTGTGATCGCTTGCCCGGTGCGGCCGTCTGCGCGCGACAGCATTGCGCTCGCGCGGCGGATTTTCCGCAAGTATGACCTCGCCATCACGACGCAGGCCGGCGACCGGCCGTCCTTCTTCGCGATCATGGCGGGGCGTACGCGCGTCGGCGTCACTGAAGATCGCGCGATCGGCCGCATCAAGGCGGCGCTGCTGCATCGGCGGATGCCCATGCGCGAGCACCTGCATCGGGTCGAGGAGACGCTGGCCCTGGCCGAACTGATCGGCATCGCCCCGGTCCCGGAAGTCGTAGCACCGCGGGCGCAGACGGTCGCGGAACCGCCGGCGCAGCCCTATGCGGTGCTGCATGCCGCGCCGTTCTTTCGCTACAAGCAATGGCATGCGGATGGCTGGCGGGCCGCCGCGCGCCATCTGGCGGCGCGCGGCCTCGCACTGGTCGCGACCGGCGGGCCTGCGGCGGAGGAGCGCGCCTATCTCGACAGGGTCTGGGACGGCGTCGATATTCGCCGGCTCGACGGCGCCCTCGACTGGCCGCAGCTCACCGGGCTGATCGCCGGCGCGCGGGTGTTCCTCGGCCCGGATACCTCGGTGACGCATCTTGCCGCCGCGACCGGCTGCGCGACCGTGGCGCTGTTCGGGCCGACCGATCCGCGTCGCTGGGCGCCATGGCCGGCCGGAGGGCTACCCGAGCCGTTCGCCATGCACGGAACCGTGCAGCAACGGGGCAATGTCTTTGTGGTGCAAAATCCGCTCCCGGGTATGCCGTGCGGCCTCGAAGGCTGCCTGCGGCATGTGCGCAGCCACAGCCTTTGTCTTGACCGGATGCCGGCAGATGGTGTGATCCGCGCGCTCGATGCGGCCCTTGCAGCCGAGGGCGAAGCGGGTGGCCATGAGGGTGGCGCCGTGCCGCAAACGCCGCTATTGCTTCGCTGATCCGGATCATCCGCCGCCGATGCCCAGTTTCCGCACCATGACCACCCGCAAGGCCTTGATCGTCCTGCACGATCTGTTGATGACGGCCGCGGCTCTCGTGGCGGCGTTCTATATCCGTTTCGAGGAACAACGGCTGTCCGTGCGGCTCGACCTCCTGTGGCTGATGGTGCCGCCGGTCGTGATCTATGCCGGCATCGTCTATCACTTCTTCCATCTCGATGACGCCAAGTGGCGCTTCGCCTCGCTGCCCGACCTGTGGAACATCTTCCGTTCCGCGACCGTCATCGCGCTGACCCTGCTGGTGGTGGACTACATCCTGGTCGCGCCGAACGTCTATGGCGACTTTTTCTTCGGCAAGGGCACCATCCTGATCTACTGGGTGCTCCAGATGTTCTTCCTGGGCGGCCCCCGGGTTGCCTATCGCTATTTTCGCTATTCGCGGGCGCGCAACCGCGCCATCCGCAATGATTCCGCGCCGACCCTGATCCTCGGGCGCGCCGCCGATGCCGAGGTGCTGATCCGCGCAATCGAAAGCGGCGCAGTGAAGAAAACCTGGCCGGTCGGCATTCTGTCGCATTCGCATGCCGATCGCGGGCAATCCATCCGCGGCATTCAGGTGCGCGGCAATTTCGAGGACCTCGAAAGCGTCGTGGCCGAACTCGCGCAGCGCGGCACCAATGTGCGTCGCGTCGTGCTGACGCCGTCAGCCTTCGAGCCTGACATCGCGACCGACACCTTGCTGATGCGCGCACGCCGGCTCGGGCTCACGACGAGCCGCCTGCCCTCGCTCGACGACAGCGTCGAGGCGCTTCGCCTTGCGCCGGTCAATGTCGAGGACCTGCTGCTGCGGCCAAGCGTCAAGATCGACTACCGGCGGCTGGAAAACTTCATCAAGGGCCGCGCAGTGGTCGTGACCGGCGGCGGCGGTTCGATCGGCGCGGAAATCTGCGATCGCGTCGTCACCTTCGGGGCCGCGCGGCTGCTGGTGCTGGAGAATTCCGAGCCGGCTCTTCATGCCGTGCTCGAAACGCTCGCAGGCAAAAACGCGAACGCGGAGATCACCGGGCGCCTCGCCGATATCCGCGATCGCGAACGCGTCATGCGCCTGATGGCCGACTTCAAGCCGGACATCGTATTCCATTCGGCCGCGCTGAAACATGTGCCGCTGCTGGAGCAGGACTGGGGCGAGGGGGTCAAGACCAACGTGTTCGGTTCGGTCAATGTCGCGGATGCCGCGGCCGCGTCCGGCGCCGCGGCGATGGTGATGATATCGACCGACAAGGCGATCGAGCCGGTCTCGGTGCTCGGCGCCACCAAGCGCTTTGCGGAGATGTATTGCCAGGCGCTCGATCAGCAATTTGCCCGCAAGGCCGAGAGCGGCGCGACTCCGATGCGGCTGATCGCGGTGCGCTTCGGCAACGTGCTTGCCTCGAATGGTTCGGTGGTGCCGAAATTCAAGGCGCAGATCGAGGCAGGAGGGCCGGTCACGGTGACGCATCCTGACATGGTGCGTTACTTCATGACCATCCGGGAGGCTTGCGATCTTGTGGTCACTGCCGGCACTCATGCGCTCGGCCCGGAGCGTTCGGATGTCGCAGTCTATGTGCTGAACATGGGCCAGCCGGTGAAGATTGTGGAACTCGCGGAGCGGATCATCCGGCTGTCCGGGCTCGAGCCCGGTCGCGACATCGACGTGACCTTCACCGGCATTCGGCCGGGCGAACGGCTGCACGAAATCCTGTTCGCGCGCGAGGAGCCGACCGCGGAGATCGGCATTGCCGGCGTGGTTGCGGCACGTCCGCTGTCACCCTCGATCGAGACGATGCGGGCCTGGCTTGCGACGCTGGAGCAGGGGCTCGCCCGCGAAGACCGTTCGGCGATCTACCGCGTGCTGCGCGATGCGGTGCCCGATTTCAAGGGCGAAGCGGCATAGCCATTCCGCCTCTTTCCGTCAGATCGCCACGAACCAATTTGGTCGAGCGCCAGCCCCACCGTGAGGGTGCCGACCGGATGCGCGCCGGACCTATTTCCGCGCCATGTGTGCGAGCGCGTGCCGTGTCTCGGTCGGCGGATGCCAACCCGCGTCCCGCAGCCTCGTGATGTCGGCGACCAGCGAATTGCCAATACGCTCAAAGGCCTCGCCCTTGCCTAGCCCGCGCATCGAGGCGCCGACCCAGCGCTCCGGGATAGACACGAGCCGGGGCGAGCGTCCGCGGGCCTCGCGCAAGATGGCAATCATTTCGGCGAGCGAGACGGGAAGCGGATCGGCGACGATATAGGTCTGGTCGGCAGTGGCCGGATGCTCCAGCACGAACTGGATCGCCGAGAGCATGTTCTCCAGCGCCAGCAGCGAGCGCTTGCTCCGCAACGCACCGAACGGCAGCGGCAAAGGCAGCGAAGCGAGGCGCGCGAGCTTTGCCACATTGGCGCGCGCGCCTTTGCCGTAGATCACCGTCGGCCGCAGGATCGTATACGGCGTGCCATATCCGCGCACGAAGGCTTCAGCCGCAAGTTTTGATCGCCCGTAGGCGTCGGTCGGCTGCGGCACATCGTCCTCGGTCAGCACATGTTCGGCGGAGGGGCCGGTTTGTGCGCGGATGGAGGAAACGAAAACCAGCCGCCGGACATTCGGCGCGAGCGACGTCTGGAGCGCGAGTTCCTTGGTCGCAAGGCGGTTGACGCGGTCGTAATGCGCGTTGGGGATTTTCGCGGAAACATGAGCGATGCCGGCGAGGTGCACGACAGCGTCGACACCGGCGAGCAACGGACGCCAGTCGACCGGTCGTGACAGGTCCGGCATCTGTACCGCTTCGACATATTCCGCGATCGGAATTTTTGTACGGTCGCGCGCCGCGGCGCGGACATGGAACCCGGCGCGGGACAGCGTCCGTGTTAAGCCGCGCCCGACGAACCCGCTCGCGCCGGTGACCAGCACCCGCATCACGCCTGCTTTCGTGAAAATCGCATCAGCAACCAGCCGACGATCATCGCACCCGCGATAAGCGCGACGATTTCGGTAGCCGGAGTATTGATCCGCACACACAGCGCGGCAAGACCGATGAGCGCAATGTTCACGGCGAAGACATGCGCGACGACCTGCATGACGGTGAAGCCGTTGTCGGTGGCGCGCTGATAAAAATGCGTGCGGTGCGCCTGCCAGACGCGTTCGCCTCGCGCGAGGCGACGGAACAGCGTGATCGTTGCGTCCATCAGGTAATAAAGAGGTAAGAGGATCGCCGCAGCCAGATGGCCTCCGTTGGCGAGCAGGGCCAGCAGCCAGCCGGCGACGAGGCCGAGCGGCAGGCTGCCGACATCGCCCAGAAACAACCGCGCCACCGGACGGTTGAATGGGGCGAATCCGATCAGGGCGCCGAGCAGGGCAAGCGCGCAGACGATGGCGTAGGAGGGAAGCGCGCCGAGCGATCCGAGCAGGACAAGTCCCGCGGTCAGCGGTGCGAATTCTGCGACCGTCATCCAGTCGAGGCCGTCCATGAAATTCGTCAGGTTGACGAACCAGAGGCCGGCCAGGATGAGCATGAGGCGTTCAAGCCACCAGGGCAGGAACGGCGTCATCTGGAAATCGGCGGGCAGCGCGGCGATGACGACCGCGATGACCAGGAACTGCATCAGCAGGCGCGGGGCGACGCCAATCGGCCGGATATCGTCAATGGCGCCCAAAACTGCGATCGCGGCAGTGGCCGCGAAGACCGTGGCGATGCCGGGCGCAGCCGCCGCTGATGCTGTGCCGGTCGCGAGAATGCCGGCAACCGCCACGATGATGAAAGCGGCGATCACCGCGATGCCGCCCCCCTGCGGCGTCGGGATCGTGTGTGATGAGCGGGCATTTGGCCGGGCCATCGCGTAGCGGACAAGAAACGGATGCAGCCACAGGACCAGGAGTGCAGTCAGAGCGGCGGCGGCCGCAACGATCGCCGGTCCGGCCATGGTCCAGTGCCGAAACGGCTCGAGCAGGGCGTTCATTGCACACGTAACCTTGTCCGCTCGTCCTCGCGAAAGCGGGGACCCAGAGGCAAGCATGCTGGCTTACCGCTTACGCGGGAATGAGCGGAGTTTGCGCTATTCATGCAAAGAGAACTAGGCCACTCCTATGCGGAGCAGATCGTGCAGATGTACGACCCCGACCGGGCGGCTGCCTTCGACCACGAACATGGCCGTGATTTTGGAGGAATTCAGCGTCTCGATGACCTCGCTGACAAGCTGGTCCGGGCGGCAGGATTTCGGATTCCGCGTCATGATCTCGTCGACCGTCTGCTCGGTCAGGCCGGGTTTCATGTGCCGGCGCAGGTCGCCGTCGGTGATGATCCCACACAATTGTCCATGCGGATCGATGATGCCGATGCAGCCAACGCCCTTGGCCGACATCTCGACCACGGCATCGGCCATGCGCGAACCGGTGCGTGCGATCGGCAGCGCCTCGCCGCTACGCATTACGTCGCGGGCGAATTTCAAGAGCGCACCGAGGCGTCCGCCCGGATGCAGGACGTGGAATTGCTGCGCCGAGAAGCCACGGCTGTCGAGCAGCGCAATGGCGAGCGCGTCGCCGAGCGCAAGCTGCATCAGCGAGGACGTGGTGGGCGCGAGATTGTGCGGACAGGCCTCGCGCGCCTGCGGCAGCGCCAGCACGACATCGGCGGCGCGGCCGAGAGTCGATTGGGCGTCCGATGTCATGCCGATCAGCGAAATGTTGCGACGCTTGGCGTAATCAATGATATTCTTGAGTTCCGCGGTTTCGCCCGACCAGGAGAGCGCGAAGATGACGTCCTCGTCCTGGATCATGCCGAGATCGCCGTGGCTTGCTTCGCTCGGATGCACAAAAAAGGCCGGTGTGCCGGTGGAGGCAAAGGTCGCGGCGAGCTTGCGCGCGACATGTCCGGACTTTCCCATTCCGGTGACGATCACGCGACCCCTTGAGGTGTCGTCCCGCTGCGAGGCGCGGATCAGTTCGATGGCCGCACTCAGCGCGCGCCCCAGTCCGTCGCGCAAAGCCGTGGACAATGCGGCTATTCCCTCCGCCTCGGCGTCGAGCGTGCGCACCGCAGAATCGATCATGCGGGTGCGGAACTCGGCATCATCGTCCGGAATGCTGGCTTGAGGTTCGACCATTACACTGACCTGGCTGCAGCCGGCCCGGCTGCATGGGGGCGCATGATATACGAAATTCGCATCGGGAATGAAATTGGCGAGCCTTGCCTTAATTCCTGATTCCCACAGCGCACCAATAAGGCTCGCGGTCCGAGAAGCGGATGTCGCGAAAGCCCGCCCGGGTCAGCATCTCGGCAATCTGCGCTCTGCTGAACCGCTGCTCCAGCCGGGTGCAGAAGCGATCATAAGCATCGGTGCGCATCACGTAGAACGACTTATCGCGATACCACGCAAGTGGAATCGCATCGGCAGACAGGCCGAGCTTTTCAGCGGCCAGCGCGAGTCGGGTGAGCGGCCAGTAGATCAGTGCGGCAATGACCTGACTGACGGCAAAGCGGACCGGATGCGGCATGCGCGAGACCACCTTGCGGACCACATCGCTGACCGCCCAGATGCCGCGAAACCAGGCGGGACGATTGTCGAACGCGTAGTAGAGATAGACGAGGAACGGCGCGCCCGGCTTCAGCCTGGCGGCGATCGCGTCTATCGCGGCTTGCGTATCGGGCACGTGGTGCAGGACGCCGAGCGAGAAGGCGAAATCGAGCGAGCGGTCGGGCAGGGGGATAAGGCCGACGCTCGCATGATGGAAGGTGACGTTGCGAAACGGCGCGAGATTCTGACGCGCAACATGGAGCGCATCCGCGCTCGCGTCGAGCGCATGCAGATGCCTGACGCGCGGCGCAACGCCCATCGACCAGCGGCCGCTGCCGCAGCCGGCATCCAGTCCGATCCCGCCATCCTTCGGCAGCGCGTCCCAGGGAAAAATCGCGAAATAATTCTCGAAGATCGCCTGCCGCTGCTGCGGCGTCAGGTCGTCCTCGCTTTGGCGAAAGGTGGACCATTCGTCGCCAAAACCTTTGGTGACCTTCTCGTCGAGATTTGTCATCTGTCTAAAGCCAGCGTTCGGACCACGCGCGGACCATCAGGACATTCCACAGGCCGGTGGCATTGTTCTGCGACCCGTTGAGATGTCGTTGCCAAAGACGCGTCACCGCGCGCTCGTCGAACAGGTCTTCCCCCTTGAGCCGTGACGGCGCCAGCAACTCGCTCGCCCAGTCGCGCAGCGGTCCGCGCAGCCAGTCCGCCAGCGGCACCGAGAAGCCGCGTTTCGGACGGTCCATCCAGGCCGGCGGGATATAGCGCCCGAGCACCGCGCGCAATAGACCCTTGGGCCCGCCGGAATGATGCACGGCGCGCGGCAGCGACCAGACGAACTCGAGCAGCCGATGATCGAGCATCGGTTCGCGCGCTTCCAGCGAGACGGCCATGGTGCAGCGGTCAACTTTCGTCAGGATGTCGTCGGTGAGGTAGGTGGCGATATCGTTGACCTGCATACGCGAGACAAGATCGGGCAGGTGGTTGCGCAGACCGTCGAGCGGCGTGAGGCGGTAACCATCGCCTGCGGCTTTGACGAGGCTGGCGTCGAGGCCCACCCGCGACAGTGCGACGGCGGCACGATCCGGATCGCAGGCGGAGAGGGCGAGGCCCAGACGCCGCGATTTTTCGCCAATGCGCTCGGCCCGCCCGGAATCCAAAAGCGCGGCGGCGATGGGCCTCAGAGCGGCCTCGGGCATGCGCGAAAGCGCGCCACCCGCCAGTGCGCGTAACGGGCGGGGCAGGG
>JBIQKQ010000058.1:0-18927 GCA_044506365.1 Hyphomicrobiales bacterium
GTTGTACTGAACGCTCAGATAGCCGAACACCCAGGAGGTCCGCAGGCTGGGCGTGCAGTAATGCTGAAAGGCGATCGACCCGCCGAAAGCCTCGGTGAGTTCGAGCGGCGTAGATCCGCCAGCGGCGACACCGCATCATTGAAGGCGCCGAGCGCGATGCCGCCGCTGGCATGCAGGCCGTTGCTGATCGGGCACGCCTGCTGGCGGCCGTCACCTTGATGGCGTTCAAGAGATCGCACGAGAGCCGCATGTTCATGCGCGCGGCGTTCGGCGCGAAGTCGAACGGAACGGGCCTGAAGCCGGGCAGATCGAATTTCGGTGCTCTTGACTTCTCAAGGATTTTGACTATATTCCTATTGCCTTGTCCATGAAAGGGCGCTTCGCGAGGCGTCGTCGAGGTGGGGCAGGGCGCGGCGCCTGCGCGCGTGGCTCGCAAGCCATGCACCCGGGCGGTATCGGGGCTCCGCCCGGGACCACTAGGAGTCCCTGCCAGGAGCTGGCTGACGCCATGCGCAAGGCGCGCATGGAGGCAAAGCGCGGCCCGGTATCGAGACAAGAACGCCGCAAGCGACGCGCCGAGAGGCGGGCCATGCCGTGTGAGCGGCATGGCGCATTCGGATCGACCGCGCCTCTCGGTGCGTCGTTCCCTCTCTTCAATCCCGTCGGGCGCATTTGCGCCGCGCGGAGGGCGGCGTTTGCGCGCAAAGGCGCATGCATGGAACCGCACCGTCTCCTTCGGAGAGCGCATGCGCCACCGCTCCGCTTCGTGCTATGCCCGGTCTGCCAGCCGGGATTTCTGAATGACACCGACCGCCCTCGAGGCCAGCGCGCCGCGTTCGACCGATTTTCGGGTGATCGGGCTGGTCGGCGCCGCGCATTTCGTCAGCCACGTCTTTATCCTCGTGCTGCCGCCGGTGTTTCCCTTCGTGCGCGCCGAATTTGGCGTCAGCTACACCGAACTCGGCTTTGTCGTCGCCACCTTCAACATCATCTCGGCGCTGTTGCAGACGCCCGCGGGCTTTCTGGTCGACCGCAGCTCGGCGCGCACCGTGCTGGTTGGCGGACTCCTGCTGGGGGCGGCCTCGCTCGCGGCCGCGGCCGCGGCACCGGTCTTTCTCCTGCTCGGCCTTGCCTTCGCCTTTCTCGGGCTTGCCAACACGGTCTATCACCCGGCCAACTATTCGCTGCTGTCGAACCGGGTTTCGCCCGGCCGGGTGGGACAGGCATTCTCGATCCACATTTTCGCAGGCTTCATCGGCACAGCGATCACGCCGGCAACGATGGTGATGCTGGCCACGGCGCTCGGCTGGCGCGGCGCTTTCGCGGTTGCGGCGCTGCTTGGAGTGGCGGTCGCGAGCGCGATCCTCGCATTCGGCGCGCCTCTGGCGGGCCGCGAAGCCGCGCGGGCCAAAGCGAGCGGCGCTGACATCCCTTCGGCCGGCGACTGGCGCATCCTTGCCACGGCGCCGGTTCTTCTCAATCTCGTGCTCTTCATGCTGATCGCGTCTTTTGCGGTCGGCATGCAGAATTACGGCATCGTCGCACTCGAGGCGCTCTGGGGCGCCTCGCTGACGCTGTCGACCACCGCGATCACCGTGCATCTGATGTTCAGTGCCTTCGCGGTGCTGGCTGGCGGCTGGCTTGCCTCACGCACCGACCGGCATGACATGGTGGCGTTGATTGGTCTGCTGGTGGCCGGCATCGCGCTCTTGCCGATCGCGTTCGTTGATCTCGGCGCCACGCTGCTGATCGCGCTGATGGCGGTGTCGGGCTTCTTCAACGGGGTGATGCAGCCCTCACGCGACATGATCGTGCGCGCGGTGACGCCGCCCGGCGCATTCGGACGGGTGTTCGGCTTCGTCACGACCGGCTTCAATCTCGGCGGCGTGCTGGCGCCGCCGGCCTTCGGCTACATGATGGATGCCGGCAGCCCGGCGAGCGTCATTGTCGGGACGGCAATCTGCTCGCTGGCTGCCATTCCCGTGGTGCTGATCAGCGTCGCGCGTCGCCGGCAATCGGGCAGGGCGGTGACGGAATCTTAACGTTAAGGAAGTGTCATTGCGCTCCAGCGGGAGCATCCCGCGGGAGAACGGCGATGCGGAAAATCCTGATCGCAGCTATCGCGGTGCTTGCGCTTGCGGCGACCTCGAACGCAGCCAACGCCTATTTCGAGGCGCGCGGCGTGGTCACCGGAGCCGCCATCGGTGCCGGCGTTGGTGCGGTGATCGGAGGTCCTCCAGGCGCCGTGGTCGGCACGATCGTCGGCGTTGCCGTCGGCGGGCCCCGGCTTCCCACCTGGCTGCGGCCGGGCCGCCATCAGGAATGCTGGTACGACCGGGCTGGCATGCGCCTCTGCCGCTTCTACTGACTTCGCGACTCGGTTCTTGCTGCAGAGCCTGGGCTGACCCCCAGGTTTTTTGCGTTGCGGTAACGAGTGTGACGGAACCATGAAGAAATTGTGGATAAGCGGTGGAAAGCGGCCGCCTCTGCAATCATTGCGTCCGCCGCAGCGTAGACTCGCTGTGACGTGGAGGCTGCGTTCGTCATGTTGAAGTATAAGTGCCCCAAGAGCGGGCGAGTCGTCACGACCAGTATCGAAACCGACACGGTGACGCTGCTTGAAATGCGCAGCATGAAATTGTCGGTATGGTGCCCCCATTGCTCGACGTCACACCAGATTCGCGCAACCGACGCGTTTCTGGAGCCGATGGTGCAGGCCGCCGAATAACCCTCACTGCACCGGGGGCAGCGTAAACAGATCCGGTATGTTGCGCCCGCGCAGATCGTAGACGCGGGCGAATACGACGCCCTCTCGTTCAATGCGCACGAGTTCGGGAGCCTTGAGTTCGGCGCAGTAGAACTCGCCCAGCATCAAGGCGAAATCGGCGCCCTTGGTATTCCAGGTGGTCAGAAAGTCTTCGCCGAGCTCGACTTCGGCCGGCGGATGCGGTCCGCATATGGCGATCACCCAGCGGCGGCCTTCCGGCGTCTGGGTGCCTTGCTCGTCGAGTATGCCGAGCAGTTCGTCGGCCGCTTCCTTGAATGACAGTCCCCAATAATCGACCATGTAAGCCTTGTCGGCAGCGCGCATGCCGCCGCTAATCGTATTGAAATGCGTGTACTGGTAAGGGTGCAGTGCGATCATCGCGCTCGCCGGGAGCGCAAGGGCCGCACCGATCGCGATGCCGGCAAGCGCCGTCGCCATGCGCGAGCGTTCCGCGAGCCAGCGTAGCAGCGCGCCACCGGCTAGTCCGCCGAGAACACAGAGCGGCGGCAGGATGAAGATGAAATGCCGAATGCCGTTATACATCGCCGGCTTCGTCGCGACGGCGAGCGCAACCGGCAGCACCGCCGCCGTCGCAATCAGCAGGAGCGAGGCGCGCCGCAGCACCGGTAGGCCAGTTCGGAACTGCGCTACAATTGCGCCGATGAACCCTGCGCCGCCTAGCAGCAACACAATTTCGGGCAGCTTCATGCCGAGATAGGTCGGCAGATAGCTGCGTGGCATGTTGGGTACGAGAATCGGCTGGCCGCCGAACATCTCGCGCCAGGGCTTCTCGAAAAAGTGCGAGAAATAGCCGATCGCGCGAAGCGGGTTGAGCGGGTCGACCACCGACCATGGCCAAACCAGCGCCATCACCGCATAGGCAAGAACAAGGCCCGGAACGATCCGCCACAGAAACAAGCCAAGAGCGCCGGCCGCCGGCTTGAAGCCGACCGTGCGCATATCGTGGCCGACTATCCCGGCCATCGGCAGCAGCATATAGAGCGCCGTCATGCCGCCCATGATGCGGGTGCCGAGCGCGAGCCCGAGCCCTAGGCCGAATATCGCCACCGTCGCCGGGCCGGGCCGCGGATAGTCCTCCAGCGCGCGCACCAGACCAAGCAGCAGCAGCGCCATCGCGACCGCGAAGGGCGCATCCTTCGCATTGATAAACATGTGCCCGTAGAACAGGGGTGTCGCCGCCAGCAGCGCCAGCGCGAGCAGACCGGACACCGCACCTCCGAGCCGGCGCGCGAGCCGCCACACCACGACCATGCCCGCGAGCCCCACTGCGGCGCCAACGAGACGCCGCGTTTCGAACAGATCGTATGGCAAGAGCTTCGCGACCAGCGCGGCCAGCATGTCGAAGCCGCCGCCATACATATACAAATTGACGAAGGAGAGGGCGCGCTTGTCGGTAAATCCGGAGGCGTAAAAGTCCAGCAGCAACTGGCCATATTGCGAATGGGTGTAGTCATCCCATCCAAGGCCGTAGTCGGAAAAGGTTAGGCAGGCGATGGCGGCAAGCGCCGCCAGCAAGGTCCACGCCGCGGCGTCGCACAGAAATTCGACTCGATCTCGCGGCCGCGACTTGGGGAGTTTTTCGGACGAAAGGCCAAACAGCGGTACGGCCGCCGAGAGGGGCGGCCGCACTGAATATTGTTGAAGATCGCGCAAGAGCGCTCGCGAGGCCGGCCTACTTGGCGGCCTTTTCGTACATTTCGGCCACGTAGTCCCAGTTCACCAAATGGTCGACAAAGGCCTTCAGGTAATCCGGGCGACGATTGCGATAGTCGATGTAATAGGAATGCTCCCACACATCGCAGCCGAGGATCGGGGTCGCGCCATGTACCAGCGGGCTCTCGCCGTTCGCGGTCTTCATAACGGCGATCTTGCTGTCCTTGACTGCCAGCCAGCACCAGCCCGATCCGAACTGGGTGACGCCGGCCTGGGCGAAGTCTTCCTTCATCTTCGCTACAGAGCCGAGGTCGGAAATAATCTGCTTCTCGAGCGCGCCGGGAATCTTGTCGCCGCCGCCATTCGGCTTCATCCATTTCCAGAAATGCACGTGGTTGTAGTGCTGGCCGGCATTGTTGAAGAGTCCGGCATTCTTGCCGAAAGAGCCTTTCACGATCTCTTCGAGGGACTTGCCCTCCCACTCAGTCCCCTTGAGCAGGTTGTTGCCGTTGTTGACGTAAGCCAGATGATGCTTGTCGTGATGATATTCGAGCGTTTCGCGCGACATATAGGGCGCGAGGGCGTCGTACGAGTAGGGCAGATCGGGCAACGTGAATGACATGGGGCGTGCTCGCGGTTCGTGTGACGTTAAAGGCGTCGGCCGGCAGTTGTGGTTGCCAGCCGGCACTCAGTTAGGCCCTGATTGATTCGGAAGCAATATTGCAGCCCCGATCCACGCCTGCAATCGTGACTTCGGTGCCTGGAACCAACCGTTACGGATCGACGTTTCCCATCGTTGAGGTGGCGTTTGGCCGCGCGGCGGCTTATTCAAAGCGCGAACAAGGCCAAGCGCTCGCTTGGCGTTGGAGGTGGCTTGCCGGCGGGTGACTTGCCTGCGGCAGGGAAGGCCGTCACAATTCCGACCGAAATGGTGGCGGCGGTCGCGGGGGCGCGTGATGTCTTTTGTTTTGATGATTATTGGGATTCTGGCGCTCGCGCTGGGCGCGATCCTGATTGGATTCGGCATTCCTATCAACGAGTTCAGCCTCGGCAATACGCTGATCCTGGCTGGGACCGTCACGGCGATGGGCGGCCTTGTGACTTTCGCGGTGAGTCGCGCGGTCAGCCAGCTTTCCCGCATTGCCGATCTTCTCGCCTCTCGCACCGTGGCGGCGGGCGCGCCGGCATTGTCCGCGGGGTCAGCGGCTCCCACGGTCGCGGCGTTATCCCGTGCTCCGCAGCCGCGTGCGCATGGCGACGAATTTGATCGCACCGACGCGGTCGAGCCGGTGCGACCTCCCTCGCCGCGGGCGCCGATTCCAGCTTCCGAAGAGGCCCCTGCGGCCCAAGGCGCGCCAGCCTCCCGCCCGCTCGGATGGCGACCGCCTCGGCCATCGGCCGAACGCCCGGCCAAATCGCCCGAGACGCGGCGAAGCCCGGCCATCCCCGCAAGTCCGGAGAATCCATTCGAAGCAGCTACGCCGCAACGGCGCGAACCTGCGATCCCCGCGCCGGCTGAAGCTGCCCCCGCGGGCGCGCGCGCAGAAGCGGTCACTGTGCTCAAGTCAGGTGTCGTGGACGGTATGGCTTACACGCTCTACACCGACGGTTCGATCGAGGCCGAACTGGCTCAGGGCGTGGTGCGCGTTGGATCGATTGAAGAATTGCGCAACCACCTCGAAAAGAGCTCCTGAGAGGCGTCGCGCCGAGTTTGCCGCCCGGCTCCCGGCCGGGCGTATAAAAGTTATCCCCCTCATGCCACGACCGTTGCAAACTGTAGGCATTAAGTCCTACAGAGGTGGCAATGGATCAGCAAGCAGTCGGGGGAGGACCGGTCGCCGCGGTGCGGGCGCGGCCCTGGAAGCGCAGAACGCAGCCGCCGAGGGCTGACGCGCAGACGCGCGTGCTCCAGGCGGTCGAAATGGCGTTCGCAGTGAGCCGCCACGACCTGTGCGCGGCAACCCGCGGCCGTTGCGACATCGCCTTTGCGCGACAGACCGGGATGTATCTTGCGCGGGTCGCACTCGGGATGACGCTGTCGGGCGCCGGTCATCTGTTCGGCCGTGACCGCACCACCTGCTCCCATGCCTGCCGCATCGTGGAGGATTTGCGCGACGATCCCGGTTTCGATGCGCTGCTGCACGAAATGGAAGAGTTCGTGCTCGGTGCGGATGCGCGCAACGGCGGGGGGCGCCGATGACCGATCTTCGCTCCGGTCGCGCGCCGTCAATCCTGGGACGCGCCGCCTCGATCGATGCCTATCGTGCGCAACATCTGTCGCTGGTCGATGGCGCGGGACCCGAGATTGGTATCGGCGCGAAATTTGATGAATCGGAAAGCCCGCTGACCTGGCTGTCGCGGCGCAAGGGGACGGACGGCCGTCCGCTGATCGAGCCGCACCAATTGTTGTCCGGCGAACGCCTGCGGCTCGATTTCACCCTTGCGCAGATGATGCCGCGCACCACCGTGAACTGGGATGGAGCCGCCGCAGGACGTAGACGCGATGGAGGGCAGACCGCCGGCCATATCACCGAGCGTATGATCGCGGCCCGCCAGCGGCTGCGGCATGCGCTCGATGCCGTCGGGCCGGAATTCTCCGGGCTGCTTATCGATATCTGCTGTTTTCTCAAGAAGCTGGATGCGGTCGAGCGTGAGCGGCATTGGCCCGCCCGGTCCGCAAAGGTGGTGCTGCAACTCGCGTTGGAGCGCCTTGCGCGCCATTACGGCTACCGGGCTGAAGCGAGGGGCAGAGCCGCCGCTTCGATCCGGTCTTGGGCGGATGGCGGCAAGACCGATGCGGATTGACCAGTCCTTTAGCGCGACAGGGCCGCGCGTGCGTCCGACTGGATCCGGTCGACCATCGCGCGGAAACCATTCGACCGCTGCGGCGTCAGGTGTTCGCGCAGCCCGAGCTTTTCGAACAGCGACTGCGCGTCGGCTGCGAGAATCGCCTCTGCCGGCTTTCCCGAATAAAGTGCGAACAGGATAGCGATGAGCCCGCGCACGATATGCGCATCGCTGTCGCCCTGGAATTCCAGGATGGGACCCCCGGAGCCGTTCGGCCTCGTGTGGGTAGTCATCCAGACCTGGCTCGCGCAGCCGCGGACCTTGTTGGTTTCGGTCCGCGCGTTATCCGGCAATTCAGGCAGGCCGCGACCGAGTTCGATGATATAGCGGTAGCGGTCGTCCCACTCATCGAGCAGTTCGAAATTCCCGATGATGTCGTCGATCGTGCTCTGGTCCATGTGGCCAGATATAGGCGGCGACTGTCGGCGGGGAAAGCGCTGGAACCACCTTTCATGCGGGTCGTCGCGGGTCTTTATGAGGCAGCGGCGGACGCCATTGCGGCTCGAGGTCGGACGGCTTGAGCGTATGTTGCGAGGACGCGGCGTGCCCGCCGCTCGCACCGGCGATTGAACCGGTCTCAGTCGGCGCGAGCTGCTCCTGGATCAGGTCGAACAAATAGCGTGCGCCGGCCTGGGCCCGCTGCCCGAACGCAACCGCCGCCTGTCCGCCGACCGCGCATGCATCCGGCTGCCGGTCGCAGAAACCGCTGAGGTCCGATACGGCGGCGGTGGCGGCACTCACGGCGTCGGCGGGACCGATTCGCGGCGCCTGTTCCTTTGGCTGATAGTCGCCGCTCGGCAAGAGCACGAGCACGATACTGAGCCAGAATGCCACCCGCAGCAGAAAGACCATCGCCCGAACGCTCCCCGCGGCTCGTTGGCCGCTGATGCCCGAGGTCTAGCAGCGGCGGCTGAAAAGCCGGTTGGATTTTTGGGGCTTATTCGATGAGAATATGCAGCAACTTTGCATAGAATTTGAAACATCGCGGTTTGCAGATTCGCGCATGCTGCTTGCTGGCCGCTTCGAACCCCAAGGCAAGGGTTTTTCAGGGGCGCGAATCCAATACCTCATGTGGAAACCGAACATTCACCATCCGGATACGATGACGAACATGCGCGGCTTTTTATGACGGCCCGCGGCGTGGCGCGAGCCGTCGATGCCGTTCCCTTAGCGTTCGCTTAAGCCGCGTCTGACACGATCGCCCGCAAATGGGGAGTGCGTCGGCCCGGATAAGCTGGCGCAAGTGTTGCCTTGAGTCTCGCCGAGCCGCTTCGCGATTACATCGACAGTCTGGTTCATCCGTCCGTTCAGCAAGACCCGCTGACCGCGACGCGGCACCGTGCCTTCATCGCGCCGCGGCTGCTCGGGTCGCTGATCGCGCTTGCGGCATTCCCGGTCTATCTGGTGATGCGCGGCGTGCCGAGCGGGCTGGAGGTCGCGGTGTTTGCCTGGCTCGTGGTGCCGATTCTGATCGCCTACTACCTTTCGCGCACCGGACGCTATGAGGGCGCTCACGTCCTGTCGTCATTTTCGCTGACCGGGCTGGTTTTCATCGTCGCCTACAAGACCGGAGGCATCTCGTCATTTGCCGCAATCTGGCTCGTGGTGGTGCCGCTCGAAGCCTCGCTGTCGGCGTCGCGAAGAGTGGTGGCGGCAGCTTCCACTTTCGCGCTGGCCGCGGCAGGCATCCTGCTGATGGCGCAGGAATTCGGGGTAATGCCGCCATCGGCCATCGGAGAACATGCGGCTCTGGCCGCACTCGGCATCATCTCCGCGGCGCTGTATGCGACCGGTCTCGCGCTCGGAGCGGAATCGCTCGCCCGAACGAGCTATTGGCTCCTTTATGAGGAGGAGGATCGCTATCGCCTGCTGGCGCGCAACATGACCGATGTTATCACCCGGCATGGCCGCAACGGGACGGTGCTGTTCGTCTCTCCGGCGGCGCAGAATCTGTTCGGAACGCGCATCGAGGATCTGATGGGCCAGGGCCTGTTCGACCGCGTCCACGTGGCCGACCGGCCGGCCTATCTGTCCGCGCTGGCCGATGCGGCGCAGGGCCTCCAGCAATCGGTCGAGTTCCGGGTCAAGCGTCAGCTTGGCGAAGCGGGCGTAAGTTTCGTATGGGTGGAAATGCGCTGCCGTCCGCTCGACGGGGCGTCAGGCGAGAGCGCCGATCGCGAAGTCGTCGCGGTCATGCGCGACGTCTCGGACCGCAAGGCGCAGGAACAGGCGCTCGAGGCCGCGCGCGCGGAAGCCGAGCGCGCCAATGCTGCGAAGATCCGATTCCTCGCGACCATGAGCCACGAATTGCGGACCCCGCTGAACGCCATCATCGGCTTCTCGGAAATGCTTGTGAACGAAGAGCAGATGCGACTCGATGCGGCGAAGCGCCGGGAATATGCGCGCCTCATCAACGATTCCGGCAACCATCTGCTGGCCGTCGTCAATGGCATTCTCGATATGTCGAAGATGGAAACCGGCGATTTCGAGATCACGCCGGAGCCTTTCGGGCCCGGTAAGGTGGTAAGCAATTGCTGCGACATTCTGGCGCTGCGCGCCCGCGATGCAGGCGTCGACCTCATCATGCGCACGCCCGACCACCTGCCGGACATCATTGCGGACAAGCGCGCTTTCAAGCAGATCATGCTCAACCTGCTGTCGAACGCGATCAAGTTCAGCGATCGCGGCGGACGGGTGGTGATCGCCTCGCATCTTGACGGCGGCCATCTGGTCGTGTCCGTCGAGGATAATGGGGTTGGCATCAGCGCGGCCGATCTGCCGCGCATCGGCCATCCATTCTTTCAGGCGCGGTCGGCATATGACCGTCGTCATGACGGCACCGGCCTCGGCCTTTCGATCGTAAAGGGGCTGGTGACGCTGCATGGCGGCGAGATGCAGGTGCGCAGCGAACTCGGAAAGGGTACAGCCATATCGATCCGTCTGCCGCTCGATTGTGAAGCTGTCGCGGGACCGGGCAAGCGGAACGGCACGCTGACGCCGTTCGAGCCCACACGCCGGCAGAACGACATTCAGGTGCGCAAGAGTGCGTAAAGGATCGCAGCGAAAAGGCTCGCTCGCGCTGGACGACCATCAGCCGCCGGCCGCCGCTCCGGGCTGGCGCAAGGACGCAGTCGCAGCCCTGGTTGCCGCCGCGGCTTTGAGCGCCGTGATTGCCAATGCTGCTTTCCTGCAGTCCGGCCCGCACCCCGCGCCGCTGTTTTCAGTGAAGCCGGTCTCCGCGGCAGCGACGCAACCGAAATCCATCCGTGTGGTCGGTCAAGAGATTACCGGACCGCCTCCGCAGTTGGCCTTGCCGAAAAGTCGGCCCGTCGAGGCCGTTCCCGCCAAGGCCGAGTTGGCCGCGACCGAGACGAGCCAGGCGAAAGCCGAGCAGACGCAGCGACCACGCAACGAGGTCATCGCAGATATCCAGCGCGAACTCGGCCGCCGCGGGTTCTATGATGGAATGCCGGACGGCGTATTCGGGCCGAAGACCAACGCGGCCATGCGCGATTTCGAGCAAGCGTCCGGCTTGCGGCCGGGCTCGGAACCGAACGAGGTTTTCCTGCGCGCGCTGACCCGCTCGCAAGCCAAGGCTGGACAACGGGCCGCCGCGACGCCGCCGGCGGCGACCGACCCGATCGCAGAACTGATCGCGCCGTCTTCGAAACGCATCTTCGCGGTTCAGCGCGCCCTGACGGATTTCGGCTATGGGCAATTCCGGCCGAACGGCACCTTCGGCCCGGAGACCAAGCAGGCGATCGAACAATTCGAACGCGCACGGAAACTTCCGGTCACGGGTCAGATTTCGCCGCGGCTGCTGCGCGAATTGACGGTTGTCACCGGCCGCGAGCTCGATTAGCTGGAGCGCCGCGCGCGGCTACTCGCGAGCGGACGCGTCATACGGCAAGAGCGGATATGCGGCTGAAATCGGCGATCTGGGTGTCTGCCTATATCCGGCGTTGCATGATCGAGGGCGCTTATGCGGTCGTGCGGCGGCGCGGCGCCGAAGAAGCCGGCGCGATCTTCGTCAAGATCGATCGACTGGATGGAACGGCCGACTTGTTCGGTCCCGCGCCGCAGACCGAATTTGACGAATCGCGGCCAGGCGACCGGGCCTTTATCGCCTGCCTGCGGGCGCAGCCCCGACCGAGTGACGAGATCGAGAAATATCTTTCCCGCCAAATCGAATTCGATCCGGATATCTGGCTGGTCGAGGTGGAGGATCGGCAGGGCCGGAATTTCCTCGACCGGATCGTCAGCTAGCGGTGCGGCGACACGCTGCGCTGCAGATCCGGGGCCGCGCGTTTGTCGGCGACTCCATTCTGGTCATGTGCCGTGGAACGGCGCGCCGTGGGCGGAGCATCGTCCGAGTGCGGATGCGTATGCCGATGCCTGAGATGTCTCGCCTCCATTCGATCGGCCGCACGCCAGATTGCGACAAGGTGCAGCGCCGATGAAAGCGGCAGTTCCAGAAACAGGTCGGAGAGTTCGAACACCCGCTCAACCGACCGGCCGATCGCCGGATTGAGCGACATCAGGATTCGCTGGAACACATCCGTCGGCATGGCCAGAGCCTTGGCCGAGACGACAAACGGCTCGCCGAAAGTGTCACTCACGATACGGCGCGCCAGCGCGCGCGATACGCCGAGACCCTGCTGCAACAGCGTGGTGAACTCCTGCGCTCTTCCGGCGAGCGCGGACTGCTCCAGGTAACGAATGATGTTGGTTTGCTGCGCCAGCGCGACATCCTGCTCTGCGACATGGACGAGATTCATCAGGATTAGCTTGCGATCCTCCGATGCGGCGGAGAAGAAAGCCTCACGCTGCGCGACGTAATCGGTCGCCGGAAATATCTCGGTCGCGGCGGACCTGTGCTCCGACGGTTGTGAGGGCAGCGGCGCCGGCGCCTCCTTTTCCAAAATCCCCAGATCGTGCTCGCGTGCAGTCTCGGTGACGAACAGCTCGACGCTGCCCGGCTGCTGCGCGTCGGCGGTGGGCGGCGCAAGCTGCCCGAGTCGATCCAGTACCGCTTTCGGCGCGCCGGGATGTTTCTTCAGCCGTACTGCGACGGCGGCACGCGTTGCATCATCCACCACGTCGATCAACCGGAGCGCCAGCTCGGTATAGTGGCGATCTTCGTGCGGTGTGTGCGTGGATTTCTGAATGTAAAGGTCGGTGAGAACCCGCAACAGGGTCGGCCGAATATCGACCCCGCTGCGATCCGCCAATCCTGCAAGACCGGTCATGCCGTCGAGATTGTCAAGAGTGAGACGTTGCACGTGGTGTCACCCAAACGAGAACGCTGCGACCCTAGCGCCCGGTCGTTAGCGGAGCGTTAACCATGACCATCTCTTAATCGTGACGAACCGGTGTTGCCGTCGGGCAGGGTGGGGCGAAGCTTATGGGCGTTGTGATCGAATTTCCGGCGCGTGCTGCGACGTTCCGTGCGCGTGCTGCAGGATTTCCGGACCGCGGTTGCGAGGTGGTGATTCTCCCGGTCATCCGTATCGACCGATATGACGACAAGCCGCAGGTCCGGCCGTCGCGTGGCGGGATACAAGGCGGCAAGCGCCGCAGACGGGCCTTGCGGCCGTGAAACTTCACAAGATCCGCATCCTGTTCTGCCTGCCGATCATCGGTTGTTTGAATACCGATCTTGGCCGCGTGCGGCCGACCTTAAGATCTGACGACATTCATCGCTGGATGGGACCCGCGGTCACCCAGCGCTATGGCGAGGCGCAATCCGCTTTCCCACTGACTGACGACGAACGTACCCTGCGCGATCTGGGCTATCCGCTGATCGAACCGCCCTACGAGCGGCAGCGCTGGTATAGCGTGCTGAACGAATATGGTCTGTCCGGCATGTTCCTGCAGAGCTGGTGGTACTATGACCAGACCGCATATGCGGCGGACATGTTCTCCGATCCGGCGCGATCGACCGAGACCTATTATGCGCGGCTGCTGCGCGACATCCGCAATGACAATGTGCGCATCGGACCCTTCGCGCGGGTGGCGCGGCAGGTCTCGGACATGGACGCCCGTCGCGACAAGAGCCTGCGTTACGTATCCAATCTCAGTCCGCGCGAGCACGGCAACGCGGTCGCGCGGATGGCCGAGAATTCGCTGATCGCGCGCTGGGTCCATCAATCGCTGATGGAGCGGACCTATGCCTATAATTATGCACTCGAGAAACTCGTGATCGTGGCGCCGTCCGCTCAAGCCGCGGAGGTGGAGCGTCAGCTCAATCAGATGCGTGCGCTCATTGCCGAGGCGGCGCTGGTGCCGCGCGGCTCCTCCGGGCCATGGATCACCCAGGCGGCGGCGCGGCCGCTCGTCACCAAGTAACAGGGGTTATTGCAGCGGTTGCGGCCCGCATCGCGCACCGGATAGCGCAGCGATTGCGGCAGGCATCATGCCCGGTTCGGGCGCGAAGGTGCGGATGACGATCAGACCGGTCTGGGTCGGCGATTCCACGATCAGTCGGTCCGCCGCCGCGATCTCCTCATCTTCAGGAAGCTCGGCCTTCTGCGCAGCGGTCATCAGGTCGAGCTCGATCGACCGGCGTCCGGCGGCGCGATCGTTGATTGCGTAATAGGCGACATTCTTGTCGGTGTAGAAGGTCACCGATGTATAGGCCGGGCTGACCGGCGCAGTGAGCTTGAGCGGCGCGTCCGTCAGATCGTATCTGCAAACCGCGGATGCGAAGGCTGGATCCATCAACGGCACGATCGATTTTTCCGCGCTCGGCGCCGGCAGCGCGACGACGCTGTTGACCGGCGAAATCGCCGAAATCCGCGCATAGGCATTCTGCGTCGCGGTGTTCGGCAGATACAAGATCGTTGCGAAATGCACGATGCCGCCGAGTAGGAGGCCGCTTACAAGCCATAACAGCCAGCGCGTCATGTCGGCAGCCTCAGGAACATGAGCGCAGCTTGACCGAGGGCATCGGGGTTTCGCGGCCGGTTCGGGACGCGACGCCGATGGGCGAGTCGTAGAAGCGCATGACCATCATATAGCGTTCAATACCGCCGCTCGGCAGCCAGTTGCCGGCGCGTGCGCGGGGGGCGATCGAGATATCGATTGCCCCATCGGATGTGCGAACCACCTCCTGACTCGAAAAGCCGTGACGCTTGAGCGAATTGCCGATCAGGCGGCCCTCGGTATCGTAAAGCGTCAAGGTCCAGAAGCGGGCTTGCGGCGTCGTGCCAGACACCGTCACGTCGCACCGTCCGTCGAGGGCGACACCGTCGTCGTCCGTGGTCGCGACGAAAGCGACGCCGTCGCCAGCGCCCATCGGCAATTCGCCGCTGCGGGCGATCAGAGCGCGCGCATACGGGTCGATATCGGGCGTGCCGGTGCGCGGCCATGCCGTCCAGGCCCCCACATTGAAGGCGCCGAAGGCGGTTCCGCCTTGCAGGGCATACAACGTGCTGCCGAGGCCGACGGATGCCGCGACCGCAAATGCCAGCAGCAATCCGATGAGCAATCGCACGGGATCATCCAGCCTGGGACGAAGGAATATCAGCGATATGTAATCGCCGGATGGCTTGTCAATTACCGCGCGCCGCGTCCGCGGCCCTCGGTGGTGGCGACGACGCCCTCGCGCCCGTCCGGAGCCGGCTTCTGCGGTGCGGCTTCGGTCGTCTGCCCGAGAACAGCGGGCGCCGCGAGCGACCGGCTGGCTTCCTCGAGTGCACGCTCGATGCGTACCAGAATATCGGCGCCCTTCTTTGTGAGTAGCGTCGGCCGCGGAATCTCGTCGCCCGGCCGCGCGCCCGGCGCAGCCGCAACCGGCGGGCCGACCGGACCTGGATGCGGGGGCACGCCCGGGATCGGTTTCAACTCGATGCCCTGATGCGCGTAAGCCATGATCTTTTTCCAGGTCATCGCCGGAAGCGATCCGCCGGTCATCCTGTTTGTCGGCGCATAATCATCGTTCCCAAACCAGACCGCGGCAACCATGTTGCCGGTATAGCCGGCAAACCAGGCGTCGCGATAGGCATTGGTGGTGCCGGTCTTGCCGGCAGCCTTGACCCCCTCGAGAATGGCACGGCGCCCGGTGCCGGCTTCCACAGCCTGGTTCAGGATCATGTTGATGTCGGCGGCGACCTGCGCGGGCATCACGCGGCGCGGCTTCGGACCGTCGCGGTCGAAGCGCCAGATCAGTTCGCCGGTCGCGCTGCGGACCTCGAGGATGGCGTGCGGGGTGACCGCCATTCCGCCATTCGGGAAGGTCGCGAAAGCCGCGGCATGGTCGAACACCGTGACCTCGGACGCGCCGATCGGCAGCGACGGCGTGTCGGGGAGGGGTGTGCGCAGGCCCATCCTCTTGGCAAGGTCGACGATCTTGTTGCGGCCCGCTCGCGGGCTGCCGTTGCCGATCGTGATCGAAAGCTTCACCGGAATGGTGTTGATCGAACGCACCAAAGCCGAGGTCAGAGTTTGCGAGCCGGAATAGCCGCCAGAGTAATTGTGCGGGCACCAGTTGCCGATGCAGACCGGACTGTCCACGACGATGCTGGTTGGCTTCAGACCGTGAATGAAGGCGGTCGCATAAACGTAGGGCTTGAACGACGAGCCGGGCTGCCGCAGTGCGTCGGTCGCGCGGTTGAACTGGCTTTCGCTGTAGTCGCGGCCGCCGACCAGCGCGCGTAACGTGCCGTCGGTCTCGAATACAGCGGTTGCGGCCTGGCGCGTCCCGTACTGGCGGCCATATTCCCGCAATGTTTCCTCAATCGCGTTTTCGGACTGGCGCTGCAGATTGACGTCAAGCCCGGTGCGGACGATGAACACGCGCTCCTGCACCGACTTCGGCAGCTTGTCGACCAGCCTCTTCATCTCCTCAAAGGCGTAGTCGAGATAATAGTTCGGTTGCCGCTCGTCTCGCCGGTCGACGGCAACGGCCGGGTTACGGCGCGCGCCGAACACCTGGCCTTCCGTCATCATTCCGGCCTCGATGAGGTTGTCGAGCACGGTGTTGGCGCGCGCGCGGGCGGCCGGCAGGTTGATATGCGGCGCATAGCGGGTCGGCGCCTTGAATAGGCCGGCGAGCATTGCCGACTCGGCGAGGTTCACCTCGCGCGCCGACTTGCTGAAGTAATATTGGGCTGCGGCATCGACCCCGAAGGCGCCGCCGCCGAGATAGGCGCGGTCGAGATAGAGTTTGAGGATCTGGTTCTTGGTCAGCCGGGTCTCAAGCCAGATCGCGAGAAAGGCTTCCTTGACCTTGCGCTCGATCGTGCGCTCGTTACTCAGGAACAGATTCTTCGCCAGCTGCTGGGTAATGGAGGAGCCGCCCTGCACCACGCCGCCGGCCCGCGCATTGGTGATCAGCGCGCGGAACGTGCCCGGCACGTCGATGCCGAAATGCTCGTAGAAGCGCCGGTCCTCGGTCGCGAGCGTCGCCTTGATCAGGTGGTCCGGAAACTCCTCGATCGGAATTGAGTCATTATGCTTGATACCGCGCGCGCCAACCTCGTTGCCGTAGCGGTCGAGGAACTGCACCGCAAGTTCGCTCTTCTTCAGCCAGTCCTCGTCGCTGGTCTCGTAGAAGGCCGGCAGGGCGAGCGCGAGCGCGAGCACGACTCCGACCGAGCCCAGCGTTGCCGCCTCGGAGGCGGGTTCCACCAGCAACCATCGCTTCCACCCGGCGACATGGAACCGGTCCATGAAGGTGACGAAGCGCTCGTAAAGCTCGCGCGCCCAGCGGCCGGCCTCGAACAACCCGGAATCGATGCGCGCGTCGAGGTCAAGGAAGAAGCGCCGCACATGTTCGGCGAAAGTCGGTCTTTTCCGGTCAGCCACGCGGGCTTCCTCGTGCCAAGTCGTTCTGTGCTAAGGCGCTGGCAGTCTTGGAGAAATGTCCAAAACTCGTCATGTCTAGCCGATCTGGCCGCGCCGTTCCATGCCAACAGAGCCACATAGCATGTCGAAATTGCGGATAAGGGTAAAATCCGGGTGCGGGCTGATTCTGCAAGCGGAACGCGACTTATATAGATATTGGGCCGCACAGACCCCGATCCCGCCCGTGAAGCGACCGCTGGAGCCATGGTGACCGACGATCTCCCCTTCTGGAAGCGCAAGAGCCTAGAGCAGATGACGCGCCGCGAGTGGGAAAGCCTGTGCGACGGCTGCGGGCGCTGCTGCCTGAACAAGCTGGAGGAAGAGGGGACCGCCAAAATCCATTTCACCGATGTCGCCTGCAAGCTGCTCGACCACGACACCTGCCGCTGTACGGACTACAAGAACCGACTCAAGAAGGTGCCGGACTGCGTCGGACTCACGCCCGCGGAGGTACGCATCCTCGACTGGCTGCCGCCGACCTGCGCCTACGATCTGCTCGCCAAGGGCAAGGACCTGTATTGGTGGCACCCGCTGGTCTCGGGCGACCCGGATACCGTCCACGCCGCCGGCATCTCGGTGCGCGGGCGGGTCGGCGCCTGCGAGAGCCAGGTGCCGGATTCGGAGCTGGAAAACTGGATCGTCAGCTGGCCGGGAAGGGTGCCCAAAGCGGCGGCGAAGCCGGCCGCGTCCGGCGCCAAGAAGCCGGCGAGCAGGGCGGCGCCGGGCGTGAAGCAACGAGGCGTCAGGGCGGCCGCCGCGTGCGTGAAGAAAGGCGAAGGCGTCGATGGGTAACCTCGCCACGAAGGCGAGTTGTAACAGTTCGACGCTCAGGGATATCAAGGATTTAGTTGAGAAAAAAATCCTTGCCACCGCGACGCTGGTCCGATGAGGGTTGCGCATTCTCCAGATAAACCTGACGGCTGAGAAGCCGATCACCCTCCCGCCGCTCGATCGCGCGTGTGATGCCGTCACGCGAGATGTATGTCGAAGGCTTCACAGTCTCTCGCGCGTTCTGGTCCATTGCCAGATTTCGCACGGCACACGACGTCGAAGGGCGTGAGGACCGGTCAAATTTGACATAGACCTTGCGCGGTTTGGGGCTTCGCGCGAAGACACGGCATGAAGGATAGGCCGGGCAAAGCGCCGAGGGCGGCAAAAGGCAAGGGCAAGCAGCGCCGCGACGGGCAACTGCCCGCACCGGCCGAACCGCGATCGCTGACCCATGCCGAGGCGCGCACCGTGATCGTCGGGCTGATGCTCACGATGTTTTTGGGGGCGCTCGACCAGACCATCGTCGCGACCGCCCTGCCAACCATGGGCCGCGCCTTCAACGACGTCGAGAACCTGTCCTGGGTGGTGACGGCCTATCTCCTCACGGCGACGGCATCGACGCCGCTCTATGGCAAGCTTTCCGACATCTACGGCCGGCGCGCGGTCATGCTCGCGGGCATCGCGATTTTCATCGTCGGATCAGCGGCTTGCGCGATGGCGCCGTCGATGACCGCGCTGATCTTCGCGCGCGGCCTGCAGGGGCTTGGCGGCGGCGGCCTGATGTCGCTGACGCAAACCATCATCGCCGACATCGTCACCCCGCGCGAGCGCGGCCGCTATCAGGGTTACATCAGCGCGGTATTCGCGGTCTCCTCGGTCGGCGGCCCGGTGCTCGGCGGCCTGCTCACCGAACACATCGACTGGTCGCTGATCTTCTGGATCAATCTGCCGATCGGTCTGGTCGCGCTCGTCACCTGCAACCGCGTGCTGCGCCGCGTGCCGTATCACCCGCGCCGCCATAC
>JBIQKQ010000059.1:0-15915 GCA_044506365.1 Hyphomicrobiales bacterium
GTGAGATCGGCATCATAGCCGACCGCGATCCGCCCCTTTCGGGCGATGCCAAACAGCCGTGCGGGACCCGCGCTCGTCAGATCGACAAGGCGCAGCAGCGACAGCCGCCCGGCATTGACGTGATCGAGCATCAGCGGGACCAGCGTCTGCACGCCGGTCATGCCGGACGGCGTCGCGGGATAGGACTTCGACTTTTCCTCCAGCGTATGCGGCGCGTGGTCGGAACCGAGCACATCGACCACGCCCTGCCTGAGGCCGCGCCAGATACCGGCCTTGTGCGACGCATCGCGCACCGGCGGATTCATCTGAGCGCGCGTGCCGAGGCGCACATAACAATCGGGCGCTTCCATCGTGAGATGGTGGGGCGTCACCTCGACCGAGGCAACGTCCTTGTGGTCGTTCAGGAAGTCCATTTCCTGCGCGGTCGAAACATGCAGGACGTGCACGCGCGCGCCGGTTTCCCGTGCCACCCGCACCAGCCGCTCAGTCGCGATCATGGCGGCCTCCGCATCGCGCCAGACCGGATGCGAGGATGCGTCGCCCTCGACGCGCAGGGATTTTCGCTCGTTCAGCCGCGCCTCGTCCTCGGCATGGAACGACGCGCGCCGGCGGATCACCTTCAGGATGTTGCGCAGGCCCTCCTCGCTCTCGACCAGCAGCGATCCGGTGGATGAGCCCATGAACACCTTTACCCCGCAGCAGCCGGGCAGCCGCTCCCAATCCGGCAAGTCCTTGTAATTGTCGTAGGTGCCGCCAATGAAGAACGCATAGTCGCAATGCATGCGGTGATGTCCGCGCTTCACCTTGTCGGCGAGGGCCTCCGGGGTGATGGTGAGCGGATCGGTATTCGGCATTTCGAAGACCGCCGTGACGCCGCCCATGACTGCGCTGCGTGAGCCCGATTCCAGGTCCTCCTTGTGGGTGCCACCCGGCTCGCGGAAATGGACCTGGGTATCGATCACGCCCGGCAAAACGTGCAGTCCGCGGCAATCGACCGTCTCGCCGGCCGAGGCTTTCGACAAGTCGCCGATCCCCGCGATCCGGCCATCGCGCACGCCAAGGTCGCGGGCGGCTTCCCCGTCCTGGTTGACCACAGTACCGCCGCGGAAAATCGTGTCGTAGGTTTGGGTCATGGTCGGGTCCAGTCGGTTGCCTCTCATCGTCCCTCCCCTCGCGAGCGAAGCAAGCGCTCAGGAGGATCGGGTGTGGTGGAGCTTGACCGAATTCGCGGAAAGCACCACCCGTATCGCGCCTTGGCGCTTGCTTTCCCTCCGCTTCGCGGGGATGGAAACCAAGCTCCGAGCGCTTACGTTCCGGGCCGAATTCTGGCAAGACCCGAACGGCAACTGCACACTCTAATTGACCGGGACCCGATGAAAGCAGCCCTGCTCACCGATCGCGGCGTCCTGCGGGTCACAGGCGAACCCGCGCGCCATTTCCTGCACAATCTTGTCACCGCCAATATCGAGACGCTGACGCCCGGACATGCCCGCTACGCGGCGCTCCTGACCCCGCAAGGCAAGATCCTCGCGGACTTTTTCGTGATCGAAGCGCCCGCTGAAGACGGCGGCGGCTTTTTCCTCGACGCTCCGAAGGCGCTGATTGCAGATCTTGTGCAGAAGCTCACGTTCTACCGGCTGCGCACCAAGTTGACGATCGATCGGCTCGACGCGCTGGCGGTTTTGGCAGCCTGGGACGGAGTCGGGTCAACGGAATATGGCCTGGATTTTCGCGATCCGCGCCTGCCGGCGCTCGGACAGCGTGTGCTTGTTCCGGCCGAGCTCGCCTCGGAAGCCGCCACCGATCTGCGTGCGACCCTCGTCGACGAATCCGAATACGAGGCTCACCGGATTTCGCTCGGCGTGCCGCGCGGCGGGGTCGATTTCATTTATGGCGACGCGTTCCCGCACGATGCCAATCTGGACAAGCTCGGGGGCGTCGATTTCAAGAAAGGCTGCTTCATCGGTCAGGAAGTCGTATCGCGGGTGGAGCATCGCGGCACCGCCCGCAGCCGCATCGTACCAGTGGAGTTCGAGGCGCATGCCGCCGAAGACGGCAGCCCGGTGATGGCCGGCGACAAGACTGTTGGCACCATGGGGTCGTCGTCCGGCAGCCTCGGACTCGCGATGCTGCGCGTCGATCGCGTCGCCGATGCGCTCGCCGCTGGCACCCCGCTTCTCGCCGGCGGCATCCCGATGAAACTGCGCGAAGGCGCAGTGACGGATTTTTTCAAGGATGCAAAGGCCGCCGAATGAAAGCGATCCAGCACCCGGACGGTCTGCATCGCTGCCCCTGGCCGAAGGACGATCCGCTCTACGTGAGCTACCACGACAACGAATGGGGTGTGCCGGAATACGACGACCGCGCGCTGTTCGAGAAGCTGATCCTCGACGGCTTCCAGGCCGGGCTCTCGTGGATCACCATCTTGCGCAAGCGCGACAACTTCCGGAAAGCCTTCGACGACTTCAACCCGGAGAAGATCGCCCGCTACACGCCGCGCAAGATCGAGGCGCTGATGCAGGATGCCGGCATTGTGCGCAACCGCCTGAAGGTGGAAGGTTCGGTGGCCTCAGCGCGGGCCTATCTCGACATCATGGAAAAGGGCGGCGGCTTCTCGAATTTGCTCTGGGACCATCTGAACGGGCAACCGAAGGTCAACCGGTTCAAGACGATCAAGGCGGTTCCTGCGGAAACCCCGCTGTCGCGCGCGATCTCGAAAGACCTCGCCACTCGCGGCTTCAAATTCGTCGGGCCGACGATTGTCTATGCCTTCATGCAGGCAGTCGGAATGGTCAACGACCATCTCATGGCATGTCACCGGCACGAAGCCTGCGCGAAGCTGGGGCGCAAAATGAAATGAGCGCGCTGTCGGGGCCTCCCCTCCCCCCACGAGTGAAGCGAGTGCCGGGGAGGGGCCGGGGGTGGGGGGCGTTACCAGCGGCTCGGACCTCTCAGAAAATCTCCCCCCACCCCGATCTCCTTCACTTCGTTCAGTCGATCGCCCCTCCCCACCGCTTCGCGGGGGGAGGGAAAAGAGGACTGCGAGCGCCGCGATGACGACAAAGATAGCAAGCGCACGAGGCAAATCCTCCGCCAAGCCCCGCGCCTGGCAGCGCATGCTGTCCGGCCGGCGGCTCGACCTGCTCGACCCGTCTCCGCTCGATATCGAGATCGAGGACATCGCCCATGGCATCGCGCGGGTGCCGCGCTGGAACGGCCAGACCAAGGGCGCACATATCTTCTCGGTGGCGCAGCATACGCTGTTGGTCGACACCATCGCGCGAAGGCAGGGCCCGCTCGATAATCGGCTGCGGCTCGCGATCATGCTGCACGACGCCCCGGAATACGTGGTGGGCGACATGATCACGCCCTTCAAGGCGGTGATTGGCGATTCCTACAAGGCGGTGGAACAGCGCCTGCTGTCCGCCATCCATCTGCGTTTCGGACTGCCGCCGCAGCTTCCCGCAGCGCAGGAACAAACCGTCAAGCGCGCCGATCGCGCCGCCGCCTATCTGGAGGCGACGCGCCTCGCCGGCTTCGCCGAGGCCGAGGCGCGCAAATTCTTCGGGGCGCCGCCGCAACTCTCGCCGGCGCTCGAGCGCGATTATCTGACGCCCTGGCCGGCCGAAACCGCAGAGGCCCGCTATCTCGAGCGGTTTGCGAAGCTGGCGGGATGACACTTTTCCGTACCTATCTCATGCTATCACCTCTTGAAGATTCGGACCCGAGCCGGCTGCGCAGCGATCGGACGAAAACGATGCGCGGGCCGGAAAGCGCAATAACCTTGCCGTGACATGATCCACGTCTGTTCGCTCGCACGCCTGCACCCGACCGTCACCGAGACGGGCGCAAGACACGTTGTGACCCTCATGAAAGACGTCGCCATGGTGCGTCGGCCCCCTTCCATCGAGGAAACCAATCACCTTCTGCTGGACATGGACGACATCATCACCGTCATGGACGGCTATGTGCATCCGACCGAAGCCCATGTCGAAAAGCTGATCGAATTCGTCACCGGCTGGGACCGAGCTGCGCCGATCGTGGTGCATTGCTATGCCGGCATCAGCCGCTCGACGGCGGGAGCCTTCATCACTGCCTGCGCGCTGAATCCCAACCGTGACGAGGAGAGCATCGCGCGCGCGATCCGCTCTTTCTCGCCGACCGCGCAGCCGAATATCAGGCTGGTCTCGCTCGCCGACGATATCCTGGGCCGCGGCGGCCGCATGACGAATGCGATCCGCGCCATCGGACCCGGGATCGCCGCCTACGAGGGGCACCCGTTCCGGCTCGACCTCGAGTAGCCGCAAGTGGCCCGCCTGACGCCGATCGAGATCGGACTGACCACCGCTATCGTCGCCGTTACCAACGAGGAGCCGCAGGTTCTGGTCGCCGGCGAAACCGGTCAGAAGAATGAGCCGGCCGCTCTGCCATCAGGCCCGTTCGATCCGCTGTCGCACCGTACCTTCGAGATCGGACTGCGCGAATGGGTGGCGGCGCAGACCGCGCTCGATATCGTCTATGTCGAGCAGCTCTACACCTTCGGCGATCGTGGCCGCCATGCGCGCGTGGGCGACACCGGCCCGCATGTCGTGTCGGTCGGCTATCTCGCGCTGACGCGGGTGCCGGAAAATGTCGAGGGGCTACGCGCCACCGGCGCAAGCTTTCAGCCTTGGTACCGCTTTTTCCCGTGGGAGGACTGGCGCAACGGGCGGCCAGCCATCCTCGACGAGGCAATCTTGCCGCCGCTGATCAAATGGGCGCGCGGCGCCGCCGGACGGAGCGAACGGCTCCGAGTGTGTTTCGGCGAAAGCGGCAGCGCGTCAAGTGAAGGGCGAAGCTGGGACGAGGAGAAGGTGCTGGAGCGCTACGAGCTTCTGTACGAGGCGGGGCTGATCGAGGAGGCGCGGCGCGACGAACGCGTTGCGCAGGTGCGCGGCCATCTTGGCCAGTCGATGCAGTTCGATCACCGCCGGATTCTTGCGACCGCGATCGCGCGGCTGCGCGGCAAGCTGAAATACCGTCCCGTCGTATTTGAATTGATGCCGGCGGAATTCACGCTCACCGAATTGCAGCGAACGGTGGAAGCCATTTCCGGCCGCCATCTGCACAAGCAGAATTTCCGGCGTCTGGTGGAAGGCACCGAGCTCGTCGAGCCAACCGGTGAGGTCACGACCGCAACCGGTGGCCGGCCAGCGGCGCTGTTCCGCTTCCGCCGCGAGGTCATGCAGGAGCGGCACGCTCCAGGGCTCCGGCTCGGCGTTCGACGATAGCCCTTTTGTCCCGATAAGCCCCTGTTCGCCGTTTCGCCACGCCTGTTCTGGCGATAAATTTCTCCCCGCAACGGGTGGGCGATTCTCATGGAATTCATCGGCTTGATCGGGCTGGTGGCGGTGCTCGTCTTCGTTGTGCGGATGCAGCGACGGCTGCTCGCGCTAGAAGCGTCGGTGAACCGGCTGGGTGCCCTGATCGCGCATCAGCCTGCCTGGACAACGCAGGACGCCCCTCCCGCGCAAACGCAGGACCAGCAGGCGCCCGTCTCGGCGATGCCCGCGATTCCTGCTGCCGATGATCGAGCGGGCGAGCCGAACGCCGCAGCGCGCGAGCCGGTGGAGGGCAGCAGGAACGGAGACGCGGCACCGCCCGAGGTCATCCCATCACAGCCCGGCTATGGCGATTTCGAGCGCCGCTTCGGCACGCAGTGGGTGGTCTGGATCGGCGGAATCGCGATGGCGCTCGGTGGCATCTTTCTCGTGCGATACACGATCGAGGCCGGCCTGATCGGTCCACGTTTGCGCATCGTCCTGGGCGCACTGCTGGCGGTGGCGCTCGTCGGACTTGGCGAATTCGCGCGACGCCGCGAACTGCTCATGGGGTTCGCCAGCTTCAACACCGCGCATATTCCCGGCGTGCTGACCGCAGCCGGAACCACCGTCGCTTATGCGGTGATCTATGCGGCCTTCGCACTCTACGGTTTCCTGCCGCCTGCCCTCGCGTTCCTGCTGCTGGGAGCGGTGGCCCTGGCGACGCTGGCCGCCGCCCTCCTCCATGGCCCCGCGCTGGCCGGACTTGGCCTGATCGGCGCCTTTGTCACGCCGGCGCTGATCGGCTCGGCGGAACCGAATTATTGGGCGTTGTATCTTTATCTCGCTGTGGTCACTGCCGCGGCCTTTCTGCTGGCACGTGCGCGCCTGTGGCGCTGGCTGGCGATCGCCACCGCGATCTTCGCGCTGGTCTGGCTGCTGCTGCCGCTCGGCGCCGGCGGCGCGCTGTATCCGCAATCCTTCCATCTCATTGTCGGATCGGCCCTCGCAGTGACGCTGATCGCCAGCGGCGTCGTGTTCGGTCCAATCGCGCAGGGCGGACGTCTTGATCTCTTCTCCAGCGGCGTGCTCGCCTGCTATCTGCTCGGTGGGCTGCTGCTGGTGATCGCCAATCGCCACGATAGCCCGGCCCTCGTTACCCTGTTCGTCCTATGCGCTACGACGGTCGCGGCAGCATGGCGAAGCGAAGCGGTCACGCCCGCCCTTGGTGCAGCCGCCATCGCCGGCAGTCTGGTTGTCGCGCACTGGTCGGTGTCAGAATATTTTGTCACGATTTCCTCGCCAGGCGGGCCCTACTCCGCTGTCCCGCCCGTCGTCAGGCTGGACGGTCTGCGCGCGCATGCGCTGCTCGGCGGGGGGCTCGCGCTCCTGTTCGGCGTCCCGGGCTATCTCGCACAGGGACGCCTGCGGCATCCTTATGCGGCGATGATCTGGGCGGGGGTGGCGGTGCTGACGCCACTTCTGGTGTTGATTGTGCTGTATTACGGCATCACCGGCTTTGTGCGTTCGATCCCGTTTGCCGCCCTCGCATTGGTGCTCGGCGCATTGTACGCCACAGCGGCGGACTGGCTGAACCGGCGAACGCTTGCAGCCGGCAGCGCTGCGGCAAGCGCGATCTTCGCGGCGGGGGCCGTCGCTGCGCTGGTCCTGACGCTGACCTTCACGCTGGAACGCGGTTGGCTTACTGTCGCACTCGCATTGATGGTGGCGGGGATCGCCTATGTCGCCGACAAACGGCCGCTGCCATTGCTGCGCCAGCTTTGCATTGTCCTGGTCGCCCTGGTGCTGGCGCGCATCCTTTGGGATCCACGCATCGTCGGCGAGGAAGTCGGTACGACGCCGATCCTGAACTGGCTTCTCTGGGGCTATGGCGTGCCCGCACTCTCATTCTGGATTGGCGGCAGAATCCTGCGCCGCCGCGGTGACGATTTCGCCTCGCACAGCGTGGAGTCCGCGGCAATCACCTTCACCGCTCTCACCCTCATGCTGCAGATCCGCCATCTGATGAACGATGGCGACATCTACCGGCCCTCTGCGAGTCTCGCGGAAGTCGGGATGCAGGTTTCCACTGCACTTGCGATGACGATCGGGCTCGAACACGTTCGCACGCGCACGCACAGCATCGTGCATGACGTCGCGGCACGCGTCATCGGCGCGCTGGGATTCCTCGGCGCGCTTGTCAGTCTCGGTATTCATTTCAATCCCGTCTTCACTAGTGAGCCGGTCGGTGGCGTGTTTCTCAACACGCTGCTTCTTGGCTACGCCATTCCCGCTCTGCTGATGGCGATCCTCGCCCGGATGATCCGCAACACGCGCCCGGCCCTCGCCTATGGCCTCGCTGCGAGCACCGCAATTGCGCTGGCGCTGGTGTATCTGACGCTGGAGGTGCGAACGATTTTCCGCGGCCCGGTGATCGCGGGCTTTGCGGCGAGCGATGCCGAGCAATATGCCTATTCCGCCGTCTGGCTGGTCTTCGGTATCGTGCTGCTGCTCGCCGGCATCGCGCTGAAATCGCAGCCCGCGCGCTTTGCGTCGGCCGCGGTGGTCATTCTCACCATCGCCAAGGTGTTCCTGTACGATCTTGCGGGCGTACAGGGCGTCTATCGCGCGCTGTCGCTGATCTGTCTCGGGCTGACCCTCATGGGCATCGGCTGGCTATACCAGCGGCTCCTGTTTCCGCCGCGGTCGCAAGCCGAAAGCTCTGCCGGCCAAGCGCCGGCCTGACCATCCGGACACTATCGATGAACGACATGATCTACGGCGTCGTGCCGGCCGAAACGCTGATACAGTACGACGGACTGACATTCCTGCGTGGGTTGATAGAGGGCCGCTTCCCCGCCCCGCCGATCACGCAGACGCTCGGCTTCACGCTGAGCGAAGTCGAAGCCGGCCGGGCGGTGTTCACCGGCGAACCACAGCTTCGCCACTACAATCCGATCGGCACGGTGCATGGCGGTTTTGCGATGACGCTGCTCGATTCCGCGCTCGGCTGCGCAATTCATACGCTGCTCGGCAAGGGCGAGACTTACACCACGCTCGAGATCAAGGTGAATCTCGTTCGTCCTCTGACCCACCAGACGGGGCTGGTGCGTGCGGAGGGCCGCACCATTCATCGCGGCCGTACGGTCGGCACGGCCGAAGGGGACATCAGGGATTCAAGCGGCAAGCTCTACGCGCATGCCACCACGACTTGCATGATCTTTCCGGCGCGCGGTTAGCGGCGGCCGATAGGGACCGCAGAGACCTTTAATCCTTGGTCGGGCGCAATTCCGCCTTCACATCCGCGGCCGCAGAGCCATCGGCGCCCACGGACTGCGTTGGCTTGGGCCGCGCGGCGCTCACTTCGGCAGCCTTCGGCTCGACAGCCCTGGCCTCGACGCCTGCTTTGGCTTCCGCTTTCGCTTCGACCGGCTTTTCGGCTACGGCCTCATCGTCGGAGGCGTTTTCGTCGGAACGATCCTTGCTGCCGATAGGCTTTGGGAACGCTGCCTTGGCGCTGCCGGTATGCAGTTCCACAGGCTCACCCGCGCGACTGCGCGGCTCGACCGCGGCAACCATCGGACGGTCGCGTCGCACAAAGTCGCAATAGGCAAAGCCCATGCCCGAGACCGAGCCCCGGAAGCTGTTATGTGAGGTTCTGATCAGGTTGAAGCAGGGCTGGAACGGCAACCCTTTGAGCGAGGCGCAGACGCGGTCGCCCACCACGCGGATGGTGTCATGCGGCAGCACCGCATAACGCGTGGCGCCGTTGCCGCGAAACTGAATGGTGCCCGCGACCGAACCATTATTCATGATCCGGCCCGCGCCGCGCGTACCCTCGAAGCACTCATAGCTGAACAGCTTGCCGACGACGAAAGCGCGCGCCTCGCGCGCATCCATCTGCTGCGCATGCGCGGGTAAGCTCATCAGGACCGCGCCGACGATCAAGGCTCCGGTACGCAACATGCGGGATCCCCCCGTTCCAGACGCAGGCTTCTTAACCCGCTTCTTACCATAACAGACGGTAAATGTGCCTGAACTTCGTAGCCAAATCCTGAATGGTTTACCCGATCTTGACCACGGTCCGCCCGCGGACGCCGCCGCCAATGATCCGCGGCGCCGCTTCGATGACCGCTGGCAGCTGAATTTCGGTGGTCATTGCGGCGAGTTTCCGGCGGTCTAGATCAGTTTCCAGTCTCTTCCAGGCGGCGATCCGCTTGTCGCGCGGGCACATCACGGAATCGATACCCAAAAGCGACACCCCGCGTAAAATGAACGGTGCCACGCTGGTCGGAAGGTCCATGCCGCCAGCAAGCCCGCACGCCGCTACCGCCCCACCATACCGGGTCATCGACAGGATATTGGCGAGGGTCGTCGATCCGACCGAGTCCACGCCTCCGACGAAGCGCTCTTTCGCCAGCGGCTTGGCCGGACCTGTGAATTCCTGGCGGTCGATGATCTCCGCAGCGCCAAGACCTTTCAGATAATCCGCCTCCTGCGGCCGGCCGGTCGAAGCCGCCACCTCGTATCCGAGTTTCGACAGGATCGCGACCGCGACCGACCCCACTCCGCCGGCGGCGCCGGTCACGATCACCCGCCCCTTGTCCGGCGTCACGCCAGCCTGTTCCAGCGCCATCACCGACAGCATGGCGGTGTAGCCTGCGGTACCGATCGCCATCGCGTCCCGCGCGCTCATGGCCGCCGGCAGGCGGACCAGCCAGTCGCCTCTGACGCGGGCTTTCTGCGCATAGGCGCCAAGATGGGTTTCGCCCAGGCCCCAGCCGTTGCAGACCACCTTGTCGCCGGCCTTCCAGTCCGGATGTGTGGATTGTTCGACGGTACCGGCGAAGTCTATTCCGGCGATCATCGGGAACCGCCGCACCACCGGGGCTTTGCCGGCAATCGCGAGACCGTCCTTGTAATTGATGGTGGAATATTCGACCCGGACGGTGACGTCGCCATCCATCAGGTCGTTCTCGTCGAACTCCCTGAGCGCGACGCTCTGACCGGCATCGGTTTTGTCGACGACGATGGCTTTGAATGTGGGCACGCGGCTTTCTCCCCTCACGTTATTTCCGGGGCGGACGCCATGAGCGCGCTCATGCGCGTCTTCGACGCTCTATGGCGCGCGAACCCGGAATGTCGACAATAAACGAATTTGCAGCGCTACGCAGCAGCAGCCGTGGCCGGCCGCGCTACCGGCTGCTCCTTGATCGGCAGGTTGATCAGCGCAGACAGCACCCCAAGCGCAATGAACACCCACCAGATTGCCTCATAGGAGCCGGTCCGCTCAAACAGCAGGCCCCCGAGCCAGACGCCGAGAAAGCCGCCGACCTGGTGGCTGAAAAAGGCAAAGCCGGCGAGCATGCTGAGCCAGCGCGTGCCGAACATCACCGCCACTAGCGCATTGGTCGGCGGGATCGTCGACAGCCATAGGAGGCCCATCACCGCACCGAACACGATCGAGGTTGCCGGCGTCGCCGGTATCGCGATGAAAATGGCGACGGCAACCGCGCGCAGAAAATAGATGATCGCGAGGATGTAGCGCTTCGGCATGACGTTCGAGAGATAGCCGGCAGTGATCGAACCCACGATATTGAACAGTCCGATGCTCGCTATCACGAACGCGCCGAGATCGGCCGACAGGCCGCGATCGACCAGATAGGCCGGCAAATGCACGGTGACGAAGAACACCTGAAAGCCGCAACTGAAATAGCCAAGAACGAGGAACACGAAACTCGGGTGCCCCAGCGCCTCACGAACCGCCGCGCCCACCGACTGCTGGGCGGCGCGCTGAGCGGGTGTTTCGGACGACCGCGGCGCCGCGAGGCCCAGTGAAACCGGCATGATCAGCAGGATCACGCCGGAAAAGATCAAGAGCGTTGTCTGCCAGTCAAACGCGGAATTGAGCGCCACGGCCAGCGGTGAGAATAGGAACTGGCCGAACGAACTCGCCGCGGTGCCGACCCCGAACGAGAAGGCACGCCACTCGACAGGCAGCAATCTGCCAAAAGCACCGATCACCACGGTGATAGATACGCCGGCGAGCCCGAAGCCAACGATCACGCCGGCAGAGATATACATCTCGGTCGGGCTTGCCGCGTAAATCATCCATGCAAAGCCCGTCGCGTAAAGCAAGGCGCCGACACTCAGCACGATGACTGGCCCGAAACGGTCGGCGATCGCGCCTACGAACGGCTGCGCTGCGCCCCAGACCAGCATCTGGATCGCGATCGCGAGCGCGAACACGTCGCGGCCCCATCCATTGGCCGCCGACATCGGCGGCAGGAAGAAACCAACCGTCGAACGCGGCCCGAAGCCGAGCGTCGCAATAAGGCAGCCGCAGACGATGATCAGCGGTATCGATTGCCACGCGGCACGCTGTAGGTTCATGACGCGGCTCGGGCGACCGGCATCGGTTGTGACGTCTGCCGCTTCACCGGCTTCTCCACAATGGGCAGGTTGATGATGGCGGACGCTATCCCGAACGCGATGGAGAGAATCCACACCAGATTATAGGACCCGGCGGTTTCATAGGCGATGCCGCCCAGCCAGACTCCGAGGAAGCCGCCGACCTGATGGCTGAAAAAGGCGAAGCCGAACAGCATTGCAAGCCAGCGCGTTCCGAACATCAGCGCCACCAGTCCCGATGTCGGCGGCACCGTCGAGAGCCAGGTCAGCCCCATCACGACGCCGAACAGTAACGCCGACGTCGTGCTGGCTGGCACCATGATGAAGACTGCAATCGCGACCGCGCGCGCGAAATAGAGGAACGCGAGGATATAACGCTTCGGCATCCTGTTGCCGGCCCATCCGGACGCGAGGGAGCCGACGATGTTGAACAGGCCGATGGTCGCGAGCACCCATCCGCCGACCTGCACCGACAGGCCGCGGTCGACAAGATAGGCGGGCAGATGCGCGGTGATGAAGGCAAGCTGGAAACCGCACGTGAAAAAGCCCAGCACCAGCAGCACATAGGAGCGGTGCGCGAAGGCTTCCGACAGCGCGTGACGCAGTGATTGCGGCGTATCGATGCCCGGCGCGACCTTCGCATCCACAGGTCGCGTCGCAAGGGCGATCGAAAACGGAATCACCAGCATCACGGCGGCCGCGAAGGCGAAGAGTGCAATAGCCCAGCCGTATGTGTCGATCAGCAGCGCGCCAAGCGGAGCGAACAGGAACTGTCCGAACGAGCCCGCCGCCGTTCCCGCGCCGAAAGCGAGCGAACGCTTGTTCTCGGGCACGAGCTTGCCGAGAGCTGCCACAACCAGATTGAACGAGCAGCCGGACAGGCCAAAACCGATCATCACGCCGACGGTGATGTTGAAGGTGAGCGGCGTCGAGGAATACGCCATCAGGAGGAGGCCGAGGGCGTAGAGCAAGGCTCCGCCGCAGAGGACGCGCAGCGTGCCGAAGCGGTCGGCGATCGCGCCGGCGATCGGCTGGCCGATGCCCCAGAGCAGATTTTGCACCGCGAAAGCGAGCGCAAACACATCCCGGCCCCAGCCATTTGCGTCGCTGATCGGCTGCATGAACAGCCCCATCGCCGAACGCGGGCCGAACGTGATCAGGGACACCGCGCAGCCTGCCAGGATGACGAGCAGCGGCGTGCGCCAGGACATGTGGGCGCTTGGGACGGCGGATGTCGTGTCGGGCATTGCGTCCTTTCCGGCTGCCGAGCCCGGCGTCGGCGGCGCGGCGCTGGGGAAAATAGGCCGACGGCCGCTCCGGCCCTAGCGAAACTTGGTGATGGGACCGATACACGGACGGAATAGCTCATCCGCCCTCTGCCAAGCGGGCGTTGCTCAAGGTAGGCTGTGAGCCTCGGGCGATTCTCTGATCAAGGGCCGACGCTGATGACACATGCGAAATCGCCGTTACGGCACCCGATCCGCGCGGCTCTGCTTGTTGCCGGCGCGGCGCTTTTTTCCGGCATGACCAGCCCGGCGGCCGCCCAGGGAACGGTCGCCCAGCGCGAGGCATGCGAGGGTGATGCGTTCAAATTCTGCAGCGAATTCATCCCGTTCGTGCACGCGATCGAGAACTGCCTGTCGCGGAACTTGCGCCGGCTCACGCCGGCCTGTCAGGTGCAGATGCGAGGCGGTGTCCCCGCTTCCCGTCGCCGTTGAGACGTGCGGCCGAACCCTTTGCGCTTGCCGCGTCAATGATGCAGGGCTCCCCTCCGATTTCGCACTGGCGCGGCTTCCGCCATGGTGATATGGTCATTTGCTCGGATTGAGAATAACGATCCGCTGATCTGACGCGACAAGATCAACCGGCCGACTTGTGCCGGGATATTTCGTACCCAGATATGCTCAGATTGAGCATATTCTTGAGTGGAGGCGGACATGCCGCTCCTTGAACTGCAGGGTCCTGCCAACGGACGACCACCCGTACCGGCGTCCCTGCCGGTCGCATCGAACGCGGCCGCGCGTAAATGCGGCGTACTGCCGATGCCAAGTCTCGAATGGAACGAAGAGGTCGCAAGGCAGACCGCGCATCTCTATGAGCGCATCAAGACCGTGGTGCCGGCGGTCGAATGGCCGATATTCGCGCCTTATGTGAAGGCGATCAATGACTTGAAGCGCGAGCGCAATGCCGTGATCCTCGCGCACAATTACCAGACGCCGGAAATCTACAATTGCGTCGCCGACTTCGTCGGGGACTCGCTGCAGCTCGCGCGCGAGGCCACCAAAGTAAAAGCCGACGTCATCGTGCAGGGCGGCGTGCATTTCATGGCCGAGACCTCGAAGATCCTGAATCCGGACAAGACCGTGCTGATCCCCGACATGCGCGCCGGCTGTTCGCTGGCGCAGGCGATCACCGCGGCGGACGTGCGGCTTCTGCGCGAGCGCTATCCGGGCGTGCCCGTGGTCGTCTATGTCAACACCTCGGCCGAGGTGAAGGCGGAGAGCGACATCTGCTGCACGTCTTCGAACGCGCTGCAGGTGGTGGAGAGCCTCGGCACCGACAAGGTCATTTTCCTGCCGGATCAATATCTGGCGAAATACGTCGCCTCGCAGACCAAGGTGAAAATCATCGCCTGGACCGGCGCCTGCGAAGTGCATGAGCGCTTCACCGGCGACGAACTGCGTCTCTATCGCGAGGGCGATCCGAATCTGCAGATCATCGCGCATCCGGAATGCCCGCCGGACGTGCTGGCGGAAGCCGACTTCACCGGCTCGACCGCGCACATGATCGACTGGGTGCGCAACAGGCGGCCGAAGCGCGTGGTCATGGTGACCGAATGCTCGATGGCTGACAACGTGCAGGCTGAGCTTCCCGACGTGGAATTCGTGCGGCCGTGCAATCTCTGCCCGCATATGAAGCGGATCACCCTGCCGAAGATCCTCGAAAGCCTCGTCTTTATGAAAGAGGAAGTGGTGATCGACCCGGTCATCGCGGACAAGGCGCGCCGCTCGGTCGAACGGATGATCAACCTCAAGAACTAGCGAAGGAAAAATCCGGTTGCCCCGCACAAGCGGGTCCCAGAGTCGAGACGCTGGATTTCCGCTTCCGCGGGAATGACCGAGTGGGAGCCAGAGATGAGCAAAATTCATAAGTTGAGTCCGTCACCCGCCGTCAGCTCGGACACCCTCTCCCCCCAGGCGGGGAGAGGGACGACGTCTCTGTTTTGCCCCGATGCCTTCATCTCGCCACTCGAGATTGATGACGCTGTCACCCGGGCGCTAGCAGAGGATCTCGGTCGCGCCGGCGACGTTACCTCGGTCGCGACCGTACCAGAGGAGGCGCAGGCGCAGGCAACCGTGATCGCACGCGCGGCCGGCTGCATTGCCGGGCTGCCTCTGGTAGAAGCCGTCATCCGCAGGCTGGCGCCCGACGCTGAGATCGTCGCCCATGCGCGCGACGGCGATGTCGTTGCCAGAAAAACCGCTCTGATGACGATTTCCGGAAACGCGCGCGCTGTGCTCGCGGCCGAGCGTACCGCACTCAACTTTGTCGGCCATCTGTCCGGCGTCGCGACCGCGACCGCGGGGCTTGTCGAAAAGCTGAAGGGCACCAACACGCGCCTCGTCTGCACCCGCAAAACCACGCCGGGACTACGCGCCTTGCAGAAATATGCGGTGCGATGCGGCGGCGGCTTCAATCATAGATTCGGCCTCGACGACGCGGTTCTGATCAAGGACAATCATATCGCCGTCGCCGGCGGCATCCGCGCCGCACTCGAACGCGCGAAGTCGGTCGTCGGCCATCTGGTGAAGATCGAGATCGAGGTCGACACGCTCGATCAGCTCCGCGAGGTGCTGGATACCGGCCTCGCCGACGTGCTGCTGGTCGATAATTTTACCGTGCCGATGCTGAAGGAGGCGGTGGCGACGGTCGGCGGCCGTCTGGTGATCGAGGCCTCGGGCGGCATCACCCATGACAATGCGGCGCAGATCGCCGCCACCGGCGTCGATTATGTTTCATCGGGCGCGATCACACATTCGGCGCCCAATCTCGATATCGCGCTCGATATCGCGATGTAGAGTCGCGATGTAGAAGCAGGCCGATCGAGCATTGCGCCCTGCCCAGCTTGCCGGGGATGCATCCTACCCGCCCGGCAGATTGATCGGCTCGACCGGATCGAAAATCGAGCGGCGCGCGGGCGCCG
>JBIQKQ010000059.1:16015-18800 GCA_044506365.1 Hyphomicrobiales bacterium
GCGGCGCGCTTGATCGATCCCGTCACCTCGAGCCGTTCGCCCCAGACCGGAACTTCCTCACCATCGCCCCAGCGCTTTGGCCGGTAGAAGATGTGTATGCCGAGCCGTGTATGCTTCGTCATCGTGCGCACCCACCACGGATTGACATAGGTCGCGTGATAGTGCGTCGCCTTGCCGACTTCTGGCAGCCAGAACTTTCCGTCTAGGGCGTCGTCAGCGATCCGGGTTGCGACTTCCCAGGCCTTCTGGTCCCGGACCACATCCTTGTGATTGTCGCAGGCGAAGGTGAACTGGCAGGCCAGATGCCGGTGTGCGTTCTGATAGACGACGTCGCAGACACTGCCCGGATAGTGCCCGGTAAAGACGCGGTTCAGCACGACCTGGGCGACGGCCATCTGGCCGCGCTCCACTTCGCCGCGCGCCTCGAAATAGATTGCGTTGGCAAGACATCGTGCATGCTTGGCGCGTGACGGACCGGAGAGATTGAGACGCTCCGCTGGCGTGCGCGGACGCTTGCCTTCCCCAGTGACCTCGCCTTTCGGCGCGATGGTCTCGCCACCCTGATCGGTTGCGTCATCGGTCGCCGGATTGAGCGCGGCGCGCTTGATCTCGGTATCGACATGCGGAGGCGCGAGCACCGTCGGGACTTCATCGGGCTCCCATGCTTCCCAGGCACTAGCACTGATGCCAAGTTGGCGCGTGCCAAAGAAGACGCGGCTCTGCGCCGTCGGCTTGTTATATTGCACGAGCTTCTCGACCGCGTGGCTGCTGAATCGGTCAGGCGCCTTTTCCGGTGCATCGGGAACGATGGCGGCGACAGCGGGCGCCGGCGTCTGCTCATCGACTATGACGGGCGCGGATTCCGGCTGCGGTTCGATTCGAGGTTCGATGTTGACCAGCTGCGCGTCCGGCTCTGCGGCAATGTTGGCCACCTGCGGTTCGGGCTGCGGCGCTGGCTCGGCGACCGCTGGTTCAGGCGCAATCTCTGCGATCTCGGGAGCGGCTCGCGCGGCCGGGGGCACGACCGGGCCATAGAGATCGGCGCGCTGCGATTCAAGGTCGGCGGTCTCCGGCAGAGACGCGCGCATGCGCCTGACTTCGTTTTTGATCGCGTTCAGATGCGCGGCAGCCAGACCGCCGCGGCGTGCCACCGTGTTTGCGACCGGCTCGTCGGGCGCGGCGACTTCGACCGGCTGACGCGGCCCGACGCCAAGAACGCGCTTGGCCAGCGTAGCCGCGCCCGGCGCAAGACCGGCTCGCCGCAGCACCGTGTCGGCAGCCGGTTCGGCCGGCGCGGCGATCTCGACCGGCTGGCGCGGCTGGACGCCGAGAACGCGCTTGGCCAGCGTATCCGCGCCCGGCGCAAGACCGGCTCGACGAAGCACCGTGTCGGCAACCGGTTTGGCTGGCGCGGCAACCTCGACCGGCTGGCGCGGCCTGACGCCAAGGACGCGCTTGGCCAGCGTATCCGCGCCCGGCGCAAGACCGGCCCGCCGCAGCACCGTGTGAGCAACCGGTTCGGCCGGCGCGGCGACTTCGACCGGTTGGCGTGGCCCGACACCGAGAACGCGCTTGGCCAGCGTATCCGCGCCCGGCGCAAGGCCGGCGCGGCGATAAACGGCCGCCGGCGTCGCATCGCCGGTTTGCACCGGAGCGGCGAGGCGATCGCCTTTGGAAAGCGGCGACTGCGACACCACTCCTTCGGGCGCTTCCATTCCCGGCAGACGGTCGGCCATGTCCTTGCTCTTCGACCGCGGCCGCGGCTCAGTCGGTTCGAGGGGCGCCGGCGGCGTCTTCACGTTCAGCCGGTCACCCTTGAGCCTGCGGTCGACGACCGGAAAATCATAAACCGGGGCGGCAGCCATCGGATCGACCGGAACGGTCAGTGGGATCGACCCGGTGGCTTCGAGGGCGCGCGGATCGAGCGCCGCCAGCTGCGTGAAATAAGGATCGGGAATAGATGCGCCGAGCAGACGCGGAAAGCTCAGCGACGCGGCATGGATGGTGCCGAAGGTCGAATTGCGGACATGCGCTCGCCAGCGCTCGGTGACCGCAGGCTGGCGCGCAATCAATGCGGCAAGATCCTGATGACCGATCGAGTTCGGCATCGCGGTCACGACACACAGCATAAGGCCGAAGGGACGGCGAAAGGCGCCCTTCGGCCTCTTACGCGACGCTTTCATACCAACGCTCACGCAACGCGACCCGACGCAACGCAACACCACGCAAACGCAACCGAACCAAACGGAGCGGCACGACGGCCGCTCACGTAAAATTGTCGGAGTATCGTTGCGATCGGGTTAACTATGCGCGACCGGTGACGCGTGGACGCGGCGGTTGGCGACAAATCATTAAGGTAAAGATTTGGTCAATGTGTCGTAGGTCAGGTTCGGGACGCGCAGTTCGCGCGTCCCGAATTGGCCGCGCCTTACATCTTGGCGCCAACTTCCTTGAAGTACTTCTCGGCGCCCGGATGCCAGGGGATCGTAGTGTTGGCCTTGTTTTGCGTGTCGAGCGCGATGGCCTTGGCCTCGCCATGCGCGAGCGCGACTTCATCGCGCTTCTCGAACAGCGTCTTCACGATGTCATAGACCTGCTTCTCGGGCATCTTGGCGTCGGCCACGAGGATGTTCTGCACCACCGAAATCTTGTTGTCCTTGTCCTGACCCGGATAGGTCTTTGCGGGAATAACGCCCTCCGAATAGATGCCGCCGTATTTGGCGTTCATCTTTGCCACGACATCGGAATGATCGATCAGCTTGATCTTCACGCCGGGGGTGGCGCC
>JBIQKQ010000060.1:0-18733 GCA_044506365.1 Hyphomicrobiales bacterium
ACTTGCAGCCCGACAGGGCCACGGCGCCAAGGAGGGCCGCCGATACGATCAGCGTCCGCAACACGACAGGGCGCGCAGTCAAACCCTTAGCCCCCACGATCGGCCTTTCCCCAAGCCGGAATAAGGAAGTGCTAGCGCCTTCGCCCCCGGCTCCGCAAGGGGCCTGAAAGCCCCCGTCCGGTTGAGCATATCACTATGAACAACCGGTAAAATCAGCAGAAATACAATGCTTTCAAGGCGGCGGCATTATGGCGGAACCGGGGCGGACCGCGCGCCGGTTAAGGTTAACGCGTGAGATCACAAGGAAAATCCGCGCTTGACGGTATTCCGTGCCTGTCTCGTCAGAGCTTGCCGCGGCCGATCGCGAGGAACTTGTCCCGCCGCATTTTCCGGATCGCCTCGCGATCGAGATCCTTGAGCGATCCGAGAGCGGCAGCGATCGCGTCTGCGGTTGCTGCGATCGCCCCCTGCGGATCGCGATGGGCGCCGCCGGCCGGCTCGGCAACAATCTCGTCCAGCACCCCGAATCGAATCAGGTCCTGGGCGGTGATCTTCATGTTGGTCGCGGCCTCCTGCGCCTTTGTGGTGTCGTGCCACAGGATCGAGGCCGCGCCCTCCGGCGAGATGACGCTGTAAATCGCGTGCTCCAGCATCAGCACCCGGTTCGCCGTCGCGATTGCGATCGCTCCGCCGGAACCCCCTTCGCCCAGGATGACCGCGACATTGGGCACACCGAGATTGAGGCAGGCCTCGGTCGAGCGGGCGATCGCTTCCGCCTGTCCGCGCTCTTCCGCGCCGATGCCAGGATAGGCGCCCGCGGTGTCGACCAGCGCCAGCACCGGGATTTCGAAGCGATCGGCCATATCCATCAGCCGAACCGCCTTGCGGTAGCCCTCAGGACGCGCCATCCCGAAATTATGCTTGAGCCGGGCTTCGGTGGTCGATCCCTTCTCGTGCCCGAGCACGCAAATGCTCTCGCCGCGGAACCGCCCGAACCCGCCGACGATCGCATCGTCGTCGCCGAATTTGCGGTCGCCCGCGAGCGGTACGAAATCCTCGATCACCGCATTGATGAAATCGAGACAATGCGGGCGCTGAGGGTGACGCGCGACCTGGGTCTTCTGCCAGGGGGTCAGATCCTCGTAGAGCTCCCGGAGGGTCGCCGCCGCCTTCGCTTCCAGGCGCGAAATCTCTTCCTCGACCTGGACCTCGCCGGTGCCGTCGGCCTGTACGGCCCTGAGCTCCTCGATCTTGGCTTCGAGTTCGGCGACAGGTTTTTCGAAATCGAGATAGGAGCGCATCGCATTTGCAGGATTGTGGGCGGTGCGCCCGGGGCCGGGCGCACATGGCGCTTTGCCGGCCGCAAGTCAAGCAAGGCCGCGCTTCGGAAGCGTTAACGATCGGGACCGGCGGCCGGGGCGGCGTCGTTCAGGGGATGCAGGTCCCGGACGAGAGTCTTGAGCCGCTCTTCCAGGATGTGCGTATAAATCTGCGTGGTTGAGATGTCGGAATGGCCGAGCAGCGTCTGAACCACGCGCAGGTCGGCGCCGTTCTGCAGCAGGTGGCTGGCAAAGGCATGGCGCAGGACATGCGGGCTGACGGCGTCGGAGCGCAATCCGCATTGTGCCGCCAGCGCCTTGAGGTCGCGTGCGAAATGTTGCCGCGTCAGATGTCCATCCTGCCCGAATGACGGAAACAGCCAGGCCGACGCGCGATGTCGGTCCGTGAGCAGGCCGCGATAATGCGCCATGGCCCGCCGGGCCCCCTCGTTGAGCGGCACCATGCGCTCCTTGCCGCCTTTGCCCCGCACCATCAGCATGCGCTGGTCGCCGCGGGCCGCGGAGGCCGGCAGAGCCACCAGTTCCGAAACGCGCAGGCCCGAGGCATAGAGCAGTTCCAGAAGGCAATGGAGGCGCGCGGCGCGCTGCCGCTCGGCGGCGGAGAGATCCGGATTTAGCGCCTGCGCCCGCGCCGACGCGATGAGCCGGTCGACCTCGGCGATCGACAGGGTTTTCGGCAGCGAGCGGCCGCGTTTTGGCCCCTCGAGGATCGCAGCCGGATCGTCGGACCTGTATCGCTCGGCATAGAGGAAACGGAAGAGCTGGCGCACCGCGGACAGCTTTCGCGCAACCGATGTCGTCGCGAGGCCGCGGCGCGCAAGCTCGGCGAGGTAGCCGCGAATGTCATCGCTTGTCGCGTCCGACAGACCGCGCCCGGTCGTGGCGATATAGCCTGAAAAATCGTCAAGGTCGGAGCGATAGGCCGAGAGCGTATTGGGCCGCGCGCCGCGTTCGGCCGCCAGCATGTCGAGGAACAGCGCGATCTGCTTGCGGTCCGGACCGGTGTTGCGGGGCATGGGCTTGCCGTCCCCTAGCGCTGCTTGCTGAACCGGTCCTGCGGGATCGTCACGCTGATCTCGCGGGATTGCGGCTGCACCAGCAGGGTGAGCGCGACCATGCCGCCATAGATCACCCCGGCAATGATCGCGATGGTGGCAAGAAAGCGGAACAGGCTCGGCATTCGATCTGTCGCGACTCAGGGCGGGGGATGGAGGCGGAAGTACCAACATGTTCGCGCCGACCTGACAAGAATGCGTCCGCAACGGGCCAAGAACAAGGCGGCGCGGGGTTGCAATCTGCCGCACGTGCTATAGTCCCGGTCGCAACCGCGAAGGAAATCCCGCTCGGATGTCGCAGAGCCTGGCCCATAGCCCGTCCCGCATGGCGGATGGCGGCATCCTGGATGCGCTCGGCCAGCGTTCGCTGGTGCTGGTCGGCATGATGGGCGCCGGCAAGTCGTCGGTCGGCAAGAAGCTGGCGACGCGGCTGGTTCTGCCCTTTGTCGATGCCGATGCCGAAATTGAGGCGGCTGCCGGCATGACGATATCGGAGATTTTCGAGGTCCGCGGCGAACCGGAATTTCGCTCCGGCGAGGCACGGGTGATCGCGCGGCTGCTCGAGGCGGGGCCGCAGGTGCTGGCCACCGGGGGCGGTGCCTATATGAATGCCGAGACCCGCCGGCTGATTGGCGAGAAGGGCCTTTCGATCTGGCTGAAGGCCGATTTCGATGTCCTGATGCGGCGCATCAGACGGCGCACCGACCGCCCGCTTTTGCGTACGCCCGATCCAGAGGCGACGCTGAAGCAGCTGATCGAGGATCGCTATCCGGTCTACGCTCTGGCAGACCTGACCGTCGAATCACGCGACGTATCGCACGAGGTCATTGTGGATGAAGTGATCGAGGCACTGGCCAATCATTTTGCCGTTGCACGGGACCACCGGCCATGACCGTGCAGCCCCGACAAGGAGATCCGATCACCGTCGATGTCGCGCTCGCGGGCCGCGCCTATGACATCGTCATCGGCCGGGATGTGCTGGCCGGACTCGGCGCGCGTGTGGCTGCGCTTCGTCCCGGCACGCGTGTCGCGATCGTGACTGACGATGTGGTCGCGGAACGGCACCTCGCACAGGCCGAGGCCTCGCTCGCGACCGCAGGCATCACCACAAGCCGCATCGTCGTGGCCGCGGGCGAAGCGTCGAAGAGCTATCCGGTATTCGAGCGGGTCTGCGAGGAGGTGATCGCCGCCCGCATCGAGCGCGGCGATCTCATCGTCGCGCTCGGCGGGGGCGTGGTCGGCGATCTCGCCGGGTTCGTCGCCTCCGTGGTCCGTCGCGGCATCGATTTCGTGCAGGTTCCCACCACGCTGCTGGCCCAGGTCGATTCCTCGGTGGGCGGCAAGACGGGTATCAATTCGCGACACGGCAAAAATCTCGTCGGCGCTTTCCATCAGCCGATCCTGGTGCTCGCCGATACCGCCCTGCTCGATACGCTTCCGCCGCGCATCATGCGCGCGGGCTATGCCGAAGTGGCGAAATACGGGTTGATCGGCGATGCGGATTTCTTCGCCTGGCTCGAAGCGAACTGGCGCGAGGTCTTTGCCGGGACCGCCGCGCGCGAGCACGCGATCGCGGTGAGTTGCCGCATGAAGGCGCAGATCGTGGCCCGCGACGAGCGCGAAACCGGGGATCGCGCGCTCCTCAATCTCGGCCATACCTTCGGCCACGCACTCGAAGCGGCCGCCGGCTTTTCCGACCGGCTCTATCATGGCGAAGCGATTGCGATCGGCATGGTGCTGGCTTTCGCATTCTCGGCCCGGCGCGGATTGTGTTCGCAGCAGGATGCCGACCGGGTGGTCCGGCACCTCGCGGCCGTCGGATTGCCGACGCGCATTTCCGACATTCCTGGCGAGAGGCCGGATGCGGATCGCCTGATCGAACTGATCGGCCAGGACAAGAAGGTCAGGCGCGGCCGGCTGACCTTCATTCTCGCGCACGGGATCGGCCGCAGCTTTATCGCGCCCGATATCGAGGTCGGCGATGTGAGAGAGTTCCTCAACGACCAATTGCGCTGACCAATGTTCGCACAAGACTGGCTGGCATTGCTGGCGATCCTGATCTGTCTTGCGCTGTCTTTTTTCTTTTCAGGCAGCGAAACATCCCTGACCGCATTTTCGCGCGCGCGCATGCTGCGGATGGAGAAAGCGGGCAATCCGAGCGCGGCGATTGTCAACCGCCTGATGCACATGCGCGAGCGGCTGATCGGCGGGATTCTGCTTGGCAACAATGCGGTCAATATCGCGGCGTCGTCGCTCGCCACCGGTGTGATGCTGTCATGGTTCGGCGATGTCGGGGTGTTTTACGCGACCGTGGTGATGACGGCCATGATCGTGATCTTCACCGAGGTGCTGCCGAAGACGATCGCGATCAACGCGCCCGAGCGCGGCGCGCTGCTGGTCGCGCGGCCGATTCAGCTTGTGGTCAAAATCCTCGGCCCGATCCTGATCTGGATTGAAAGGCTGGTCCGGGGATTGCTGTCGCTGTTCGGAATGCGCGTCGGCGAAAGCCAGCCGATCCTGTCCGCGCGAGAAGAGCTGCGCGGCGCAATGGACCTGCTGCATCGCGACGGCAGCGTCGAGAAGCACGACCGGGATATGATGGGCGGCGTGCTGGATTTGCGCGAATTGCACGTGTCCGACGTGATGATCCACCGCACTGAAATGATCACGGTGTGCGCGGACGAGAGTTCGGAGGACGTTCTGAAAGCGGTGCTGGACGCCCCCGTCACGCGCATCCCGCTCTGGAGCCGCACGCCCGACAACTTCGTAGGCATCCTGCACGTTCGCGACCTCCTGGTCGCGCTGCAGGAAACCCATGGCAATCTCGCCAAGATCGACGTGGTCTCGCTCGCCCGTCCGCCATGGTTCGTGCCGACCGTGCGGCCGCTGACCGAGCAGCTCAAGGCGTTCAGGCGCCGCAAGACGCCGCTCGCCCTGGTCGTCGACGAGTATGGCGAGGTCATGGGCCTCGTCACACTGGAGGACATCATCGAGGAGATCGTCGGCGACATTACCGACGAGCACGACGTCAACCTGCCCGGGGTGTGGCCGCAGCCGGACGGTTCCGTGCATGTCGAGGGCAGCGTGCCGATCCGCGATCTCAACCGGGCGATGGAATGGAGCCTGCCGGACGAGCAGGCGACCACGATCGCCGGGCTCGTGATTCACGAGGCGCGCTCGATACCGGATGTCGGCCAGACCTTCACGTTTTACGGCTTCCGGTTCGGCGTCCTGCTGAAGGATCGCAATCGCATCACCTCGCTGCGCATCACACCGCTATCGCGCCTATCCGGATTGTGAGCGGCGAAACCGTTCACGCGTGCGGACATTCGCGGGCTGATGCCGCGAACGCCGACGGCAAGGCGCGCCGCGCAATGCCCGGCCGTGCGAGGCCGCGCCCGTCAGCGGTTCAATCACCCTCTCCGGGGGCCGCTGCATGGATGGCGAGCGCATGCACGCCGCCGCCGAGTTCGCTCGCCAATGCAGCGTTGATGGCGCGGTGCCGATCGATCCGGCTCTTGCCGCGGAAAGCCTCCGACACGATATAGACGCGGTAATGCGTTTCACCGCCGGGCCGATGACCGGCATGACCGGCATGAAGATGAGATTCGTCTTCCACACGGAGGCTTTCCGGCGCGAAAGCTTCCGTCAATTTCTTTGTGATGACATCTTTCGTTTGCATGCTCATAAACCTGCTACGGCATAACGGCGCCGATGCGCCGGCGCGCTTGAGACAAGGATCAATCTCAAGAATGTCAAGTCTTGCACCGTTGGACGCAATTTTCGCATACTCGTAACCGATGAAACTCGACTCTCCGTTGTTCGACAAAATCCGCGTCAAGCCCGGCGAAGACCGCCGCGCGCGCACGACCGAGCATGTCTGCGAGTGGCCGGACTGTCGCAACGAGGCGACTCATCGCGCGCCGAAAGGCCGCGGCCGGGAGAAGGATTACTGGCGCTACTGTCTCGACCATGTCCGCCAGTACAATCAGAACTACAATTTCTTCCAGGGCATGAGCGACGACGACGTTCGCCGCTACCAGAAGGATGCGCTGACCGGGCATCGGCCGACCTGGAAGATGGGCACCGGCAAGTTCGCCGATCCCGGCCGCTTCTATGCCGAGAACGGCATCGATCCGCTGGGCATGTATCGCGAATTCGCCGGGGGCCGCTCGTCCGCCCAGCCGAACGCCGCATCCGAGGGCCGCACCATCCGCAATGCCGAGCGCAAGGCCTTCAACACGCTGGGACTGGAGATCAGCGCCTCGCGCGTTGAGATCAAGGCCAAGTTTCACGACCTCGTAAAGCGCCACCATCCGGACAGCAACGGCGGCGACCGGTCGACAGAGGACCGGCTGATCGAAATCATCCAAGCCTACAACTATCTCAAAACGGCCGGGTTCGCCTGAGAGCTGGGTGGGTCCCGCCCACCGCAATCCTGCCCCAGCCTTTCCGCAAGGCCCGGGAATGCCTATCTTGCGCCTGCATTCCGACCAACGCATAGAGGCTTGCGGGTTTCGCGCTCGTTGGCCTTTCTGCTAGGTTGGCAGGAGACCGATTTGCCAACCTGAAGCGACATTTTCGCGCCCGGTCCCGGCTGGCGCATGGAGAAGCAATGGCTACTGCATCCGAGGCAATTCCCCAGGGGCCCGGCGGCCTGCCCGACATGAAGGTGTCGGTTCGGCAGGTCTTCGGGATCGATTCCGATCTCGAAGTTCCGGCCTATTCCGAGCCCGACGCGCATGTCCCGGATCTCGATCCGGACTACCTGTTCGATCGTCCCACCACGCTGGCGATCCTGGCCGGATTTGCGCGCAACCGGCGCGTCATGGTCACCGGCTATCACGGCACCGGCAAGTCGACCCATATCGAGCAGGTGGCCGCGCGCCTGAACTGGCCGTGCGTGCGCGTCAACCTCGACAGCCATATCAGCCGCGTCGATCTGGTCGGCAAGGACGCGATCGTCATTCGCGACGGCCTGCAGGTGACCGAGTTTCGCGATGGCATTCTGCCCTGGGCGCTCCAGCATAACATCGCGATGTGCTTCGACGAATATGACGCGGGCCGTCCGGACGTCATGTTCGTGATCCAGCGTGTGCTCGAACAGTCCGGACGACTGACGCTGCTCGACCAGAACAAGGTGATTCGTCCCCATCCCTGCTTCCGCCTGTTCGCGACCGCGAACACGGTCGGGCTGGGCGATACCACCGGCCTCTATCACGGCACTCAGCAGATCAACCAGGGTCAGATGGATCGCTGGTCGATCGTGACCACGCTGAACTATCTGCCGCACGACAAGGAAGTCGAGATCGTGCTGGCCAAGGCCAAGCACTACCGCAACGAGGAAGGTCGCGACATCGTCAGCAAGATGGTGCGCATCGCCGATCTCACGCGCAACGCCTTCATGAACGGCGATCTCTCGACCGTCATGAGCCCGCGCACGGTGATCACCTGGGCGGAAAACGCGGAGATCTTCGGCGATATCGGCTTTGCCTTCCGCGTCACCTTCGTGAATAAATGCGACGAACTGGAGCGGCCGATCGTTGCGGAATTCTACCAGCGCAGCTTCGGGCAGGAACTGCCGGAGTCGTCGGTCAACGTTGCGCTGAGCTAGCGGGGCGAGTTGGCGCGGCGCACCGGCATGAGGCATTCACCGGGCGTCGCGACGCGTAGACGGGCCCCGGTTTCGGGGTCGCTCGAGTCGCGGCATGCGACGCTACGAACCGGAGCCGGTGGCAAATCATGACGCACCTGTTTCGCACCTTCGTATCCGGCCTGATCCTGCTGCTGCCGCTCATCATCACGCTCGCCGTGGTGGCGTGGCTCGGCCAGTTCATCATCAATTATGTCGGGCCTTCGAGCGTCGTCGGCCAGGCATTGATGACGATCGGGTTCAGCTTCTCCGCATCCCAGTTCGTCGCCTATATCAGCGGACTGATCCTGTTCCTGATCGTAGTTTATCTGATCGGACTGGCGGTTGAATCCAGGCTGCGCAGCCATCTGTCGCAATTTCTCGATTCGACCATGCGCCGGATCCCGGTGATCGGCAATCTGTATGACCTGATCCAGCGCTTCGTGGCGCTGATGGACAAGAAGGACGTCGAGGGGCTCAAGAGCATGAGTCCGGTCTGGTGCTTCTTCGGTGGTCCCGAAAGCGCCGCGGTACTCGGCCTGCTTCCCACGCCCGAGCCGATCATGGTCGGCGACACGCCATACCATGCCGTTCTCATTCCCTCGGCGCCGCTTCCGGTCGGAGGGTGTCTCACCTATGTCCCGGCCGGCTGGGTCCAGCCGGCGGATGTCGGGGTGGAGAAGCTGGTCAGCATCTATGTGTCCATGGGCGTGACCTCGCCGCTGAAAATCGCACCGCTCCCGGCTGCCGGATCGACGAGCGGCAAGTTGAACGCTAGATGAGGAAATCCCCGGAACCGCGAACCACCGCCATGTCCTCGAATTTCAAGCCGAAAACGCCTCCGAAGGAGTCCCCCACCGAGCCGTTCAAGCGCGCGGTGACGGGATGCCTGCGCGCGATCGCGAAGCGGCCGGAGCTGGAGGTTGCCTTTGCCGCCGAGCGGCCTGGCCTGGTCGGCGGCAAGGTGCGGCTGCCGGAGCCGCCGCGCAAACTCACCAGGAGCGAGGCCGCGGTGGTGCGGGGGCATGCCGATTCGGTTGCGCTCAAGCTCGCCTGTCACGATCCCACCGTGCACCGCAAACTGGTGCCAGGCGGCCAGCAGGCGCGTGCCGTTTTCGATGCGGTCGAGCAGGCGCGCGTGGAAGCGATCGGCGCGCGGCGCATGACGGGGATTGCCAAGAACCTTTCCGCCATGCTGGACGACAAATTCCACCGCGGAAAATTCGACGACATCACCGACCGCGCCGACGCACCGATCGAGGAAGCCGTCGCCATGATGGTGCGCGAGCGGCTGACCGGGCTTGCGCCACCCCCGGCCGCGCGCAAACTCGTCGACCTGTGGCGCCCGATCATCGAGAACAAGGCCGGGCGAGGCCTCGACCGCCTCGAATACCTGATCGAGGATCAGGCGCGGTTCGGCGATGCGATCCACGACCTCCTCGATGCGCTGGATATGGGCGAGGATCGCAACCGCGATTCAGAGGAAGACGAGGATTCCGAGCAGAGCGAGGACGACCGCCGCCAGAACGAGGACGGCGAGCAGGGCGAAACGTCCGAGTCTGAAGATTTGCAGCGCATGTCGGTCGAAGAGGCGGAGGCCTCTGCGGACGATGCCCAGGAAGCCACCGCCGAAGCCACCGATGCGCCAAGTTCGGACATGGCCGACGACGCCGACATGGGCGATTCGGAGACGCCGTCCGAGCCCTGGCGCCCGCGTTCGGGCCACAACGAAAACCGCGGGCCGGAATACAGCGCCTTCGTTACCAAGTTCGATGAGGAGATCGCGGCCGAAGACCTGTGCGAGCCGGAAGAACTCGACCGGCTGCGCAGCTATCTCGACAAGCAATTGTCGCATCTGCAGGGCGTGGTGGCCCGTCTTGCGAACCGGCTGCAGCGCCGCCTGATGGCGCAGCAGAACCGGGCCTGGGAATTCGACCTCGAAGAGGGCATGCTCGATCCCGCGCGGCTGTCGCGGATCGTCGTCGATCCGATGCACCCGCTTTCGTTCAAGCGCGAGAAAGATACCAATTTCCGCGACACCGTGGTGACGCTGCTGCTCGACAATTCCGGCTCGATGCGCGGGCGTCCGATCACGGTGGCGGCCACCTGCGCAGATATCCTGGCGCGCACGCTGGAGCGCTGCGGCGTCAAGGTCGAAATCCTCGGCTTCACCACGCGCGCCTGGAAGGGCGGGCAGTCGCGCGAAGCCTGGCTCGCCGCCGGCAAGCCGCCGAATCCGGGCCGGCTCAACGATCTGCGCCACATCATCTACAAGGCGGCGGATGCGCCGTGGCGGCGCGCGCGCAAGAATCTCGGGCTGATGATGCGCGAGGGCCTGTTGAAGGAAAATATCGATGGCGAGGCGCTGAACTGGGCCTATCGCCGCCTGCTGGCGCGCCCAGAACAGCGGCGCATCCTGATGATGATTTCGGATGGGGCGCCGGTCGACGATTCAACCCTGTCGGTGAATGCGGGCAATTATCTGGAACGTCATCTGCGCTGGGTCATCGAGGAAATCGAGACCCGCTCGCCGATCGAACTGATCGCGATCGGCATCGGCCACGACGTCACGCGCTACTACCGCCGCGCTGTCACCATCGTGGATGCCGAGGAACTCGGCGGTGCGATGACCGAAAAGCTCGCCGAATTGTTCGATGACGACGCGAGCGCAGCGGCTGCCGCCGCGGCGGTGCGGCGCATTCCGCGCAGGCTGCATTCGTGACCAGACATGGGGTGCGTCGGCCGCTGATCGCGGCCGCGCTGCTGATGCTGAGCGCGGTTGCGGCGCCGGCGCAGTTGCTCCCGAAAACGCCGGCGCAACCGCCGGCAAAGCTGGAGATTGAAGCCAGGCGGATCGAAGCTTTCGATCCGCGCGAGCCGCAGCGCCGGCAGTTTGGCCGTCTGGTGTTCCGCGGCGGAATCGAACTGTCGTCCGCCCACAAGCAATTCGGCGGCCTGTCAGGCATTCGCGTATCGGCTGACGGCCGGTTCCTCGCAATCACCGACAAGGCGCATTGGTTGCGAGGGCGCATCGTCTATCGCGGCGATGCGCCGGTCGGGATCGCCGATGCCGAGGTCGCGCCGATGCTCTATGCCGATGGCCGGCCGATCACGGCACGCGGCTGGTACGATACCGAGGCGCTCGCCGAAGACGGCGGCCTCGTCTATGTCGCGCTCGAACGCGTGCATCGCATCCTGAAATTCGATTACGGCAAGCGCGGGTTGCTGGCGCGCGCGACGCTTGTGCCGGTGCCCCCGGAACTCGGAAAGCTGTCCAGCAACAAGGGCGTCGAATGTCTGTCGGTGGCGCCGAGGGGCAGCCAGGTTGCCGGCGCGTTGATCGCGATCTCCGAGCGGGGCGTTAGCCCGGCAGCAAATATCCGGGCCTTCCTTATCGGCGGTCCAAAGCCCGGCTCATTCTCGGTCAAGCCGAGCGACGATTTTGACGTGGTCGATTGCGCGCTCGCACCGAATTCGGATTTTCTGATTCTGGAGCGGCATTTCTCCTGGCGGCGCGGCATTGCGATGCGCATCCGCCGGGTCGCCTTGTCCGAGATCGCGCCGGGCGCAGTGGTGGAAGGCGCGATCCTGATTTCAGCCGATATGGGCTTTCAGATCGACAATATGGAAGGCATGAGCGTGCATCAGTCCGCGAACGGCGAGACGGTGCTGACGCTGGTGTCGGACGACAATTTCTCGATCATTCAGCGCACGATCCTGCTGCAATTCACGCTGCTGGACGGGTGATGCGAGGAACGCGGCGCGCTTACGGATTCTCCACCTCGCGCCAGGCCTAGTCTAACAGGCACATGCCTCGGGAAGGCTGGCGAGAAACACGGATGGCCGGGACAGGCCCGGCCATGACCGACCAAACCAGACTTGCCGCGTCTCAGCTCGCCGGGGCGAGCTTCTTCTCGAGCTGGCGCTTCAGGTCGAGCGCCTTGGGCGAGAGATCCGCCTCCTTCGCCTTGACGAGGAACCCGTCGAGACCGCCCCGATGATCGACGGTCTTCAGCGCATAAGCCGAGACGCGGAACCGGACCGCGCGCTCAAGCGCTTCCGAGGTCAGGGTGACGTTGACCAGGTTCGGCAGGAAGCGCCGCTTGGTCTTGCGGTTCGAGTGGCTCACCTTGTGACCGGTCTGGAACGACTTGCCGGTGAGGTCGCACTTGCGCGACATGACTGAAATCCCGAATATTGAACGGTGGCGCCGCAAGGCGCGCAGGCCGTGACTGCGTTTTCGCGTTAAGACGCGGTCCTATAATGAGACCAGGCAAGGGCGTCAAGGTGCGGGGCGGCGGCTCCGCGGGCCGAAAACCATAGAAACGGCGTATTGATAGCGAATCCGTAGCGTTCTGGGCTTCGGAGCGGTCCGGCAGAGCGAGCGGCAGGAGCCGCGACGGACAGGCTCCCGGGCCCGCAGAGGGCCAGGTGAACGTTTCTCCGGCGACGATATTCGCAAGGACCACCGGCGTTGCGCTGGGCGGCCTTGTTTTGGCCTTGGCCGCCGCGCCTGCAGCGCTGGGGCAGGCCCGTCTCGATGCCCGCTATGTCGTCACCCTTGCCGGGATCAAGCTTGGCGAGGGCTCCTGGCTGGTCGATGTGAAAGAGGACCGCTTTTCGGCGGAAGCCAAGGGATCCACCTCGGGTCTGGCGCAAGTTTTCAGCTCCGGCCACGGCACCACGGCTTCGCGCGGCGTCATCAGGAACGGACAATTCGCTCCGGCCGATTACACGATCTTCGTCAAATGGGGAAAGCGGTCCGAGGACCTGCGGATGAAAATGGCCGGGGGCGCCATCAAGGAACTCACCATCGTGCCGCCAATGGTCGAGCATCCCGAGCGCATCCGCGTGACCGAGGCGCACAAGCGCAACGTTCTGGACCCGATGACAGGCGCGCTTCTGCGGGTTCCGGGAAACGGCAGCCTGATGGCGCCGGAGGTCTGCAAGCAGCATGCGGCGATTTTCGATGGCCGGATGCGCTACGATCTGACGCTTGCCTATAAGAGGATCGAGCAGATTCAAACCGCAGGATATTCAGGTCCGGCGCTCGTCTGCGCGATCTATTTCGCCCCTCTCGCCGGCTATGTGCCAAATCGGGCGGCGATCAAGTATCTGATCGACCAGCGTGACATGGAGGCCTGGCTGGTCCCGCTCGCGGGGACGCGGGTGATGGTCCCGTTCAAGGTCGTGATCCCGACGCCGGTCGGACAGGGAATTCTGCAGGCGACGCAGCTTGCCGTCTCGCCGCTGCCAAGCCGGGCGAGCCTGAAGACGAATTAGGAATTGCGCGTCATGTTTGCGCGGATCGGCCGGGTTTGATGCCGAACCGCGCGGGCGCTCGCTTGCAATATTCCCGTTATCCTCCACATTCCGGGCTGTGGAAAAGGGTTGACTCCCGATCGCGGTTCTGGACTCGCCGGCGTTCATCCTTGACGCCGCATCCACGGGGCATGAATCGCTCAATGACACCCCATCTAGAAGGGTTTGATGACAATGCCCTATATGTCGTGGTGAACGGACAAGAACGTCCCGGAGTCAGCGATTCGGCCGCGATTCGTTCCAGACTCGTTCCGTAACTTAACCGGCGATGCCAAAATGTATCTGCGGGTGTTGCGTTGTGAGACAGACCGGGTGAAAAGCTGGCGCATTCGCCGGCTGAAGCATCGGTCTCCCACCTTCTCGCAGTGGTTCGTCGCCTCATGAGACCTCGGTTTTCGGATTCTTGATGCCCATTTCATTTTCGAGTGGCGTTCGAAGCGATGCTCGCATGCGCGGCGTCGGCGTCACCGCCGTCCTTGGCCCCACCAATACCGGCAAGACTCATCTGGCCATCGAGCGGATGCTCGCGCACTCCTCCGGCCTGATCGGACTACCGCTGCGGCTGCTCGCGCGTGAGGTCTACAACAAGGTTGCCGGCCGCATCGGCGCCGAGTCCGTCGCGCTCATCACCGGCGAAGAGAAAATCAAGCCGCCCAACCCGCGCTTCTGGGTCTCGACCGTGGAGGCGATGCCGCGCGATCTCGATCCCGCGTTTGTCGCGATCGACGAAATCCAGCTCGCGACCGATTTCGAGCGCGGACATGTCTTTACGGACCGCATCCTGAACCGGCGCGGCCGCGAGGAAACCCTGATCCTCGGCGCCGCGACCATCCGGCCGATGATCGAGCGGCTGCTGCCGGGCGCCAACATCGTGTCGCGGCCGCGGCTTTCGCAACTCACATTCGCAGGCGACCGCAAGCTGACGCGGCTCCCCAGCCGCTCCGCCGTCGTCGCGTTTTCGGCCGACGAGGTTTACGCGATCGCCGAGCTGATACGGCGTCAGCGCGGCGGCGCCGCCGTGGTTCTCGGTGCATTGTCGCCTCGGACCCGCAATGCGCAGGTGGCGCTCTACCAGTCCGGCGACGTCGATCACCTGGTCGCCACCGACGCCATCGGCATGGGCCTCAATCTCGATGTGGATCACGTGGCGTTTGCGTCGGACCGGAAGTTTGACGGCTATCAGTTCCGCAACCTCAACCCCGCCGAACTTGCACAGATTGCCGGACGTGCCGGACGCGCCACCCGCGACGGCACTTTCGGCACCACCGGGCGCTGCGCACCGTTCGACGACGAACTGGTGCAGCGCCTCGAAAGTCATTCATTCGATCCGCTGACGCTTCTGCAATGGCGCAATTCCGAACTCGATTTTTCGTCTGTCGGCGCGCTGCAGGCCTCGCTGTCTGAAATACCGACGGAGCCCGGCCTCACCCGTGCGCCGCTGGCGGAGGATATTCTGGTGCTGGACCATGCCGCGCGCGACGAAGACATCCGCGCGATGGCCAAGAACCGCGCCGCGGTCGAGCGGCTATGGGACGTTTGCCAGGTTCCGGACTACCGCAAGATCGCGCCGGCGAACCATGCCGAACTTGTCACCACCCTCTATGGATTTCTGATGAGGGAGGGTAAAATCCCGGACGACTGGTTCGCCCGCCAGGTGGCGCAGGCGGACCACCCCGAAGGCGACATCGACTCACTCTCCACACGGATCGCGCATGTTCGAACCTGGACATTCGTTGCCAACAGGCCCGATTGGCTTGCCGACCCCGATCACTGGCAAGGTGTCACCCGCGCGGTCGAGGACAAGTTGTCGGACGCGCTGCACGAGCGTCTCACCGCTCGTTTCGTCGATCGTCGGACCAGCGTCTTGATGCGGCGCCTGCGCGAGAACACAACATTGGAAAGTGAAATCTCGAAAACCGGCGATGTCACCGTCGAAGGCCATCTGGTCGGACGCCTCGAAGGCTTCCGCTTTGTAGCCGACCCATCCGCAGGCGGATCTGAGGCGAAGGCGCTTCATGCCGCCGCACAGAAGGTCCTGGCCGGCGAGATCGATGCGCGCGCAACCAGGCTGTCGCAGGCGCCTGACGAGCAATTCGTCCTGACCTCCGATGGCACGATCCGCTGGACCGGTGATGCGGTCGCAAAACTGGCGCCGGGAGACGAGATTCTGCTGCCGCGCGTTCGGATCCTTGCCGACGAGCAACTCACCGGCCCGTCGCGCGAGCAGGTGCAGGCGCGGCTCGACCTTTGGGTCAAGGCGCATATTGAGAAGCTGCTCGGACCGCTCTCCTCGCTCGCTGCGGCCGAGGACGTGACCGGCATTGCGCGGGGCGTCGCCTACCGGCTGATTGAGGACCTTGGTGTCCTCGAACGCCAAAAGGTCGCCGAAGACGTAAAGGGGCTCGATCAGAACTCTCGCGCCACGCTGCGCAAATACGGCGTGCGCTTTGGCGCCTATCACATCTATGTCCCGCCGCTCCTCAAGCCCGCGCCGCGCGCCCTTGCGACCTTGCTCTATGCGATCAAGCACGACACCGGCGATATGCGCGGCCTCGACGAGGTGCAGCAACTGGCGTCGAGCGGCCGGACCTCGATCGCGGCCAACAAGGACATTCAGAAAAACCTGTATCGGGTCGCCGGTTACCGGGTTGCGGGCGAGCGCGCCGTGCGCGTCGACATTCTGGAGCGTCTGGCCGATCTGATCCGCCCGGCGCTGGCATGGCGCGACAATGCGCCGGGCATCAAGCCGCCGGGCGCGCTCGATGGCACCGGCTTCACGGTTACGGTCGGCATGACCTCGCTGGTCGGATCGTCCGGTGAGGATTTCGCGTCGATTCTGCGCTCGCTGGGCTATCGGATGGAGCGCCGGCCAAAGCCGCCCGAACCGGTGGCGCCGACGGAAACGTCTGCCGCCGACACACCGCCACAGGTCGCCGAGGCCACAACAGACGCTGCAGACATGCCGGCCGCCGAGATGGCAAGCGATGCAGCACCGGCGACGACGACAGAGCCATCTGCCGAGCCGGTGGACACTGTCGGGTTGGGTGCCAGTGAAGCCGGCATCGAGACGCAGGTGCCGGGCGAAGTCTCTGAGGTGCCTCAGGCCAGGGCCGAGGAGTCCGCGAACGAGGCTTCTGTGAGCGAGGTTTCTGCGAGCGATGTGCCTGTAACCGAGGCCGCTGCAACCGACGAACCGGCAAGCGCCACGCCCGAAACCGAAGCACCTGCCATCGCCGCCGCGCCCGAAGGCGAATCATCTGCAAGCGAAACGCCCGCAGGCGAAGCAGCGGCGAGCGAGGCGACTCCAAGCGAACCATCTGCAAGCGAAACGCCTGCAAGCGAAACGCCTGTCAGTGAGGTCGCCCGTGACGGCGTTGCGTCGGCTGCTTCAGGCGGCGCCGATGCCGCCGCGTCGGCCGAACCCGAGATGATCGAGGTCTGGCGGCCCGGCCGGTTCGAGAACCGCGAGAAGCGACCGAATCGCAGGCCCCATCGCCGCGAACACCGCGGCGGACCGCGAACGCCTGCGCAACAGCAGGCGGCGGCGTCCGACGGAATGCCTGCCGACCAGACGCCTGCGTCCGAGGCCGCGGCTGGCAAAGAGCGGCGCCAGGACCACCGTCCGCACGGGCCGCGGCCGCCACGCAAAGATCGCGGAGGCCGCCCGCGCCGCCACGAGGGCGGTCCAGACGCCCAGCGGTTCGTAAAACCGGACAACCGGCCGCGCCAGGACGGTCGGCCGCGGCCGGACCGGCGCGAACGGGAGCCGGACCCGAATTCTCCCTTTGCCAAGCTCGCGGCTCTGAAGGCGCAGCTTGAAGCGGATGCGAAGGAGCGCCGGTAAGCGCGAGCGATTTTGGATCGTCAGCGGATCGACAAATGGCTGTGGCACGCGCGCGTCGTACGCACGCGCAGCGCGGCGGCCGGTCTGGTCGATGGCGGTCTGGTCCGCCTGAACGGGGCCCGGATCGATGCCGCGAGCCGCGCGGTCCGGACCGGCGATGTCGTCACCATCGCGCTCGACCGTGCCGTCAGGGTGTTGCGCGTTGCCGGATTCTCGGAGCGGCGCGGGGCGGCATCCGAGGCGGCGGTCCTGTTCGAGGATCTGTCGCCGGCCCGACCACCCGCTCCTTCATTCCCCGGCGAACCGGATGCCGCCGCGCGGCGGCCGACCAAGCAGGAACGGCGCGAACTGCTACGGCTGAAGCGACCCGGGAACGGCTGACGGATCACGCTCCAATCCCTTGCGCGCCCTTGACCCGTACGCTAGGGACCGCTGCAATATTCAGCATCCCGGTTGGGTATGGAATGACTTACGTCGTCAACGACAATTGCATTCGCTGCAAGTACATGGACTGCGTGGAAGTGTGTCCGGTGGACTGCTTCTACGAGGGTGAAAACATGCTCGTCATCCATCCGGACGAATGCATCGATTGCGGAGTGTGCGAGCCCGAATGCCCGGTCGAGGCGATCAAGCCGGACACCGAGCCCGGTCTGGAGAAATGGCTGCAGATCAACGCCGAATATTCCAAGACCTGGCCGAATATCACGGCGAAGAAAGAGCCGCCCCCCGACCATAAGGAATGGGACGGGGTGCCCGGCAAGGAAAAGTATTTTTCGCCCGAACCCGGAACCGGGAATTAGCCCGGTTACGCCTGCTTTGTCTTAATTCTGTCGTCGATTTTCCATGACGGCGGCGCGGCACAAGCCGCGCATCCGGCTTAACACATTGATTTTCGCGGAAAATGTGCTATATTGGCGACATCGGAACGCCATAACCGGAACAATGCTCCCCCTTTTACCATTTTCCTCCGGGGGAGCTTATTTTTTCGGGTCCGTTCCAGAGGAGCCGTCCGAGAAGAGGGCGTGGAAATCCCACGCGCGACCCTGTGCCCAACAAATCGCGTCAAAAATCAAAGAAAGCGCCCCGCGGCAGCGATCGCCGGGCGAAGAAGCCTTCCGCCACCACGACCCGGCGGACCTCGCAAAGCTCCCGGCGTGCCGGCCGTGGAGCTCCCGTGGCCAAAGCAGCGCCCAGCCGGGGCAAGTCGGCTGGCGAAGGAGCACCCTCTGGAATGACCGTCAATAAAAAGACCACCCAGCGTCAAGGCTTTAAGACGAACGAATTCATCGTGTATCCGGCCCATGGCGTCGGCCAGATTCTCGCGATCGAAGAGCAGGAGGTGGCTGGCGCCAAGCTGGAGCTGTTTGTCATCAACTTCGTCAAGGACAAGATGACCCTGCGGGTTCCGACCGCGAAAATCGCGTCGGTCGGCATGCGCAAACTGTCCGAGCCCGCCGTGGTCAAGAAGGCTCTGGAGACGCTGAAGGGCCGGGCCCGCGTCAAGCGCACCATGTGGTCGCGCCGCGCCCAGGAATACGAG
>JBIQKQ010000061.1:0-6574 GCA_044506365.1 Hyphomicrobiales bacterium
TTTTGGTGTGGTTTGCGATGAAGTCCTGCGGACCGGGCAGCGCGGCGACCGCGGCCCATTGCGCCACCGCCGACGGATTGGACGTCGACGGCGACTGCAGCATCGCCATTGCCTTGGTCAGGTGCTCGGGGCCGCCGGAATAGCCGATCCGCCAGCCGGTCATGCAATAGGCCTTCGACACGCCATTGAGCGTCAGTGTGCGCTCGTAGAGTCGCGGCTCCACCTGCGCCGGCGTCGTGAACGCGAAGTCGTCATAGACAAGGTGCTCGTACATGTCGTCGGTCAGCACCCAGACCTGCGGATGCTTCATCAGCACATCGGTCAGCGCCTTGACCTCGTCGCGCGTATAAGCCGCGCCGGTCGGGTTCGACGGCGAGTTGAAGATCAGCCACTTGGTCTTTGGCGTGATCGCCTTGTCGAGCTGTTCGGGCGTCAGCTTGAAACCGGTCGCCATCGTGGTGACAACCGGCACCGGCGTGCCGCCCAGCAGCGCGACGATCTCCGGATAGCTGACCCAATACGGCGCAGGGATGATCACCTCGTCGCCCGGATTGACGGTCGCCATCAGCGCATTGAACAGCACCTGCTTGCCGCCGGTGCCGACGATGATCTGCGAGGGCTTGTAGTCCAGTCCATTCTCGCGCTTGAACTTCGCCGCGATCGCCGCCTTCAGTTCGGGGATGCCGTCGACCGCCGTGTATTTGGCGGCCTTGCCGGTCTCGATCGCCTTGATGCCGGCCGCCTTGATATTGGCCGGGGTGTCGAAATCCGGTTCGCCGGCGCCGAGCCCGATCACGTCGCGGCCGGCGGCTTTGAGCGCGCGCGCCTTGTCGGTCACCGCGATGGTGGCGGACGGCTTGATGCGGGCGAGCGCGTCGGCGAGGAAGGCCATTGGATGGGTCTCCGGCTGGGATGACTTGATCATTCCGGGGCAGTTGCGCAGGCTTGGTAATGCCCATTTTGCTGCGCTGCAAGCAACATTCGGTGATGGGCGCATTCCGAAAAGCGATGGCCGGAATGGCGGCAGTCCGGTGGGTGACGGCGTTTTGTGTGACGCGGTTCGATGGGCAAGGACCGGTCGAGGGGCGCTGTCCAAACACGGCGGGCTTGACCGCATAACAGCGGAAAGATGTTTCCAGTTTGAAGCGATTACAGCAAACACGAAACGTTTATTTCGCTGCAGTGCGGTGTCACGTAATGAACGTCATTTTCTGATGGGATGCCGCGGGCCCGCCTTGCAAAGGCCGGGCTTTTCTTCTTGTGTCGTTCCCGTCATGCTGACCGGCAGGACCGCGGCGGGAAACCGGTAGTGAGTACGGTGATGGAGCCACGGATGTACACGCTCTATTCGATGCAGCGTTCGGGCAATTGCTACAAGGTGCGCCTTGCGCTGGCGCAGCTTGCGCTTCCGCATGCATTGGTCGAAGTCGACATCCTCAAGGGCGAGACTCACACACCCGACTTCCTCGCCAAGAATCCGAGCGGTCAGATCCCGCTTCTGGAGATCGAGCCCGGTCGCTATCTGGCGGAATCAAACGCCATCCTCTGGTTTCTGGCCGAGGGCTCCCATCTCGGTGGCGAGACCCCGCTCGAACGCGCGCGCGTGCTGCAATGGATGTTTTTCGAGCAGCACGCGATCGTGCCGAATATCGGCGCGGCCTATTTCTGGCTCTGCCTCGTCAAGGGCGGACGCGAGTTACAGCAACACGCGCTCGACGACTGGATGGAGGAAGGGCAGCGATCACTCAGCGTGCTCGACAAGCATCTCTCGCGCAACCGCTTCGCGGCGGGAGACCGCTACTCGGTCGCCGATGTCGCGCTCTATTCCTACACGCATCTGGCCGAGCAATGCGATTTCGATCTACGCCCGTTCCCGGCCTTGCGTGACTGGCACGCCCGAGTCGCGGCGACGCCGCTGCACGTGTCGATGGATCATCGGCCGGAAGCACTGAGGATCGCCGCGGAGTGAAGCGTTAACGTCTGTTCACGCTTAAGACGGCGTTAACGCATTGTCATCAAATCGCCATATGCGTAGACGCGTTGCGCCGCTTTCCGGCCGGAGCGCGGCCAGCATTCCGTACGATGGTGCCTCCTGGGGCTGATTCGCTCACGAGGAGCCGTGTCATGACAAGGGACCGGATTGCCGGGATCGGATTCCGTCATCCCGATCGAAACCACCGGCCATTGACGAAACGCAAGCTGGCGATCGCGCATCTGTTGATGACCGCGGCGCTTGTGATCAGCATAGTGGTCGCCCTCACCGCGGTAGCCATCGGCACCGCGCGCGCGGATACGCTGAGCGCGCTCGCGGCCGGTCGGGAGGGTCTGCTTCCGCTGGCGATCCTGATCGCTCTCCTTTTCGCCGGCATGGGCGGCATCGCCGCCGCGCTCCGCGACCGGTAAGATCTCCATCAGAGCGCATCGCAAGACCGTGATCGCGGGTTGCCGCATTCCGGTGCTCTTTACGGAACGATGCAACGGCCCCTACCGTTGGCTCGGACTGTCCGGAGAGCGGTGGACATGAGACGTTACGCAATCGCGGCTGCGGTGGCGCTGGCAGCGAGCGCTGCTCAGGCGCAGCAGGTGTTCAAATCCGACCTCGGCGATATTCGGGTCGAGACCGTGGTGTCCGGCCTGTCCTATCCGTGGGCGCTTGCCTTCCTGCCGGACGGCCGGATGCTCGTGACCGAGCGGCCCGGCCGCATGCGCATCGCCAGCCGCGACGGCAAGCTGTCGCCTCCGGTCGAAGGCGTGCCGAAGGTCTTCGCCCAGAATCAGGGCGGCCTGCTGGACGTCATCCTCGACAGCGACTTTCCGAACAACCGCACGATCTATTTTTGCTACGCCGATCCGGTCGAGGGCGGCGCGCAGACGTCGCTGGCGCGCGCGAAGCTCGATGCAGGGGCGAGGCCACGGCTTAGCGAGGTGCAGCGCATCTTCCAGCAGGAAGGCCCGCCCTCGCGCGGATTGCATTTCGGCTGCCGCATTGTCCAGGCGCGCGACGGCAACCTGTTTCTCACCACCGGCGATCACGGCTTCGCATCGAAAAGCGCGCAGACCCTCGACAACCATCTCGGCAAGGTGATCCGCATCACGCCGGACGGCGCGGCGCCGGAGGACAATCCGTTTGTCGGGCGCGCCGGAGCGAAGCCGCAAATCTGGAGCTACGGGCATCGCAACAGCCAAGGGGCTACGCTGCATCCCGTGACCGGCAAATTGTGGATGCACGAGCACGGACCGCAGGGCGGCGACGAAATCAACATCCCCGAAGCGGGCAAGAATTATGGTTGGCCGGTGATCGGCTATGGCGTCAACTACGGTGGCGCGAAGATTCACGAGGGCACCCACAAGGCCGGCATGGAGCAGCCGATCCGGCAATGGACGCCGGTGATCGCGCCATCCGGGTTCACCATCTACACCGGCAACCTGTTCCCGCGTTGGAAGGGCAACGCCTTCATCGGTGGCCTGCGCACGCAGTCGCTGGTGCGGCTCGAACTGGATGGCGAGAAGGTCACGCGCGAGGAGCGCATGCTGCGGCAACTGGGCGAGCGCATCCGCGACGTGCGCACCGGCCCGGATGGGGCGCTCTGGCTCGTCACCGACAACGCGGCCGGCAGGATCCTGCGGCTGACCCCGGCAAAATAACGGCCCTCATTGCCGGTCGTCCGGCCGAAGCGCTCCAGCGAATGCGAGGCGTGTGGAAAGGCGGCAGAAACCGCCGCTCACCATTTCTGAAACACGAAGAACGCGCCGACCGCGATGAAGGCGAATCCGACCGCATAATTCCAGGTGAAGGGCTCCTTCAAATAGACCACGGAGAAGCCGGCGAACACGATCAGTGTGATCACCTCCTGAATGGTCTTGAGCTGCGCTGTCGTATAGACGGCGCTGCCCCATCGGTTGGCCGGCACGGCCATGCAGTATTCGACGAATGCGATGCCCCAGGCTGCGAAGATGACGATCAGCAGCGGCTGTTCCTTGAACCGCAAATGGCCGTACCAGGCGAGCGTCATGAAGATGTTGGAGCCGAACAGCAGCAGGATCGGCAGCAGATGCGGAGATGTGAGTGTCATGGGAGCCCGATTGGCGTGAAATGCCGCGCGTTTCTAGCATCCGCAGAGATGTGTGCGGTGCGAAACTGATGCGAAAATAATCTGGGCAGGCGCCGCAGACCCGTCGCATTTGCGTGCCCTACCCGTTACGCTCGGCAGCCGCCCCGGAGAATCAAAGATGCGCCACGCGATTACACGTCACGCGACCGTCCTTGCCGCCGCCCTCCTTTTCGCAGCGCCGTTCGGCGCGCAGGCGCAGCAGAAGCAACCGCCGCAAAAGGGACCACCGCCCGTCGCCCCGGCCAAGCCCTATACGGCGATCTCCGTCAAAATTCCCGGTCCGGTCAACGATCCGAGCTTCGAGGCTTTCCGCAAGCAGCTCGGTGAAACGGCAGCGAAGAAGGACCGCGCCGGTCTCGCCAAGCTCGTGGTTGCGCAGGGCTTCTTTTGGGACGGCGAAAAAGGCGACCAGGCCGACAAGAAAAAATCCGGCATCGACAATCTCGCGGCGGCCATCGGCCTGACCGGCAAGCAGCCGGTCGGCTGGGACATGCTGCAGGGTTACGCGTTCGACCCGACCGGAACGCCCTATCCCGGCAAGCAGGGCGTGATCTGTGCACCGGCCGACCCGCAATTCGACGAGAAGCAGCTCGAGGAGGCCGTCAAGGCGACCGGCACCGATCCGGGCGACTTTGCCTATCCGCTCGAGCCCGAGATCGAGGTGAGGAGCGCCCCGCGCGCCAATGCGCCGGTAAGCGAAAAGCTTGGCGCCGTGCTGATCCGGATCATGCCCGATCCGAAGCAGGCGCAGCCGAAGGCCAACGAGGTTCCGCTGGTGCGGGTCGTCACCCCGTCCGGGAAGGTCGGCTATATCTCGGCGGATGTGCTGTCTCCACTCGGCAATGACCAGCTCTGCTACGTGAAGGATGCCGGCGGCTGGAAAATTACCGGTTTTGTCGGCGCCGGACCCGAAGCGCAGTGACCCGCTGACGGCCGGGCGGCGCTCCGGTCGCGATTGCTCGCGACGGGCGCCGATGTGGCAGCAAAATCACACCTCGCGCCATTGCCGCTCGCGGCGTGTCGAGCGGGGGAACATGTTGAATTTTGCCACATATTCGGTTCAGACTTACCTCAATCTTGTCTTGGGGATCGGGTTTCCAACATGAACTGGATGCGTTTGCTGGCCTGTGCCGGTGTGGTGGTTGCGTGCGCCCTGCCGGCACCTGTGATTGCGCAGGGAGCGGGACAGGTTCCGCCACCGACGATTCGCGACCGCGATCCCGGCAACGACGGCAATGACGGGTTCGTGCTACCCTACGAATATCGGCGGCAGGCGGTGTTCTACCGCACGCATGAAGCGCCCGGCACGATCATCGTCAACACGCATGACCGCTTCCTGTATCTGGTTCAGGGCGGCAACCGCGCGATCCGCTACGGGGTTGGCGTCGGCCGCGACGGCTTCCGGTGGGGCGGCATCCACAAGATCAGCCGCAAGCAGGAATGGCCGGACTGGACGCCGCCGCCGGAAATGATCCAGCGCCAGCCCTATCTGCCGCGTTTCATGGCGGGCGGACCGGGTAATCCGATGGGCGCGCGCGCGCTCTATATCGGCACCACCGTGTATCGCGTGCACGGCACCAACGCACCGGAGACCATCGGCCATGCCGTGTCGTCCGGCTGCTTCCGTCTGGTGAACAGCGAGATCGAGGATCTGTACGAACGCGTGCCGGTCGGCACCAAGATCGTGGTCCAGCACCGCTGACGGCACGCAAATCGTTCCCGGACGATCAACACGGCCGGCGAAAGCCGTCCGTTTTTTTGTCCGTCGACGCCGACGCCCGGATCAGGCGCCGCGGACGCGATCGATGATCTGTCCCGCATCGGAAACCGCGTCACCGCGCCAGGCGACATGGCCATCGGGCCGGATCAGGGCGAGACGGCACGCGTAGAGGTCATCGGCGCCAGCCTCATCCAGACTTTCGGTTTCAAGCGGCACGCCACGCGCGGCGGCAGCAGCGGCAAGATCGGCTCCGTCCGGCGCATCTGCGCCAACGCGCAGCAGCGTGAAGCCGCGTTCGAACAGATCAAGGCTGGAACGACCATCGCTCATCCACAAATGCGGCGCGCGGGCGCCGGGCCGCGCGGAGGGAACGATGGTGTCGGGGCGATCCGGCGTCGCAGGCGTACCATCCGGAATGACGATCGGTGAGTCCTCGTAGCGGTAACCCAGTTGCAGGCCGATGGTCTGGAACATGGCGCCGACATCGCGGACCAGCCTGTCGCCGATCTCGGTGCGCAGGCGATCGCCCGCGTCGCTGTCGTCATCGATCGCCGCAAGCCCGCCGGCATAGCTGTCCTGTGCCGAGAAAAAATTCGTGGTCATGGCGACGTTGCGGTGGCCAACCGGGCGCCGTTCGGCGTCGTAGCTGGCCAGCAATTGCGGCCCACCCCACCCTTTCACCGTCGCGGCGAGCTTCCAGCCGAGATCGACCGCATCGCCGAGGCCGGTATTCATGCCGAGC